>CAUTDF010000028.1:0-3831 GCA_963537415.1 uncultured bacterium | reverse complement strand
GCACTCATACCTGATCCTTTGATTCCGATAAAATGATAGGTTTTTGCCATCTTATTCCCCTTTATTATTCTGTTATATTTGTCAAGTTAAGTTCTTGAGCAACTTTTCGTTCTTTTTCAGTTTGATTTTCTTTTTTGTTATATATTTGGCTTTTCTTCAAGAAATCAAAATTGTTTTTCTTTGGTCCTAGATTATCCTCTGCAGAAGACTTTTGTATCTGAACCCTATTCTCTGCCAAAATGTAATGACTTTGAGTCAATTTTTTACTGTATTTTGTATATTCTCCTGGATTCTCCTTTTGGAAAGGAGCCGTAGGCTGCTTCGATGGTTTAGCAATTTTAGAACTTTTATGGCGTCTTACATGCGTAATATCCTGTGTCAAATAACTAGCTGAACGTTTTTTCTTCAAATCTGCTCTTGCTTCTTCGCGAGCCAATTCAGCATAGCTTTTTTCTGTTTTTTCAGAAACTTGCCTATTATGTTGTTGATTCGAAGGTTTATCCTTAATAATTGGTGACCACTCTAAGTAATTCTTGTCTTGGTAGTCTCCCTTGATATTACTAATAAAGTCTGATTCATCATATAAGTTCATGGCTGGCATCTCTGATAGCATGATCTCATCATCTGATATTATTGGAAACCGTTTTTGATTCATTTTTATTTCCTTTCAATACTCCATTATAGCGTAAAGTCCTGATTTTTCAAGTCTTGTCTTACGATATTCCCAAAATTTCCCTGATTTCATCAAGAGTCAGACTTGCACGTGACTCAGTTCCATCCAAGACCTCTGAGACTAGATTCTTTTTCTGTTCTTGTAGCTCCTGAATCTTCTCCTCGATAGTGCCACGTGTTACCAATCTATAAACCTCAACAATCTTTTCTTGGCCCATTCTGTGTGCTCTACCAATAGCCTGAGATTCGACTGCAGGATTCCACCATAAATCGACTAATATGACTGTATCAGCTCCTGTTAGATTAAGCCCTACTCCTCCAGCTTTAAGTGAAATTAATAAGACATCCTTCTCACCTTGATTAAATTCCTTAGTCATCTCTTGACGTTCCTTAGAAGGTGTAGAACCTGTTATTTTAAAAGATGATAAACCTAAACTAGGCAGCTCTTTCTCTATAAGATCCAACATACCTCTAAATTGAGAAAAAATTAAAACCCTGTGACCACTTTCGGAAATCTGTATTAGCAGATCACGCAAACTATCTAGCTTGCCACTTGCTCCTTCATAATCATCCATAAACAAAGCTGGTGTATCACAAATCTGACGTAGACGCATAATGCCCGATAAAATATCTATGCGGTTTTTTTGAAATTCTGTCTCAGTTACTTGGACCATGCGTTCCTTCATTTGTTGTAATTGAGCTAGATATATGGCTTTTTGTTGATCTTCAAGTTCATTTTTATAGACTACTTCTATCAAGTCAGGTAACTCTGATAGAACTTCTTCCTTCTTGCGTCGCATAACAAAAGGCTTAATAAATTGAGATACCTGCTCTGCGGATAATTTCATAAAATCATTTTTTGCTGGTAGTAATCCTGGCAAGACGATTTGGAAAATGGACCACAGTTCTCCAAGATGGTTTTCAATTGGGGTTCCTGAAAGAGCAATGATTGAGGGTACGACAAACTGTCTTAAGGTTTTAGCAATCTTAGTTTGCGAGTTCTTCATCACTTGCGCTTCATCTAAAAATAGAAAATCAAAAGACATCTGCTTGTATATGTCACTATCCTGACGGAAAGTTGCATAACTAGTAACATATATCTGATGTTTTTCTGCCAAAAGTGATTCTCGATTCGGTTTAAGTCCGTGGACAACGACCAAATCTAAATCTGGTGCAAATTTTTTGAATTCATCAGCCCAATTATAAATTAGACCAGATGGAGCTAAAATTAAGATTCTACTATCTTTCTTAATTTGGCTACTAATAAAGGCGATACTCTGCAAGGTCTTCCCTAAACCCATATCATCTGCCAAAATCCCCCCAAAACCATAGTGATGGAGCATCTGAAGCCATTGAACTCCCTTTTTCTGATAGTCTCTTAATTGAGCTTTAATGTCCATTTTTTGGATGGGAAATTCCTCTGGATGTTTCAAATCACGCGCTAAACCTCGAAACTCATCTGATAAAGAGATATGCTCTTGATTTTTAAACAGCTGAGAGATGGTATAAGCTAGAGACTTGCGTGCTCTAAATGAACCATCTCCAATCTCATCAATACCCAGGTCTTCTATTTCCTGACGAACCTTTTTCGTCTCCTCATCAAAAAAGAACACTTCATTAGATGAGTTAATGTAAAAATCTTGATGACTTGCCAAAGCTTTCATAGCCAAGTCGATATCTTCTTTAGAAATTTCTTGAAAATCAAAATGAATATCTAATAGATTTCCTTGTGAAGATACCTGAATCTGAGGTTTTCGAACTTTATAAAGTTCTTGTAATTTTTCAGAAATAGAAACTTCTCCAAGCGATTGAAAGTCAGGGATAACTTTATGAAAGAAAGTATAGATAGCTTCAGACTTGAGACCTTGACGCCAAGATTGAAATTCCGCCTCAAAACCAGAAGATAGAGCTAGTTGAAAAATCTTTTGTGCGAATTGAATATCACTTGCAAAGGGGAGGGTTTCAAGTTCCTTACGAGATGTTACAAGACAAGATTGATAGTCAAATGTCATATCCAATCGAATTGAACCATCTTCTTCTCTATCAAAGTAAAAGAACGGTTGAAAAGTTCTAATTTGGAGACTCTCTGGAGCTACTACTTTTCCTATTTTGCGAAGCTGAACTAATTGAGCAGCAAATAAATCTCGATCACTTTTATCAAACTGAAGCACTTTTCTACCCTGATTATTCATAGGTAATCTTATGATTTTATCAAATAAACTAGCTTGCTCTTTTGACAAAAGATAAAAAGTACCTTTATGAAACAGAACTTGCCCTCTATAAAACGAATTACTTCGCTTTTCTTCAGTAATATACATCTCATAATAATTTGGATTTTCCATAATGTTAAAGGAGATAAAACCTGCTTCTCCATCAAAATCTTGAAACAGGACATGATGATAAGCTGTAATCTGATGCTCAAACTGAAAATCATCTAATTCCATTAACAGGTTTACACCTTGCTCAAAAAAAGTTAATGGAAAATAAAGATGGCGACCTTGATTTTTGAAGAAAAGACTAGCGTCTGATTGGTCTTCTATTAATCCCTGTAGAAAAACCAAGAGATTTTGGCTACTATTGTCAAACTGAGAAAGTTCTATGGCAGTTTCATATGTTTTACCAATCATATATCCTTTATGATTCTCTATAACCTTTAAAAATAAAGGAATGTCACGTATGACATAATACTTTTCAAATGGAGAAGTCCCAATTCTTAAAGTCCAAATAATACGATTGGTCCCTGCTTCTACCTGCCCATCTACAGATATTTGATATATTTTAGGCAAATCAGGAGTTTGGAGCATATCCAAGAACTGTTTCCCAAAAGACACTTGAGTCTCAACTTCTTCTTGTTTTTCCTGTCCAGTCTCTAAATTGATATAAATTTTACGGCCCTTGTCATCATTTTTAAGATAATGCTCCAAGGCCGCTAAGTGAACACAATAACCTCTTTTTTGAAAAAAGTCACAGCCACAGAAAACCAAATCATCGTCTAAACTATAGCGGATTTCTTCCTCATCTACTCGAGCAAACAGGCGAGTATTTTTCTCTTTGATGATTTGAACTTTTCCAGTTTCATAGAGATGTATTCCTTCAGTACGAATCTTTCCTGGAATCAATTTAGCCATAATTTCCCCTTTACTTTATCTCTTAATTATA
>CAUTDF010000027.1:0-4309 GCA_963537415.1 uncultured bacterium | reverse complement strand
TCTTGTATGCTAGTTTATCAAAACTAAAATCTGAAACCGGAACATCGGTCCTGAAAAGCCAACGGATACTTCTCCCTAGATTAGTAAAACCATGCGAAATGGTATCACGTGCATTAAGGATCAGATTTCTTGTAGGTTCTATAACAGTTCTAACTGCTCCTTCAACGACCTCTGCCGCTCCAGCAAATGGAGAAAGTGGGACTTGGTAGAGTTTATTGTACCATTTCCCTGTATTCCAGGCTGAAGTGAGAGTCTTCCAGAGTCTATCACTAGTATCTTTGATGACAAAAGCCATATCTGAGGCTACATTAACTGTGCTTTGTGTGCTATCAATTATTCATCTGACACCAGTTCCTACAACTCTAGGAGCTACTCCAACAGTGTTCCCTGTGAATCTTCCTGTACTTTTCCAAAATCCCATTTCTCATTAGTTAAAAAGATAAAAGTCTGATTTCTTTTTATTTTTCATCTTCTTCAGGAAGCTCCATATTTGCTAAGTATTCTTCCTGAAATTCTTCAAAAACTCCAGCCAAAAATTCATCATAATTTGGAATCAGTTTTTCAATTTTTTCTAGAGCTTCTGCTTCTTTTTCTGCATCAAAAAGCTTCATTACTTCCTTTCTTTGTGGCTCAGTGAGTTTTTCAAAAACTCTCACCATAATTCTATCAATCAAAATTGGCTCAAGCTCATCTTTAAGTTCTTCAAAATTATCCTCCTCAGGATTAAAACCAGCTTGCATCAAGAGATCATTCAAAAAATCTTCTTCGTGAGCCTCGGCAAGGTGTTGATTGTTGTTTTTCATCTTTATTTGCATAAAATGGTAAAAATCTGAACCTAAGTATATTGATTTACTTATTATTTACATCTTTTTTTAGTTAAGTTCTGATTAGTCTGTATTGTTTTATTCTCTTTGCATTTCTTTTTTGAGTTGAGTCAAAAGGGCTATTCCATCTTGGAATTGTTTGATTTTTTCTTGAGGAGATTTTCTATCTGAATCAACAGAAAACACATCTCCAAAGAGCTTATTAGCAGATTTATGAAGAGATCTTTGCTGCTCCTTTGAGATGTTTAGTTTATCAATGAGCTCTCTATATTCACGGATCGCTTGAGTAAATTGTTTTCTTTTCTCATCTACCAAAAATGTTTCTACTATTGTTTCTGGAACCTGAGGAGTAATAGTTGGCGTAACTTTATTTTCTGCAGTGTTGATTGTTGGAGTTATACTACTAATCAAATCTTTCGGTTTGAGATCAAGGCTAACTACTTTTTTAATATATTGAGGAGGAACACTGAGTCTATATCCATTTTGCGCGTTATTTAGGATAAGTTTTTCTCAGATACGATCAATAACATTCTTCTCCCCTGGATTAATATCAAATTCCTTTTTATCAAACTCTAAAATTATCACAGTATCAGAGTTTCTATGTCTATAATTCCCATTCTCAGCATTTTTCAGGTGTTCTAAAAGGGTATCTTTACCGACGAGATTAGTGGTTCATTGGAGAACTCCACGATGATAGAGACCGGTTTTTACGATATTCTCAGCACTGTCTTTGCTTGTGTGGTGAGTAAGATAAATCTTATTTTCAAAATCAAACTCTTTCATGTCAAGATCTGCAAGTTTTACAAACCTACTTTCCTTATCGTTAATGTTTCTTAGATCAATACCTGTTTTTTGATATATTCTTTCGTATTCTTCTTGATTTTCTTTCTTCATTGTTTTTTCTTTTTCAGCTCTAGTATTTCTGATTTCAGCAATCTCTTCCGCAATTGTTTTTGGCTGATTTTCTACCTCATCAGGAAGAATATTATCTGCAGCTGGTGCCGTAAATACAACTGGAGTATCTTTCTTCTCACTAGTTTCATTGTTTATTTCAGGTTTTTCAATCGTGATTGTCTCTTCAGGAGATGAGAAATCAGAATTTTTCGGCTCTTTTTTAAAAGTATTAGCGAATCCAGTAATTGGAACCCACCAACTCCTTCCACTTCCAGCCTTCCCTGCGATATTTTCTACGATCTCCATATTTACATTAAAGAATCTTTCAGCTTGATTGTGTGCCTGACTACCAGCAATATTCATAGCTGAATCGTAGCTAAATTCTGGTACAAGATTTGAGCCACTATTTGCGAGTCCACGAGCTGTTTCTAGAAGTCATTCAGCACACCTCTGACCATGTAAATAGTCTGAAGTAAATCACTTTGTCCAATCTGCTTTCCAAGGTTCATCTTGAAGTTGTTTGATGAATGCAGCCTTTTGATCGTTGTTAAGAGAGAGTGTATCAATTTCATTAACCACCTCTGCAAGCTTATCCTGATATATACTTGCATCCAAAAATTTACTTCCAGTAAGGACTTGCGTAGCATCAGTTCAAGCTCCATAATGAATATTTACGGTAGCATTATTTCCTAATCCATCAAAAGCATTTTTTACTCCATCATGGATCTGACCTCCTCAATTATTTATATTTCAAAGTTCAGTACCTCCTAGTTCAAAATACTCTTTCCCAGAGATATTCGGTTTCGAGATTGTCTTTCATGGAACGGCTTCCTGAGAAAATATTCCAGTACCCATAAGATATTGTGCGCCAATAGCCACTCCAGCAGAAGCTGCTCCTGTAGCAATTCCATATTTAGCAGCAAGGCGAGATCTTTGACTCTTAAATATAGATGAGGCATGATGATAACCAGAAATCTGATTTTTTATCAGTTCTTCACTATCAATGTCTTTATATTTTAGATTGAGCTTTTCGCAGACCATATTGATTGCCATATGAAGTTCATTCATATCTGATTCAATTTGTGTTATATTTTCAGATGCTAGGAAATTGTGTCCAGTCTTATAATAGGCTTCAAGTCTGGATTTTGCTTCTCTTAATGTCGCTTTTGCTAGTGATCTTTCTTCTTCTGTAGGACTTTTTAGTGAAGTTCCAAATGCAAGGAGTTTTTCACTGATAGTTTTTGTCTTTTCAAAAGATTGAGTTGCATTATTGTAGAGATCAAGCTGTCTTCCTGCACGATAAGAACGGTACCAATTTTTGGCTCCTTGAAGCTGAGTGTCTTCTTTTCGTTTTTCGATTTTTGCTAGTTCATTACTTAAATTACGAGTCATGTTTTTTTCATGAGTATTTTGCTCTTTAGTATAGTGTGTCCATTTTTTGATATAGTTTTTAAATCCGGTCATTCCTGCGACTCATCAGGTTACGAGCGCTGAGCTTCCAATAACACCAAGTCCAAGAGCTCCACCTGTAAGTCCTAGAAGTAAACCTCCACCAGTAAATCCAGCAGTTTGTGCCCACCAAGGTAGTGCGTCAATTTTTTTACCTAGAGAATAGGCTCGACCTTTTTCACGGTCAGAATTATCGATTTGATATGCAGATTTCTTATTGGTAAAGACATTAAGATTCATTTTAAGATTATTCAGTGCTAGTACTCTTTTTGCGTGTTCGTGCCTAAAGTAATTTTTGAGTTGTTCATTATTTTTATTTGCTAGGTCACTTCTAATAGTTTTTAAGAAATCTGGATTTCTTTGGTAGCTTTTGAGAAAATCTTCAATTTTCTTTTCAATCCCAGTCGTATCAGCACCTGTTTCTAGGTCTTTTGCAAGCTCATTCACAAGTTCAAACTGTGCCTTTTCAAATCTCAATTTCTCTAAAATATTTGTTCCCAAGTAGTCAATATCTTGGATTCAGAATTCATTTTTCTTATTCTGGATCAATGCAGTGAAAAAAGCCTGAAAACTTGTTTCTGAAAGTTCTCCCCTGATAAAAGAAATACAAGCTTTATTCAGCTCAGGAATATCCTTGATTTGCCTTTCACTATTTTCACCACTAAACAGAGTTTCTAACTCTTGTCTATTTACTCCTTTCCCAAGCTCAGAATTAAGTTCCTTGTCATTACTAAAAGGTCAGTTTTTCGCATCTTTCATCTGTTGTTTAATCTTCTTATCCCTCATTATTCCTCTCATAAGAAAAAACTTTGCTTTCCCAAAGAGGTTATATTTATTCAGTTTGCCATAAGAGTTTTTTAGAGTTTCCTCAGCCTGATATTTCGCATTTTCTCTATGAATATTTTCCACATTAGATAAACTCGCATCCAGATTATAAAGGCTATCATCAGTTTCTTCCTTTTTTTCTGGTGTAGGCTCAATATGAGGAGGTACTATTGGAGTTGGTATAGATGGTTCTTTAGCAGGCTTCTGTTCAGCCGGTTTCTCTTCAATAGGCTTCTGTTCAGCCGGTTTCTCTTCAATAGGCTTCTGTTCAGCAGGCTTTTCTTCAGCAGGCTTCTGTTCAGCCGGTTTCTCTTCAA
>CAUTDF010000026.1:0-8367 GCA_963537415.1 uncultured bacterium | reverse complement strand
AATCAGATTTTTCATTGTATTTGATAGAAACTATACAGAGAACCTATAGAATTTAGTAATTTCAAATCCAGCAGGCAAAATTTCCTTTACCTTCTTTCCTCCATCTCTAATATATTCCTGTTCAAGAAGTACATTATCAGCAAACGCCTTATCTACTTTTCCTTTTACAATATTAGCGATCATATTTTCTGGCTTTCCAGCAGCCTTAAGTTCTTCTGTAAACTGAGCTTCAAGCTTAGCCTTTTCATCAGCTGGAACTTCATCAAAGCTAAGATAATCAGGATTGAGCGCAGCAATCTGAAGCGCTAATTCCTTTGCTACATTATCATCTCCGTTATGATATACAAGAGAAACTACCTTATCCCCTGGATGAGAGTATGCATATACTTTGCTTCCTGTTACATGAACACCACCAAGCTTAAGATTTTCTCCAGTAGTAGCAATTCCCTCAGCAATAAGGTTATTAATTTTTTCTACAACATCAGCAGGAAGATCATCTTGACTCTCTACATCACCACTAACAGACTTCAAAACATCAAAAATCTTGTCAAAAAGTCCTAAGAAACTATCATTCTTTGCAACAAAGTCTGTTTCACAAAGAAGTTTTACAACATAAGTTCTGCTTCCATCATTATGAGTCTTAATAAGACCTTCATTTGTCTCTCTGTCAGCCTTTTTACCTGCCTTTGCAATTCCTTTTTTTCTAAGGATTTCCTGAGCGAGCTCCAAATCACCATTTGCCTCTACAAGAGCATTTTTACAATCACCAAGTGGAGCAAAAGTAGCATCTCTCAATTGTTTTACTAAGCTAATATCAATTTGCATTATTATATAGTATAAAGATAAAATATAGACATGATTTTGCATTTAGCAATCAAAAACTACTTATACAGAAAAGAAGACTGAAATCAACAGTTTTTGATGGAGAAAAATCGACTATCAATTTTTCAAAAAAAGAAAAAAATCTGACTTAGTTCAGATTTCCTTTTTAGCAAAGTGCACCTAATACCCATCTAACATAAAGTTATTGATTTCATTGAGATTGATCTGAAGCCTGTGGCTGAGGCATCTGCACAGGAGTATCAAGAGAAATATCTCAATACACTCTCTTTTTGATATCAAAAAGAGAAAGAATCCATCCCCCAATATCCGCATAAAGGGTTTTCCACTTATTTTCCTGAGTTAGATTAGCGAGATACTGCCCTCTTCGTGCCTGCATAACAAACACAACATAAAGGACCAAGTTCCCTAAAACAAAGAAAAAAGGCAACCACCCCAAAATTGGGATCCAGAAGATCATCAACCAAACAAGAAGCAGCAACATATTCAGCGAATATCGACCAAGCACCTGCCTAAAATGGAAGTATTCATAAACCGTCAAATCCTCCTTGGCTGAAAAAAAGAGAACCCCCACCAAAAGGTAGGCAGTGATAACTCTCTTTCTTTCAGACGAACTAGGCAAATACATATTTTCTTGCATAGGTTTTTCAAAGAGGAAATAACAAATTAAGACAACAAGTAATTAAGTACAAAATCAATACTAGTATAGCTATTAATATTTGTCACTACCAATTCATTTTCAGGCCAATATCTAGAGAAATTAGTACCAGCAATCACAATTGCTTCTAACTTTCCCTTAAGATTTTCTACCTCATCAATCAATGTAGAAAGCATAGTTCCATCTACAACGATCACAAGTTCTGGTCTTTTCTTAAGATTAGTAACTCCTTTATATACTTTATTAGCTCTATCAAAATTTCTCTTGTATACAAGTTGTTCTTTTTTAGTGAGGGCAGCATAAGCTTCACTCTCCATAAAGCTCGCCATTTCATTGATAGAATCAATTCTCTTCTTGAAGGTATCAAAGTTTGTCAAAAACCCTCCAGAAACCTTATAGTTAAGATATGATACTCCTGTCTTTTTAGCCAAAGCCTCAAGTTCAGCAGCATACATTTTCTTTTCACATACTACCAAGATTTCCTTTCCAGCAGCTTTTGCCTTTTGAATAGTAGCTTTCGCATCCTCTAGTTGCTGAGCAACAGATTCAGGATTGATCACTACAACTCCATTAGTTACCTCAGACCAGTACTTACTAGTCTTTGGATGAGCTTCATTTTTAAGTGTACCTATATGCGCTTGTGCCTCAACGATTTGATTAACAGATACTGTCATTCGTATAGGTAATAGGAAATATAAAACAGATCCTTGCAAATATTAAGTCTAATGGTCAAAGCGTAATCACTTCGCCACAAACCTACTATCCCAAGAATAGAACGAAATCAAAAATCTGATTTCTGTTATTTTTTTTACTAAAAACTATTTAAAGTTAATAGTTGCTCCAGCTTCAGTAAGCTTAGTCTTCAAAGCTTCAGCTTCATCAGCCTTAGCATTTTCCTTAATGATAACTGGTGCTTTTTCTACAAGTTCTTTAGCAGCCTTAAGATCAAGACCAAGAGCCTCTTTTACAACCTTAATTACAGCGATCTTCTGTTGACCAGCATCAGCCAATTCAACATTCATAGCATCTGAAGCTCCAGCATCAGCAGCAGCTCCACCAGCAGCAGCTCCTCCTGCAACAACCATAGCAGCAGCAGTTACTCCAAATTCTTCTTCCAAAGCCTTTACAAGTCCGTTAAGTTCAACAGCATTCATTTCTTTTACAAGATCAATAATCTGTTGTTGATTTTTAGTTAACTCCATTGTTTACAAAACATAATAAATAAAATGAGTTTTTAGATGTAATTGAATAGGAGAAAGCCTATTCAGCTTTTTTTGCGATTTGATCAACCACCGCAGCAAATGATTGTACTGGGTAATTGAAGAGGTATGCCAATTTTGACAAAAGCTCTTCCCTTGAAGGGATATTTGCAAGTTCTGTCACATAATCAGAATCATGCCACTTTTTGTCATACCAAGCTCCTAAGAACTTAATAGAAGCAGAAAGCTCCTTAGTTCCAGCAACCTGTTTTGCATACTTGTTAACAACCTTCATAGGAGCGTACTCATCATCATTTGCATAGAGGACAACTACAGACCCATCAAGATCACTTTCAGCTACGGCATCAAACCCAGCTTCCTTGAGAGCAAGTAAGAACAGCTTTTTTCTGACAACATTATATTTACCAGAAGCAGCAATAACCTCCTTTCTCATTTCAGTAGAGAGTGTTACAGGCAATCCAGATTGCTGAAGCACTACTACATTTTTTGCAGAAGTAAGATCTTGCACATACTGTTTTACTAACTCAACTTTTTTCTCTTTTGAGATTGTCATAGTAGAGTAAAACCTTGATATAAAAAATAACCCGTTGCCGGGGCTATCTCATTTTTTAGTCATCTTGAGATTTTAGTAAAATCCCAAAATTTCCATCAAGATAAGAATAACCTAGGTAGGATTTATCTTTTCTAAAGAAAAGTACCTACTGTCTTCGGCAAAGATAACCCATATATACTCAATCAAAACAAAAAATCAAGAGATTTTTCTCATAAACGCAATCAGTCAATATAAAAAAATAAAAACAACTACAAGAAAAAACTGAAAAAATCTAAAGAAAAGCAGACTTATACTAATTTTGCACCGAACAAAATATCTTAAAAAAATAAACTTGACATATACAAGGATTTATATATAAAAATACAACAAACAAAAAACAATTTTTAGCAATGAAAGTATTACAAAACAAAATCTTCGGAGTCAGGAATGTTCTCACAGTAATTCAAGCACTAAGAGCATTCCAAAAAAAACGGTTTAATGTCGCAATGTTTATAGATGCGGATAATGTGACTCCGAGCCTAGTGCGATTTGCTATTGAGAAAGTAAATCAAGAATATGGTAAGGTTGTTATTAGAAACATCTATGGGAACTGGTCTAACAAATTTTTATTGGACACATGGAATCCCTCTATCAAGCAGTATCGTCTTACAAGGATTGATAACTATTCTCAGAGCAAAGGGAAAAACTCCACCGACATCTGTGTGACAATCGGTGCTATGGATATTCTCCATCAAAAGAAGGATATCGATATCTTTGTCCTAATCTCTAGTGATAGCGACTTTATCAATCTCGTTCATCGCTTGAGAGATGAGAGGAAACTTGTGATTGGCTATGGACATGATCCGAATATCAATACTCAAAAAGCTTATGATGAGTATTATATCGTGGATCGAGCAAAGCCTCAGACCATCATTACCCCACCGAAGGAAACTATTCACAGGGTAACCCTTGAAGAGACTCCAAAACAAACACCTCAATCAGAACAAAAAAATCAGACTCTAGTTCCAGTCCAACCTCAAAATGAGGAGAAAAAAGCTGAACCTTCCTCTCCTCCAAAACAGTCCTCTGAAAAATCAACAAAACCAACAGAGAAAAAAACTGAGGAAAGTACAGGATTTGGTGAACCGATGAGGGAGAAGTTTATCTCTGATCTTGTGGCTGCATACAATTGTGTATCAGCCAACTCTAATCTCGTTTCGATGAAATCTCTCTATGAACAATACAAAAAAATGGACAAGGTGATAGCTTTCTTTTACTATAGCAAATTTGTAGAAGAAGTTAAGAATACTGGATATTTCCAGGTTATTCCTGATCCTACCACTGGAGAGATACATCTGAAATTAAAAAGTCCGTCAGTTTCCTGACGGATTTTTTCTATTTCACATTTCCCGTGGCAAATTCATATCAAGTGATATCATTATTAGCATCAAACATATACTTAGTCGTCTGTTGGGTCTCTAAAAAGTAAAGATACAAATAATTTCCTGCGATAAAAATTTTCATCTTCATATCTTCAGGTCCTCATCAAGTATCACAATTTGCAAGGATAATGAGAGACTTTTCTCACTTTTCATAGGAAATATTACGACAGTCATCAAACATTCACTCAAACGGCAATACGCCTTGATTTACTTTCAGCAAAGCAAGTGCTGTATCTAAATCATAATGAGAAAGTGCTTTCAAAAACTGGAGAATTTGATCAGTATTTTTCTTTGGATGTCGATAGTTATTTAGCAAAATCGGCTCATATTGCTCAGTTGGAGTCGAAGAAGTAAGAGAAATCAGACGCACTCAGCTTGCATTCAAAAAATCGATCCTATCAGCGAGCAAATCCGCACTCAGTCTCTCCAAACTCAGAGAATACCTGTACTGCCCTCTAATTCCTGTCTGCCCCAAACTATCCGAATAAGGATGATCTCCATCTTGCTCAGCAGGAAGGGTAGGTATTTGAGCATTATTTCCTACGCCAGACAAGAGCGATACCGGTTTATTCACATAAGAAACCATCGTATCAAAAAGAAAGCTAAAGTTCGGAGGGAGTTGCTGCTCTGAATACATTTCATCATAGGAAGAGACTATTACCATCTGATCTAAAAAATAAGAGCGATAAACATAGTAGCCAATCACACTAACAATAAAAAGTAACAAAAGTCAGAGTTTTATTCCTTTTCTCATCTTCGTCTCCTCTACCCAATAAAAACCGCTTTCTTCGCACAAAAAAACGAATTATTTGATTTCCTTCGATCAGCAATCTTCTCTCCCTTTTTATCTAAAAACGAAAGCTCCTCTACTACAAATCCAGAGGTCAACAAAAGCTCCTTAAGCTCAAGCAAGGCAAAAAGATGATAAAATCTGAATTCAGTCTTCTCCCCCTGCTTCCAAGGAACATAAATATCTCTCCAATCCTTCTTCCCTATTGAAAAAATTCGCATTAAGACTGAACGAGCAACTTGCTTTCGATAAGTCTTCAAAAACCAACTTGAAAGCGACCAATTAGTCATCAATAGAATTCCATCATACTTGAGGGATTTATAACAGTTTTTGAGCAAGTTTCTCCTCTCCTCCACACTCGGCAAATGCTGAAAACTCGCACACGCAACAATCACATCATACTCCTCTTGCCCCGCATTCTGCATGAAAACACTCATATCTTCACAGCTAAACACAGCCTCTGGATGATCCTTGCTCGCATAAGCAAGCAAGCCTTCTGATAAATCCACTCCATGATACTCAAAATCTCAATTCCAATGCTCCTTAAAACAAGAAAGAAATCTCCCTCCTCCACATCCAAGTTCAAGAATTCTCGGCTTTTCAAGATTTAAACTTTTGATATAGTCCAAAAAATACTGACCATCAGTCCAATGTTTTTGCCTAGTCTGATAATATTTTTTCGCATTTTCAGTATAAAAGTGAGCAAGATCAGATTTTATCTTTTGCATAGTGGAGTGATGAGAATAAAGGTTTTTCCTTTTGATAGTGTTTTCATACTTTTTTTCAAGGAGAAAACCTCACTCATCTGGAGATATTTTTCGCTTTTCCCCTCTCAATTTAGCTTCGCTAGCCAACTTGCAAACTTTACAGTACAAGGAATACTAAGAAAGTGTTAATATTAGGGAGAAAAAAGCCTCTAGGGTTTCCTAGAGACTTTTTCTTATTCTTTTATATCTTTTATATCAAAGATTTTTAGAGTCTCAAAGATATCTTTATCAAAGTCTCAGTATCATACTCATATTGTATAAGCAAATGGTGACCCATCACTATTTTTTTCTCCTAAAAAGTAATAATTCTTACTTTTGCCTAAAATTGACTTATAAATTTTTGAACTACTATCATCATAAAGTCAATTTTCTTTGAGTTCCATTACTGTCTGTTTATAAAGTTTATGTGATTGAATGCTAATAGTGTTTATTGTGATAGAATTTAAATCCATTCCTCTTGGAATGCTAGCATTCAAGCTTCCCCCTCTTCGATCATAGGGAAGAGTAAAAACAATATCAGCTTCCTTTAATTCGTTATCATCAGGGTACTGGTATACTTGTACACCAATCTGTCCTCCTTTCCATCCTTTCCCAAGCTTTACCTGAAAACCATAGACCTCATTTCTATAGATGAGAGCATCTCCCGTCTGTGTCACAATTTCTCCGCTATTCGCCTCCGTAATCACAACAATCGGAGTAGTATCTCCTGTCTCTGCCTGCACTTCTGCAAGGATAAACTTCGCCTCTTTTCAGCTTAAAGCTTCTGCCAGTGAGAGCTCTGTTTCATTTCCTGTTTGTGAAATATCTCCACTCAATACCTTCTCCTCCTGCGGCAAGACGCCACACCCACTCAAAAAAACTACACCAGCAAGCAAAGACAAAAATCAAATTTTTTTCATCCGAAGAATATTAAAGATAAAAGAAACTCCTTAGAATACTATTCTAAGAAGCTTCAAAGTCAAGTTATTTCACCTTTCTTAATTCTTTTCTTGCAAATATCTCTCTGCCTCAAGCGCAGCCATACATCCAGTCCCAGCAGAGGTGATCGCCTGCCTATACTTCTTATCCTGTACATCTCCAGCTGCAAACACTCCAGCAACACTAGTCTGAGTGCTACCAGGTTGCGTCTGAATATACCCAGCTTCATCCAATTCAAGCTGACCATCGAGGAAATCAGTATTTGGCTTGTGACCAATCGCATAAAACAAGCCTGAACATTCAATCAGCTTTTTTTCTTGAGTTTGATTATTAACTACTCGAACTCCTTCCAAGAGCTGATTTCCTACGGCCTCAACTGCTTCGGTATTCCAGAGGAAAGTGATTTTTGGGTTATTGAGTGCTCTTTCCTGCATCACTTTAGAAGCCCTGAGCTGTTCTCTTCTTACAAGCACAACGACTTCACTTGCAAAATGTGTGAGATGAATCGCCTCTTCCATCGCTGCATCTCCTCCTCCAACTACTAAAATCCTCTTATTTCTAAAGATTGGAAGTCCTCCATCACAAATCGCACAAGCAGAGATCCCCTTCTGCCAAAACAGCTCCTCTCCTGCGATATGCATTCTCTTTGCTGTAGCTCCAGTTGCGATAATCAAGCTATCAGCTGTAAAAACATCAGATCAAACTCTGACTTCAAATGGTCTTTTGCTCAAATCAACACTTTCAACAGTCTTAGTCTGAATTTCTGCTCCAGAGTTGAGTGATTGCTTCCTCATCTGACCCATCAATTGACTACCATCGATTCCCTCTGGAAATCCTGGGAAATTCTCAACAACAGTTGTAGTCGTAAGCTGACCTCCAGCAGCGATCCCACCAGCCATAAATCCCTCAAACATCAACGGTTCAAGTAATGCCTTCCCTGTATAAATTGCTGCAGTATGTCCAGCAGGTCCAGACCCGATAATAATAACTTTTCTATGATTCATATCTTAAATTACAAAAAAACTAAAAAGCTGACCTTTTTTATAGGAATCAGCTTTTTCTTTGCAAGGAGTTTTTTAGAAAACTCTCTACTCTAATACAATCTCATCAGCCCCAAAATCCGCCTCAGCACTACCAGAGTTCACCTCAACTTCTACAGCCTCATCAGCCGACAAAGCTCAGCTTTCTCATCTTTTGCTT
>CAUTDF010000025.1:0-8840 GCA_963537415.1 uncultured bacterium | reverse complement strand
GAAAGCGTTGTCATCGCATCTCGCTCAATGTTTTGATTTTTATACATTTCAAAAAAGATCTGCTTCACCTTGAAAGGTTGAAGTTTACGCTCTTTTGCCCATTCATTGAGTTTACCTTCATTGAAAAGTGCTGGTTTATGTGATGGAATATTTTCTGTCATTATCTTCTCATAGTCTGTCTAAAAATTTACCTCAGAAGTATAAGAAATTCCTCTCCAATAGCAAAGAAAAATCTAGATAAAAAGAAAAAAAGCTGACTTTCCTCACTTGATAAGCTCATTCTAAACTATTGAAAAAAAGCACCAAAACACTATATTTTGTGGGTATTTTATTTTTTCTTTCATAGTTATGAAACTAAGAAAATGGATGCTCTACGTCCTCATCACGCTCTTTGTGTTGATTGGGATAGAGTGATTTATCTCATTTATGGGGAATCATAGTTATTACGGTGAAATGGTATTCTCTGGAAAACATTTTACGATGATTTTGAGCATGCTTTTGTGTGCTTATTTCCCTATTTACTATCTACAAAAAGCAAAAACACCTTCGTTCCTCGGACTTGGATTGAGACTTTGAGGAGGACTTGTTGGTTTTAGCTTTTTGCATGCATGGATCAATGGTACCTTGCTAGGTTTCTGAGCTTTGCTTCTTCAAAGTTTCAACGTTGCATTACTGTATACCTTAGGAATAAGTCTGATTTTTCTTCTTTTTGTACTTTGAAATTTTATCGTTAGAAAACTTCGCCTCTTTAAAACTATTAGATGGCAAGAGACATTACTCACATTTGGAATTGGGCTAGTAGTATTTCTTGTTTTGATGCAAATATTGATGGGGGTAGGAATCTTTAGTTCTCGATTGCTTTGGATAATTGTTGCTGGACTTGCGGTACTTAGCTATTGGGAGATAAAGCATTTGAAGCCACATACTCAAGCATTAGGTCAGGTTTTTATCGATTTTCAAGCTTTGGCAAAAAAACCAAGAATCTGATGGATTATTGTACTTCTTGCCTTATGTTCTGTTGGGTATTTCTATTTTGGATTTGATCACTCATACATTCCTTATCCAACAGCACGAGATGCAAATCACGAATACATGTATACGCCAAAGGTAATCGCTGAACATGGTGGGATTCTCCGAGGAAATGCCTGAGCTGCTAGTGCAATGCCGTATCTTTGGCATGGATTTATTGCATTTGCTTTCTCTTTTTTCGCTCCACTAACTAAATTTCTTAATATTGCAAAGGACTCTTTTGCAGTGATCATGAACTTCTGGAGCTGAGTATTTGTTTTACTACTAGGGATCGGTCTCCTAAAAGAAATATTAATCTTCTTTAGAAAGCCACAAAAAGATCAAGAAAAACCTGAATCAGTATCTCAGACTTCTTTTATGATCTGATGGGGACTTCTTATTTTGTGGCTCACGAGCGGTATGGGAGCATTCCTCCTCTTTGTAGACAATAAAACTGATATGGGAGTGCTGGCTTTAACAGTGTTTGCGATTTTAGCCGGGATTACTGCACTTAATCATTTTCGAGAAAAAACAGCAAATACATCAAGAAACGATACTCCAAAATATTTGATTATTTCCGCGGTGTTCTTTGCTTTTGCCACAATGGCGAAACCAACAGCATTTATTGATATTGTGATTTTTTGACTTCTTTTGCTTGGGATTTTGACAAATGCTTTGGCTAGTTTCTGAGCCGGGATTTTGGTGCTATGAGCAATGGGAATCTTGCAGCCACTCTTCACTGCTGCGTTTATCTCTCCAGCATTAGGAAAAATTCTGATTATTATTGGAGGAATACTCTTCCTTATTGGTATTGTGAGAGGATTTATAAAAAAGCAAGCACACTTTGGGCTTCAACTAAAAAATATCTTTCTGTGGGGAATTTGTATGCTCGTGAGTATGCTAATCTTCAAGTGACCATGGGTACTCATCAGACAAGTCGTTGAACAAAATCAAATTAAACCAGCAGAACTTATTCAATCAATAATCTTGGGACAGGCTTCTTCTAATCTTTCAGATCAGAACAAAGAAAACTCTAGTCTTAAGGAGATAAAGCCTCTGCTTGCACAGCAGACCGGAGGACTTGAAGGCTTAGAAACTCAGGAAGCTATTGATAGCAATTATCTGAATCAAGCAACTTCAGACCTCAACTATCATCAATGTAAGGCTGAAAAATTTAATGAAGCAGACCTCACAGCTAATCTCCAAAAAGCTCCAGGAAGTGCAGTAAATGAAGACTTTGGAAGATATGTTGGATTTGGTAGAAGAGCTTTCCCAAAGACTGGTGTTTCTGGGCTTGTTCTCAAACTCTTCTTCTGGAAAGATAATGCTTGCTATGGACTCAATGCTGACGCGGTTCTCCTCTGTAAAAACACTACTCTGCTTGAAAAGCTCGCTGCAACTGCACAAACAGAAAGTTCAAAAAATCAGATTTCAACCTCTTTATCTGAGCTCAAATGAAAACTTAGAGCTCAAGATGGAAAGGTTGCAACACTCATTGAGAATACCATTGATGCGATTAGTAGCGGAACTCATGCACAAATTGATACTGCATTTGATGCATTGCAAACTTACGGTAAAGAACATAGTATCTCAACTGATAATGGCAATGTTAATATTCCATATAGGTATATCGTTCCACTTAATGCAATTTATAACTGGTCTTTGCAAAATCTAAGTAGTTATTATACTGATATTGGTTTGATTTGGATATTTGTATTGATCTTGCTTGTTGCTGCGGCTATTTATGCATTATTTGCTCGCTTAAGAGTGCTTTTGATTCTTTCACTTTCAATTATTAGTGGTTGGGCGATTTGGTGGGCTATTGCTGCAGGTATTCTTTGGTATGGACTTGGACTTATTATCTGGTCAATCCTCGCAGTCATGATTTTCATTGAAGAAATGGAGCACAAAGATACTGCAAAAAGCCAGATGGCATTCTCCACTTTAATCTGAATTCTCACCTGCTTTATCCTCGTTCAATCCTACCTCAACTGGTCAAGGATTTCTTCTCAAGCTGGAAGTTGAGCTTTTGGATGGTATAAATCAAATGTGTGAACAGAACAGATCTTAAGTGAAAACCTTGAAGTCTTAAACCAAAAAACTTACAAATTTACAGCAGATAAGCTTTTTGAATTACAGTTTGGAGCGTATCTTCCGTTTATGAAGGCAGTAGAAAACAGAGCAGATGAAGATGGAGTACTAGTCGCTGGAACCTATATTCAATACTTCCTTAAAAATCAAAGGAATATGCGATCTGATGGGCTTTTGACTATGCTTTGGGAACAGTTTTCAGACTTTAATAGCTGTAAATCATACAATAGACTCAAAAATAAGCATATCAAATATCTTATCATTGATCCAAATATTGGAACAGTAGGTAGAGTTGGTCAAGGGAATGAGAGTCTCTTCCATAGATTCTTTGCAAAGCTTAATACTAATGAAACTGAAATTCTCGCTCCTGGAGCAATCAGTATGCTTGCAAAGTTTAGTCAAGAAGGCTATCTCAAACTTCTCTTTACTAATAATATCGGAGCAAAATACTGATTTGAACTTAATGATGCAGAACTTCGTAAAGAATTCTGAAATCTTAATGATGATCAACTCTTACTCATTAGAGCAAAGATGATTGTAGCAAAATTCTTTGTTACACAAGAAGATATGAGCCTCTTAACACATATTTTCAATCTCTTCCTCTCAAGATATCAATCTGCAGCTGGAATTGATGATATGGCTAATCTTGTAAATAAGCAAGTTGATAGTGAAAAACTCTTCTCTATCGCTGCTGGATATATTTCTAATGGGAACTTAGATGCAAAAAATCTGACTCAAGATGAAAGGTTCGTTTTGGTTCAGTATTTAAGCCTTCTAAAAACACTTTCTAGGGCAGATAAGTCTGAGTTTGAAAATATCCTCTTCTCTGCTTTGCAAAGTAGCATCTTTGGAAGCAGTCAGATTATCAGTCTTGAACTTCAATAATATTTAAAATCTTATTTTAAAAGCTAGGGAATCCCTAGCTTTTTTATTTTTTTAAAGATAGGAGAAAAAATCTGATTTTTTTTCATTTTGCCTTGACATACTGATTGAAAATCATAATCTAAAATTAGATTTAGTTTTTTCCCTCAAGAATGAGACAGCTTACTACCACGAGAACTACTACAACCGACTAATCGGCAAGGTTTTCTTGGTGGTAAAACTTGAAAACTCTTGCCTTTCTGCAGGAGTTTTTTATTAGAGAGAAAGAGCTTTTTTATCTTATTATACTTAGCTAATGGAACAGTGATTATTTAGAAAGAGACACTCGCTTTCGCATATTCTTGCGCAAGCGGTCCAAAGAGAACAGCAACGAGATGTTGAAGTAGCTATCGGACCTGCTATTGAGGATGGATTTTACTATGATTTTCTCTTTAGTCCAGAATATCAGCTTAAGGAAGAAGACTTGAAAAAAATCCAAACTCAGATGGAGAAAATCATCAAGGAAAATCAGGATTTTATTCTATTTGCCTTGCCTGATGCTGAGTCACAAAACCTTGTTGTAAACTTGATGAAACAACAATACAAAGAAGAGATGAGAGCTGAGTTTTCTGCTGCTGGTGAAGAAATCACCTTTTATGCTAATAGCATTCCTGAAACTGCAAAGGCTGCTCTACTCAAGGGACTTTCTAATGAATATATTTCATATTATGAAGCAGTAACGAGTTATCTTCAAGAAAAATTCCCTGAAAAGTTTGGCGGAAGATTCGTAACCTTCTTGGATATGTGTGAAGGTCCGCATGTGGAGTCGACTAAGGAAATCGATCCAAGAGCTTTTAAACTTGAGAAGCTAGCTGGTGCCTACTGGAGGGGGAATTCAGATAATGTAATGATGACAAGAGTTTATGGACTTGCTTTTGATACTAAAGAGGAATTGCAAGCTCATCTCACAATGCTTGAGGAAGCTAGAAAAAGAGATCACAGAATATTAGGTCAAAAACTGAAATTATTCACTATTTCTCCTTTAGTCGGTTCTGGATTACCGCTGCTCCAGCCTCACGGAATGATCATCAGAAAAGAGGTTGAAGACTATCTCTGGGAACTTCATAAAGACAAAGGATACCAGAGAGTTTGGACTCCACACCTAGCAAAAGAAGATCTCTATAAAACGTCTGGGCATGCTGAGAAATTTTGAGATGAGCTCTTTAGAGTAAGGGGGAAGGATGAGAACTTCTTTATGAAGCCTATGAATTGTCCTCATCATATGCAGATTTTCGCTGATAATCAATTTAGTTATCGCGATATGCCAGTAAGATATTTTGAACCTGCGACTGTATATAGAGATGAAAAAACAGGTCAGCTTTCTGGTTTGACTCGTGTAAGATCGATTACACAAGATGATGGACATCTTTTCTGCCGTGTAAGTCAGATCACTGAAGAAGTAGGAACAATTGTAAATATTATCAAAACTTTCTATACAACACTTGGTATGATCAATGATTATTGGGTAAGACTCTCGGTTAGAGGACCTGAGGGAAAATATCTCGGTTCAGATGAAGTATGGGAAAAGGCTGAATGAGCATTAAAATACGCTTGTGATACTTTTGAACTACCATACCAGATTGGAATTGATGAAGCAGCATTCTATGGTCCAAAGCTTGACTTTATGTTTAAGGATGCGATCTGAAGGGAATGGCAGTTAGCAACTATCCAATGTGACTTCAACCTTCCTGAGAGATTTGATCTTTCATTTGTTAATGAACAGGGTGAAAAAGAAAGACCTGTAGTAATTCACAGAGCAATTTCGGGTTCACTTGAAAGATTTATGGGAGTGATGATCGAGCATTTCGGTGGAGCTTTCCCTCTTTGGCTAGCACCAGTTCAAATGCAGATTGTTCCAGTTGCAGAAAAGTTTAATGATTATGCTTTTGAGCTTAAGAAGCGTTTTTCACAGCAGGATCTTAGGGCAAGTGTTGATGATAGTAGCGATAGCTTTTCTAAAAAGATTAGAAATGCAGAGATGATGAAGGTTCCTTATATCTTGATCGTGGGAGAGAAAGAAGAAGCAGCTTCTAGTGTTTCTGTAAGAGAGTTTAGAAGCAAAAAACAGTATGAGAAATCTGTTTCAGAATTCATTTCTCAAGTTACTTCAGAAAAGAAAGAAAGAAGGCTTGCTGCTGAGTAGTTATAACAAGAATTTAAAAAACAATAAGAAAGACTGAATATCCTTTGAGTTATTCAGTTTTTTGTTTTTTGAAAATAAGTATAGACAAACTTGGATTTCTTGGCTAAAAATTTGCAAAAAACTGAAATCTGGCTATAATTATCTTGATTTATATCAGTAAACAAAAAAACAAAATGGCAGGTAACGAAAATTTCCTCCAGAATTCATCTCAAACAGCAGGTGTAAACCCGCTTAATGAAGAGCAAAAAATCCAAGAGATATTGCAAGAGCAACAAAAATTGCAGGCATTATATAATCAAGTCGTGGTGTATATCCAGGGACACCCAAATATGACCTCAGATGAAATGCTCAAATATCAAGCCCAACTCAAGCAACTGAGTGAATACTATCAAAAAAATCAGGAAAAGCTGAAGCTTTTGGGATATTCAAATCTTCAAGTAAATAAAGATGTCGTTATCAAAAGCTGAGCCACAAGAAATATCTCAGTAAAGTCAATCTTTATCTGATGTGGAGCAATTATTTTCTTTTTGGTTATAGGACTG
This sequence comes from uncultured bacterium, assembly GCA_963537415.1. Taxonomy (GTDB): domain Bacteria; phylum Patescibacteriota; class Gracilibacteria; order Absconditabacterales; family Absconditicoccaceae; genus HOT-345. The sequence continues at coordinate 2,135 of CAUTDF010000025.1, read as the reverse complement.
CTCTTTTTGTTTTACTACTTGGTACAAAATCCAGCTCAGCTCAGTGGACTTGGTTCACTTGGAATTAGTCCATCAACAGCAAAATCGCTCCTCTCAGGACTTTCGCTTACGGTGATGATCGTGATTATGCTCGTTGGGATTATTGTGATCATTATGAATGTCTACAAGAGCTTTACTGTAAAAAATAAGCCAAAAGCCTGGTACTATGGCGGGATTTTCATTGGAGTATTTGTATTAGGACTTGCACTAGGAGCTGGGACAAAGCTTTTAGGAGAAATCTGAAAAATCCAAGTAGATGCACTTGCAAATCCTGATGAAGTACTCCTCTCTTATGTGCATCAACCAACAAAAGACAACTCTACTCAACTCACACAAATCAATAGAAATTCGCTTTTGATCGCACCGGTAAATGTACCATTTAAACTACTCACTCAGAATTTTAAAACCTATATCGCTCTTCAGATCGGGAATTATACCCCACAAACGGTACAACTTGACTGCGGGAATGGGCAAATTCTCAATTATGGAGGGAATGACATGTTTAATGGAGCTTGTTTTTATACAAAGAAGGGAAATTATACAGCGTCTCTGATTGTAGGCTATACGGATGCTCAAAATATTCAACAAACGTGAACGTATCCAATAAAAACAATTACTATCGCTTCAGAATTAAGCTTTTCTGTTCCAGAAGACAAGAAGCTTGAGATGCAGAATAATGAGGTAATTGTCTGACCACTTCCTGTCTGACTTACTATAAATGCTGACCAGGTTTTTAGAGATTTAGGGCTCAAAAACTATCGTATTAGCTGGGATGGTGATGGTGATGGAAATGAAGATAAAGCAGATGATACAAGCTTTATATTCAACTATGAAAAGGCTGAAGTCTATTATCCAAGTTTCACCTTGCCAGAACTATGAAATGGAATCAAATTCTCATTTCCATTAAGAGTTGAGAAATCCCTCCTACCAGTATGTAAAATCGCCTTTGAACAAAAGAAAGTAAACGACTATATCATCAATGTAAACTTCCTTGATGGTGGAGAGAAATATATTTCAGACTATTCTTACTTAGTCATGGATAATGCAACCAATCAAGTTCTTGATGAATTACAAGGCAAGACCTATGGTATGAACTTTGATTACAGATTCCCTGGGCAAGGAGCATATCTCGTAAAAATGAACTTTATAACAGCAGAGGGAAAGGCTGGTTCTTGTAAAGAGATTATAAGACTCACAGATAAAGCCTCTTATACCGTAAATTATGAGATATCCTCTTCAACTCCTAGAACTACAAACTTTCAAAAACTAAATACTCAACAAATTCTAGAAACAAAGTCTATTCCCCTGACAGAAGTTCCAACGAAGCTAAAGCTGAAACTTACCTCTATTGATCCGAAAACCTACGACACAATCGTGCGTATCCTCTACGACGGTAAGCCAATAGTAGAGACAAACAGTGATGAATATCTCTTTGATGTCAGAGATTCCAAGGAACACAAAATCATGATCCAAATTGAGGATAAAGTTCGCGGACTTAAATATCAAGAAGAATTAACAACAAAAATCTGACTTGATGATATCGTTTGAGATCTAAAAATCATAGGTGAAACTTCAGGTTTCTCTCCCTTTACAACCACACTTGATGCCTCAGCAACGAAACTTAATGATCCAGATGATGAAATAGCCTACTTTTCATGGGACTTTTGAGATGGGAAAACCCAAAACAACCTCTCCAATGCGGTAATCAAGCATACTTATTATTATAACGTAGAGAAGAACCAGTGAACCTTCAAGCCAAAAGTATCAGTTTTCACTAAGAAAGGTCGTTCGCTAACATTCGGACTTGAGGATCCAATCATTGTAAATAAACAACTGATTAAGCTTGATATCAGCTCGACCTCTCATCCGACACAAGAAGCGAGACTTGGAGAACCTGTTGTCTTTAGTCTAGATTTTAATGGATTGCCAGAAAAAATTTATTGGTCATTTGGAGATGAGAGCCAACCACTTTCATGTAATGGTAGAGAATGTATTGAGATGACGAAGACTTTTGATAAAAAATGAACCTATACTATCAAGGTAACGATGGAATTTGAAGATGAACAAACGGTTGAGCAATCAATGACTTTTAGAGT
>CAUTDF010000024.1:0-12278 GCA_963537415.1 uncultured bacterium | reverse complement strand
ACTAATCTTTCCAGATCAAATAGCATTAATCTTTTGAGAGAGTGCTGTTCTTTTTGCAACACGGGTTTGCCTTTCTTTCTCCTCTGGAGTATCCGTAGTTACAGGAGTTCATTGTGGAGTATCAGTATTTTGCTGAACCTGAGTTTCTCAATTTCACTGAGATACTCAAGCTGGATTCACTATTGTTTCTGGAGAGCCTGGTGAAGCTGGTGATATATTTGAAGTTTGTCCTTCTGGTCTTGTAATAAGTTTCTGAAATGTCTTATCTTTTGCCATTGAAACCAGAACTCATTCAACAAGACCACCATCTTTAAAAGTTCATATAACAAAAGCCAAACCTTCTTTCACTGATCCATAATAATATTTTTTACCATTTATTCATCTTAAAGAAACAGTCTTCTTAAATTCTGAAAGTTTTTTCCCTTGGAGATAGTTCCTTAAAGCATTTTCCACCGCCAAAATATCCTCCTCAGAATTATTAGGATTTTTCTTAAGCTGATCTACAAAACCTCTGACAAATTTCTCTGCATCTGAAGAAAGATTCTGTTGTTCTAACCCCGTTTCAGAAGTAACATTTGGAGTCTGATTAGGTTTTACTTTCCCATCAGCATTAGCATTTTGATTATTTACATTAGATTCAGATACTGCTCCACTAACCGTACCACCAAGCTTTTCAAGAAGCTTCTTTATTGTAGGTCCATAAGGCACACCCGTCGCATCCAGTCCATTATCTACTTGAAATTGAGCAATAGCCTTTGCTGTTTCTGAACTAGAAAAATGTCCCTTGGTAGCAAGGAGTCAATCAACGACTTTGATATCATATTTTAATGCCTTCAATCCAATCTGTACCGCCATGATCCAAGCCGCTGTATTCACAGATTTCAATTGGTCAGGAGTTTTATTTTGAAGTTTGCTCAAATAGGATTTTACAGTATCAAGATTATACTGATACTTTTCTCCATTTTTTTTATAGAAAGGGTTAATATCTGGAGAATTTAATGCCTTTTTCGTCTGTATTACAGTCCATTTAATCTCCTTTTGTTTCGCAAGATCTTCCTGACTAACCTCCAATTCTGGAAGGTTATTATTAAATACTTCTGCCATACTCTAACAATAAAGAATAAAAAATCTTCATACTGATTATATACTTTTTTTTAAAATTTGTCAAATATTCACAAACTTTTTTACCCAATTACAAAAAATCAATAAAGGCAATACTTTTTTAATTGCATTCTACAGACAAAAAAGTATCCTCAAGTATTCTTTATTTAACCTTCAAATAGCAAGCAAATGATCAAAAAAATCTGATTTCTTTCTCTTTTATTATTGTGATCTGTATTCAATGCACTAAATATCTCCTCTGCAGAGCCAACTGGGACCACTACCTGACTAATAATCGAAGGGACAGGGACAAAAACTCAACTCAATTGTAATGATCTTTTCACCCTCACAGGACCAACCGCATGACTGCTTGGCTATACTACAAATTATGAACTCCTGCGAGCTACAGAAGATTTTTCACCAATTTCAAAAACAAACTTTAAAATTGACTGAAAAATAGTTGAAAATACTGGTTTTACTCTACAGCATACTTTTACAACAACTGGATCGCACACTGTTTGAGTACAGCTAACAACTCCTCTCTGTACATGATCTAGCGAGACTCAAGTTTCAATCTTCGAAAAACAGATACTCTATATTGGAAATGATACCGATTTTCTCAATTTTTGATTTGAAGAAGAACTCAATAAAGCTGGCTATCTTTTAACCAAAAACCTTACCAAAAAATCTGACTCTATCGAGGCACAAGACCTCTCAGCACTCGGATCTGCTGAGACAATCATCATTCATGAAAAGAATTTTCGATCATATCTTGAAAAATATATCGCTATCAAAAAGCTCAGTCCAACTCCTCTTTCTAAAAAAATCGTCATCATCACCGATGCCAATAAGAATCTGATAAAAAGAAGTCTCTCTCAATACGCCCAAGCGTTAGAAAGCGATCAGATTTCAATCATTAATCCACTCCATTTTCTGAACTTTCTTTCAGATCTTTCTCTTCAAAAAGACTATATCCAGCAAGGATATACAACTGAATTCAATAAGACAGAAGATTCTGACTCAAAATGGATGTTCGTTTCATTTTTTGTCGACAAATTATTAGCTGGTGGATTTCCACTTGAAATGCTAGGAGTTTTACTCTCACTCACAGTAGTAGCGTTGATTATCAGCTTTTTAAGACAAATCGTTGGTCTCTCAGCTTACGGAGTATATTGGCCACTTCTTTTCGCACTCACCGCACATCTTCTAGGTCTCAAGATAACGCTTATTCTCTTACTTTTTGCGGTTATTACGAGACTTATTATGAACGGACTTAATAAAACTATTTATCTTCTCCACAATAGTAAGGTCAGCATATGAATTTGCGTATATCTGCTTGTGTTCTTAATAGGAAATTTTATTTGTTCAAAACTTTGAATCCAGATTTTTGAAGGTCGCAATATGGAAATTCTAATGATAACTCCACTCATTTTAATACTCATTATCAGTGAGAAGATTTTCCCAACCTTCAACCTTTTCCAAAAAAAACGACGATTTAGCTTCTTTGAACTTACAATCGTTTCAGCACTCTCCTATGGAATCCTCCAACGAAGCCGAATCAGTACAACACTCCTCTCTTACCCAGAACTTTTGCTTGTATTGCTATTAGTAAATATTTTAGTCGGAAGATTTCTTTGACTCCAACTACTCGAACTCGTAAGGTTTATGCCACTCATTCGTAAATATTTTGAACAAGAAGAGGAATAAAATCCAGCTTGACATACCTCGTATTTTGACTAGTATAAAAGTATTCTTTTATTGCCTATTCGCACATGAGATGAAAATAAAAGCATCAAAAATCTGATTTCTTTCTTTAGGTATTTTGGTGAGTTCAGTTGTTAGCATTACTCTAGCTTCTAACGATCCTAAAATCAATATCGATCTCGCAAATAAAAAAATCACCATTACTTCTGGTGATCAGACTATTGATAGTACGACTGTAAAATCTCTATCTGGTTCAAGTGTCTCTAAAACAGGGGATACAACAAATCAGAATCCAACAACAGTTTCTACACAGCAAACAGCAACAGGTACTACTTCAGTAACCTCAAACCAAAATTCTCATCTTCATGATGAACTAAACTGAGGAACAGAACTAGATAAGGCTATCTACTGGATGTATCAAAATGGACTTACTAAGTATAATACTCTACCAGAATATAGACCCTATGATCCATTACTGAGGGAAGAAGCTAGCAAAATCATCACTCAAGCTTACAATATCTTAGGCTACCCTACAACAACCAAAAGCAACCAATGTAATTTTTCAGATAAAGCTGATTTTGATCCAAGCTTAAGTTGATTTATCGCAAAAAGCTGTGAATACTGAATTTTCAAGGGAGCAAACGGAAAGTTCCTCGCAAGAAATGCTCTAACAAAAGCTGAGGCTTTAACAGTCCTCATTAGAATTTTTGAATGAGCTATGAGCAATGAAGAGCTCAATCCTCGATGGACAATCTACTTTATCAAAGCAAAAGCCATCTTCCTCACAAAAGAGACAAATGTTAACGCTCTAAATAAACCAATCACTAGAGAGGAAATCGCTCTTCTCATCTATAGATTCAAAACCATTGTCCTCAATAATCAGCTCAAATCTGCCGCACAAGGACAACTTTCTAATATCAATCAGAATCCAACTTCTCGAATTCAAAAATCCCTCTCAGGTTCGACTGCCACAGGAGCTCAGACGTCAAATAATGAACTAGCAAGTCTCCTCTCTGGGAATACTAATAGTCCAGCAAGTACGTTGAGTATTCTTAATAGCCCAGAAGTTAGTGAGGCAATGTTTTGGATGAGAGAAACTGGGATTACTAACGCAACGAATATTTCTACCTTCAATCCATTTGATAGTCTAACCAGAGAACAGGCGGCAAAAATGGTCGTACAATATGCAAAAAGTCAGAATATACCAGCACTCTCTGGATCAGATTTTTGTAGTTTTACAGATCTCACAAAAGCCGATCCAACGCTCCAATCTAGCATTAAAGAAGCTTGCCAACTTGGGCTCATGCAAGGGAATGGGAAACTCTTCAATCCAAAACAAACCATGAAGAAAGCTGAATTTATCGCACTTTTGATCAGAATTTCTGAAAAAAATCGCCTAGATGAAAAGACAAATCCTCGATGGAGCAATTACTTTATCAAAGCAAAAGAACTCGGAATCATCAACAATGAAGATTATCTGAGTTTCGAAGCTCCTTTAACAAGATATGAAGCTGGATTACTCCTCTATAGATTTTACATAAAACAAAAAATCATCAAAAATCTGAATACTTCTCAGCTCAAAAACCAGCTTATTTCTACAGTAAAATCACTTGATGAAAAGACTTATGCAATCGGAATAGATACCAACCTCCTTAAAAATCAATATTTTCAAGAAGGATATATTGAGCTTATCTGACAAAGATATCTTCTCAAAAAAACTAGCATGAGTGTCTTTGATATTTGAGAAGAAAGCTTTGTTCGATACTGAGATCTTTTCTCTATCAGCAATGAAAACAAAATAGGAAGTCTGACATTGATCGTCTCAAATGGAAATGTAATCGATGGGACAATCAGACTTATTCAAGAATCTAATAACCGAAAAATCAAACCAGATCCAACGACTACCGCTCGATACCAACTTAGCAAATAATGAAAAAACTTGATACCAGCCATATTCCAAATCTTCCCTGAGTTTACCTCTTTAAAGATAAAAAAGAACAGATCCTTTATATCTGAAAGGCAAAAAATCTTCAAAAGAGAGTTAATCAGTACTTTACACCTTGATCAGTCTGGAAACAGGAAATGCTCTTAAAAGCTGATCATGTTGATTTTTTTGTTGTAGAAAATGAGAGCGAAAGCCTCTACCTAGAATCCAACCTTATCAAAAAACACCTTCCACCTTTCAATAATATGCTTAAGTGAGCTAATGCATATGCCTATATTAAACTTACAAAACATCCTGTTCCACAGGTTCTCATCACAAGGAAAAAAATCAACGATTGAGCAATCTATATCTGACCAAAGCACAATACGAGAGAGCTCAAAAAATTTCTTCAATATCTCAGACAAATTATTCAGTATAGAACCTGCCCTCTCCAACAGTTCAATCAAAAAAAGCTCTGCTCTGATTATTATTTTGGACTCTGCCAAGGACGATGCGCAAAACCAGAACTCTGATCTGCTGAATACACCAATATCATCGTAAACTTCTTCAAGGGAAATACAACTCCTATAGAAAAAGAAATCAAAAAGCTGATTGATGAGGCAGTTCTTAAACAAAATTTTGAACGAGCAGCAAAACTCAGAGATATTTATTTTCAGATTGATCAATTTACTGAAAAACAAACTGTTGAATTTGCAAAAAATATCACGTGATACCTGCTCCAAATCCGCCCTATCGGTCAAAAATATGTCTACGTACTCCTTAATTTCTATGAGGGAAAACTGATCGATATTATTCGTCATCACTTTGATCAAGAGGATACCACCATTGAAAGTATGCTCAATGCCTTTCAATCAGAATTTTGAGATTTTTACCAGCATGATATCTGGTATACGACCACTAAATATAAATGGACACAAACCGAAAGCGTTCAGCTCCAGAATCTTTTCAATAACTTTTTTGAGTCTTATATTATTTCTCAAACTATGCAAGGCAGCGGACTCACAAATGATCTCTTGGACACTCTGAAGCAACGTTATGAGTTTCCCAAACTCCCTTACCAAATCGAGTGTCTTGATATTTCACATCTGCAATGAGATCAAACCAGTTGAGGACTAAGCTGCCTTTTAGCAGGCATTCCAGAAAAAAAACTCTACAGAAAATATAAAATTAAAACAGTTAAAAATAACGATTACCTCGCTCTTCAGGAAGTTCTTATCAGAAGATTTCAACTCTGAAAAAAAGAAAAAACTGATCTTCATCTCCCAGATATTTTCATTTTAGATGGAGGGAAAGGACAACTCTGAATCCTCGAGGAACTAGCGAAAGAGTACCCTGAACTTAAACAGCTGCGATCCCAAGTTCAATTTTGTGCCTTAGGTAAATGAGAAGCAAGGTCAAAAAGCCATATTTGATACCAAAGCAAAAAATCTGACCAAACTATCGCCGAAAAACTCTACCTCCGAAAAAACAACAAAATTCAGAGTTTTGATCTCATATATGATGAAGCTGATAGACTTTTGACGAAGCTCAGAGATGAAGCCCACAGATTTGCAAACTTCTACAGAAAACAGCAAGCAAAAATTGAATTTAAAACAGCAGAAAAAAAAGCCACAAAATCAAATAAAAATCCAGAGAGCAAAAAATAAATCTGATTTTTTTCTTGCTTTCCTCCTCTAATTAACTAGACTAGAGACACGATCTTTATTTTTCGATTTCTCATGTGAAATTGATTGAAAATCCGAGTTTTTTGAGCTCTTCTTACCATATTTTGACTCTTTGCAGTATATAGTACCAGTATCCGAAAATCTTTTGACCAAGGAATCACAACTATAATTGTCAAAAACCTTGATACCGTAAAGGCTTTCAATACTTTTCTTGACGAAACAATTATCAAGACAACCTCTGAGGTAATAAAAAAAGAAAATCAGATTTCACTTTCTGAACTCCATCTCACCACCTGAGATGAAACAAAAACAACTAACGAATCATGAACAGCACTCCTAACAGAAGCTACCCCCCAAGCACAGCTTCCACAGCTGAGCACACTGGATACCGACCAATTTACAGAGACTCAACTCGTATGAAATGGAAAACAAACGGTAAAAATCAGAGACAATTATTACTACTTTTCTAAGCAAGTCAGAGGGCTCATAGCAAGTATTATTATCGCAATTATCCTCTATTTCATCCCAATCTCCTGGCTCAAACACAAAAAAATCATCTGGACAATGCTGATTTGAGTGACCTTATTTCAGCTTTTAGTCTTTGTACCTTGAGTTGCGGGGAAATATAACACCGCAAGAGGTCGAGTAAACTTGCCTTGACTACCAAACATGCAACCCTCAGAATTTTTCAAAATCGGATATATCTTTTTTATGGCATATTGGATCAGTAAGAAAAAGGCAATCATTGATACACAAAAATTTCTCGTACAATTTGCCAGTATCAATGCTATTGTATTCCTAGTGTTGCTATGTATTCCAGACTTTTGAACGATCTTCATTCTCGCACTCTCTGCAACAATTATGGCACGATATAATTGATTTTCAATCAAAAAAATCTGAATTTTATCAGGTGCCGCCTTATGAATTCTTCTCGTCTGATCTGCAATAATAAGTCTCGTGAGTACAAAATACTCCTATGCACTAACAAGACTCACCACCTTTATGACAACTGATGAAGAAACAAAAAAAAGCCAAGAAAGATGAGTATGATGGCAAATCACCCAAGGTTTGATCGCAGTGTGATGATGAGGGCTATGGGGACAAGGTTATGGAAAAGGACTCCAAAAAATGGGATATCTTCCAGAGTCCCATTCAGATATGATTTTTGATGCATTCTCAGAAGAAATAGGATTCATGGGGAATATGATACTTCTCTGACTGTATTTTGGACTCTTTTATCATGTACTCAGGTGATTACAATCCATAAAAGATCCCTATCTCCAACTGGTCTGAATCGGATTAATCTCCTTACTCATTATCCAAGTCTTCGTTCATATCTGAGTAAACCTCCAAATTCTCCCAAATACCTGACTAACACTACCATTTATCAGCCACTGATGAACTGCACTGATGATCAACTTTATAGAGCTTATGCTCTTATACAAAATCCTGATCAATAAATAAAAATCTGATTTCTCCCCCTTTATTCTTAGAAATCAACCAATGAAAATTGCTTTTGACCATAATAATATTTTAACACTGATAGATCCAGATATTCCTCAGCATAAAACATATACCTATGTATTAGATAATTATCAAATAGAAAGCACAGATACTCTCCTTTTTATATACCAAAAAAGAGCTTGGAAACTCATCAATCTCAAAAACCTTGGCGATGGAATGCAAATTGCCTTTAGCACTAAAACTCCAATTTCTACTGAATCACTAGACTTTCAAAAAGACCAATTCCTAAATATACTCTCCCTTTTTCAAGGATTCAATGAAGAAACCTGAATCAAATACCACTTTCTCCCATTTTGAAACTGAGATATCGTGGCACTCAGAAAGCTATTAACTACGCTCAGCTATTCGGAAATCAATATCGAAAAAACAAAATGATGAACAGTCATCTCTTGATTAACAAAAACCTTTTTATTTCCAGAAACGAGCGAAGATCACCTGAGTTTTCTCTTTGCTTTAGCGCTAATTTATGGAAAATTTGAGGGGAAAGATTGAAATCTCAAAAGCATTAAAATCCACCTTCCGCTCATCTGAATTCAAGCTCAACTGGAAGAAAAGCTCATCAATATGTGTAAAAAACTACAAAAAAACTGACTTTTCATCAAGCGAAACACAGATCATCACGCAGAAAAAAAGATTTTTCAGTTTCAAATTAATGATTTTGAACTCCTAACGCTATTTACTCGCTGGAATAGTCTTTTTGAGGATCTCCCTCAGCGAAATACTGAGCTGATCTTTAATCAAAATACAACAATAAAAAATCAACTCATTTCATTCATTGAAGAAACAACAATACCAGCCATTTCAAATAAAGAGCAAATCCTTCCAATTCTCAAAAATCAGACTTTAAAATTTTTAAAATACTAAATGAAAACCCTCTCAATCATTGATGGTTCCGGATTTATGTTCAGAGCTCGATATGCATTCCCACCACTTTTAAATGCTGCTGGGCAAAATCAGAATGTTGTCTATGGAACACTCCGCATGCTCCTAAAATTCATCAGTGAAAGTGCAGATTATTTTGTAATAGCACGAGATTCTCCAACAAAAACCAAAAGGCACGAACAATACCAAGACTACAAAGCCAATAGAAAAAAAATGGAAGATGAATTTAAGGTTCAGATTCCACTTTTGAGAGAACTCATAAATGAGCTACAGATACCAAATATCGCAGCACCATGATATGAAGCAGACGACATTATTGCAACACTCACAAAAAAATTTCAAAAAAATTCTGACTTAATAATCCAAGTTATCAGTTCTGACAAAGATTTAAAACAACTTCTCAATGAAAATGTCGTTGTTACTGATCCACTCAAAAATCTTACCACAAGAACACCAGATTTCGAGAAGGAGTTTTGATTTTCTCCAACTTCAATAGTAGATTATCTCGCACTTTTAGGAGATTCTGCAGATAATATCAAGTGAGTGAGCGGAATCTGAGCTAAAAAAGCCTCTGACCTCATCCAAAAATATCATACGATTGAGAATATCTATCAGAATCTTGAATCTCTCGCACCTGATCTAAAAAACAAACTCAAAGAGGGAGAAAATGATGCAATTTTTTCTAAAAGACTCATTGAACTACTAGAGGTGCCAGAACTAGAATCTACCTGACTAGAAAGCCTAGCACTCAACATCGATTTTCAAAAATGGGAAAAAATTCTGATTGAAAAACGAGGATTTAAAGGGATCAAGAAAACCTTTGGTGAACTCAAAAAAAAATACACCCAACCACAACAACTCGGCTTATTTTAAATCGTCTGACCGAAAGAAAAAACCAGATTTAGCTCTGGCTTTTTTCTTTTTTATCACGATTTACCTTTCAAAGATTGATTCTTTCAATCAAATCTCAAAGCGAAATCCATCAAATTTTAGCTCTCTCTGGAATATAAATTCAAATCTGATCTTCTCGCTTATTTTGAAGATAGGAATGTTGTTGTGTTGCAACCTCAAGACTCGTACAAATACGAATATCCTCAATATTTCAACTTTCTAGACTCTTTGGAGCAAGCATCCCCTTTTCCAAATACATATCATCAGTAGATTTTGGATTATCCGCTCTATGGTAAAGGAAAAAAGTTCACTTCTGCAAAAAGTAGTTGATAATTTTTACTGTTGCTCTATCAATATCAAGCCCATTTTTTGAATCCCTCTTAATGAATGAAGAAACATCAATAACCTCCCCATCTGGGAATTGAATTGTATTAAATTTAGGATCTTTATCCTTAGCCCAAAAGCTCATATATTTCAGATTTTTTTCTATAATTTGTCTTGCCTGTGTTAATGGAAGATCAAAAGACAACCTACTCTGAGTATTAATTGATCTCTCGCAATTTCTAATATTAAAGTTTGCTAGTCCAATCCCATTATTAATATCATCAAACTGAACCTCCATTGACTTAGTACTAGTAGGTTCTCCCTTAGCATTTTTAACTTCTAAGGTAATATTAAGCTTAAAATCCTTATAGCTTCCATTTGAACCTCTCTCTTTTCCCCCACTAAACTGCTGAAAGATACTTCTAAGCGTCTCCCACTTATCAGTACTAGCAATATCATCTGGATAGCTTTCACGAAGAGCTGTTTTTCGTTTCTCCTCAGAAACATAGGGTGTACCAGCCTTTTCCCTATTTTCAATATGAACAATATTTGATAATGCGTTTTTAAAGTTTTCCATATCTTCTTTTTTCAAAACTCACTTATTATCAATAGAAACCTTTTTAATACGAATAGTCTCTCCTGGATTCACATATCTCTGTGGTTCTTTCTCTAGACTTGTAGTCAAATGCAAAAGCCAGCTCCTACTCACTTCCAAAATATGCTGATAATACTCATTATCCAAAGCTGAACTTGAGACACGGAATCCCATCGAATCATTAATCTTTTTTCACTCAATAATTTTCTCAGCACAAGAAGCTAACGATTTCTTTCTCTGAGAAAGACTGAAATCTGTATTATAAAGCCTATTTTGAATATTTACCTCATTTTTTAAGAATTCCCCTCCAATGTTGAAAAGTTTTTGAGTCGTAAGATCCCATTCGAATTTTGGATTTTCAGATTGGAAATATTCCGACTTATGAATTCCTAACTGATCATTGGAAAGAGCTCGGATAATGTCGCAAAACTGTGAGGTCTTTTTTGCCCATTCCTCGCTTCATTGTTTTCCTGACTTTCCATGGGGATTTGGTTTGTCTCTCTCCACCAAGTAAGCGATCACATCAATATATTCCTCTCATGAGACCTTAATATCCTGAGCAATAAAGGGATAATCTCCATCGTGAAAAACCTGATTTATACTTTTTCCTCGCTCATTTCGGACAAGTCCTGCATTGTAAAACAGGGTATAGAGATAATCCACAGACTTAGGAGAAAATCTGAGTATTTCAGTCTTTTTTAGTCCTTTATCCGTTTGTTCCTCAGTTTCTACCGTTTCAAATGCTTCATCTCCAAACTTTTGATATAGTAATTTTCCGAGTTGAGCTCTTACATTATATCTTCCTATATCAACTCCTCTTTTATATTCTTTGTGCCCCTGAACGAGAAACTGGGCAAATTTGGGATGTGCTTTGAGGTATGACCTCCTTTGATTCTGTAAATTAGTGAAAAAATTCTGAATTCATTCCTTGTAAGCATCGACGACATCTTGCTCATCAACTTGTCTCTCAATGAGATCAAAAAGTTCCTCTTTAATCTTCGTTTCACTCGTATGGAGAAGTGGATTTTTAATGGTTGAAGCATTAGAAATAAACTTACTATTTTCTTCCTTTTCAAGCTCCCTAATCTTAAAATCTGGGGTAATTGAAAGTCCCCTACAAGAATCCGAATCTCTTCCAATTCCATCAATCAAAAGCAGTTCAGTCAGTCTCCCCTTTATCGTCCTCTCAAGAGTTGTATATTTCTTTTTAAGCTCATTAGTATGCTCTGGACGGAGTTTTTGTGATAAGTTTGAAGTATTCATCGCATAGGGAATAAATAAAAAATACTGAATCAGGATTCAGTATACTCAAAAAATATATTTTGTCAACTATTTAATAGTGATATTTTTTACCTGTCCAGAGTGTCGTACAGCGATAAAGCTGTTCTATCAACGTCAATTTAGCCAGTCCATGAGGAAGAGTTATTGCTCCAAACGACCACTTTTTAATCTCAGGGAACACATCAATCAAAGCCTTCTCATCAACACCATACGGTCCACCAATAATAAATACCGTATCTTTATTGCTTAATATATCTGCTATCTCAAGTGTAGAAAAGGTTTTCCCCTCTTTGATCAAAAGAATCTTTTGCCAATTCGCATATTTTTTTCAGAGCATTTCAATCAGATTTTTTGTCTCTTTTTGAAT
>CAUTDF010000023.1:0-12569 GCA_963537415.1 uncultured bacterium | reverse complement strand
TAACGATGGAATTTGAAGATGAACAAACGGTTGAGCAATCAATGACTTTTAGAGTCAGATAGTTGGAATATAAAAAAGACCAGACAGAAATCTGGTTTTTTTTGTTTTGGGTGATGTTTATCATTAATTAGTGATTATGAGGGGCTCTTTTAGTGTTTTATCTTCCCTCATTAGGGGAGAAGGACTGGCTTAGCTTAATCTAGATCGCCACGTTTGTTTCACTCACTCGTGATGAGAAACCATCATTGCGAGCAATTGTAAAGCAATTCAGGTAAAAGTCAATCCTATTTTTCTTGATCTCGATGCTACGGCTGACAAAGTGCTCCTCGGGATGAGGGAGTGAAAAACGAAAAAACCTCTCTAAGAGAGGTTTTTTTATTTATCATCTGGAGATAATTATCTAACAAGTACATATCTCAATTGACTTGCATCTTTTACTTGACATTCATTATTTGCTGACATTCCATTTAATAGTGTTCCCGATGAATTACTTGTATATGACGTTTCAGCATTCGCCTTTATCACACCTCCTGTACAAAGAGCAAGTGTAGAGGAATCCATCGTAGATGCAAGAGCCTTCACCATAGCATCAGTTGCATTGGCTTTATCATAAGTTTCTGCCTTAGATACTAATAAGTATGCTCTCTTATCATTACCAGCTTTTCTTAGCAACATATACCCAAAGTCTCCTGGTTGAAGTGCTGTCGTTGCTCATACAGTAATAGCAGCAGACTTAACTGGATCACTTGGGAAATCCTTAAGATATTCTCTTTCTTCTACCAAAATTTTTGCTAAAGCCTCCTTAGCTGAGTTGTTCCCAGATGTAGCAGGATAATCTCCTTTCATAGCTGAGTAACTCTCTACTCCAGCTGAAATATCCTGAAGATACTTTACTCTTGCTGTGTCTCTAGTAGCAGCCTGAGCTCCCTGAAGTCTAGGCAAAATAGCAGCAGCAAGGATACCGATGATCACTACTACGATCAGCATTTCTACCAAGGTAAAACCTTTTTTGAAGTTTTTCATTGTGATTTTTTTATAAAAGAATAAAAATTATTACAGCGGTATTCTTATTTTTATTCTCTCTATTTGCAAGTCAAAATAGGCTTTTGACCTCTATTTTAAATTGACAGGACTTTCTTATCTCATCGAACTACTAGACAAAAGAAGAAAAAATCTGATTTTTATTTTTTATTTTCTGGAAATGGGATATTGTAGTTTTTACTCATCAAGAATCATTTTTTCCTTCCAGGCTTGATAGAGGATTTCAAGCTCTTCTTCACCATCATACTTTGGGAAGAGAGAAGTTCCCATTTCGATTTTAAAGTCAACACGATCAGCGATACTACCAGTATTTTGTATTCGTTCTTCAACCTGCTGAGGAGCATATCCATTTTTGAGAGCAATAGAACGGATCTCCTCCTCGGTCATAAGATGATTTTCAGTAGTTGGTACCCTGTGATTTGGATCAAAGAGCTTCAAATTGTCCTTGATCGCCATAGCGAGTTCTTGATTTATTTTATCTGTTGGTCTTGGGTAAGCGTAGATATTACTGATAATACAGGGAGTTTGCGTCAATTCTGCAAGTTCAAGGATTGTTTTATTGATCTTTGCAATATCAGGATGTTCTTGCTCATCCTGAGCAATTATTTCAAGATAGAAATTTTCTGTTCATAAGGTATTTTTGAGCATACCAATGATCTCTTGGATTTTAGAAAGAGGTTCTCAGTTGAGAATCATCTTCGAAATTCGTGACTCAACACCTCAAGAGAAAGCCAAAATTCAGATTTTATTTTCTGTCAATGCTTTCATATCAACCTTTGGTCTAAACTCAATTCAAGTCTGAGAAGCATAAGTCACAAGCTGGAGAAGATTATGGTATCATTCAGTACTCATCGCAAGGAGTGTTATTGAGCCAACAGACTTTAGATTCGCAACATTATTAGCATCTAATACGAATCCAATTTCAACTCCAACAATTGGCTTTATCCCTTCATCCTTCGCAGCTATATAATGCTGAAATGCACCATACACAACATTCAAATCTGTTAGTCAGATGGCAGTATATCAGAGTGATTTCGCGTTTTTAATAATATCTTTTGGCTTACCAATAGCTTCAAGGAATGAATAGGTACTATATCCATGCAGATGAACAAACATTTTCTGCGTTAAAAAAAGGTAAAAAGTCTGATTTTATGATAGGTTTTTCTCTCTCGGATGCAATGCTTTTTTCTTTCCTTTATTAATAGGATTAGATAGGGAGTCTTCAACACGTTCTGATTCCTATAAACTCAACCAACTATTGTATATTGAAAAAAGAAAGGAAACTCCTATACTTAAGCTAAGCTTATTTTTTATTTTTAGCAGAAATATATGAAAAAATATATAGTTTATACGACGTGTTTGCTCTGTCTACTACTTCTTAGCGCCTGTGGTAAATCAGCCCCAGTAGAAGAAAAACCTGAGGTCTCACCACTCTGCCCTGAGGGATTTTTGTGGGTCGATTCGACAAAGAGCTGTGAAATTACTCCGACACTTTAAAATAAGGGAGGAATCTACTAGAATAGGATGAAAAAATAATAATAAAAAAAGACTGATCAGAGATATCTGAATTCAGTCTTTTTCTCTTTTTATCAAAGAATAGGATTATTCTTCAGTCATATACTTTTTGAAGTCTGCTCATCTGAAGAGCTTTGATTTGATAACATATGTTGCTCCTCTTCTACGAGTAGAAGCGCTTTCTGGAAGGTCTGATGTAATTCCGTAATCCGCAACTACCTCAATGAAAGCATCATTGTAAAATTTGAAAGGACATTTTTCCCCTTTTGCTGCGAAGTCTCCTGTTGTTGGGCAGTCGTAGGTCGCTACGATATCGTATGCAGCACTTTCACTAATTCCGCTTCTATAGATCTGCTTGTAGAAAACATATTCTGACTTAGTTGGATTGAGAAGAGCATATTTTCCTCCAAGAAGATCATCTGTTGTTGTTTCTCCCTTTCCTTTTTCAAACTTAGTAGTTTCTCCATTGTATACCAAAGTATGTTCTCCTCTTGATAATTTAACATTTTGAGAAGAATTTGGCTGAAGAGTATACTCTTTACCATCAAGAGTAAAAGTAATTGCTTGATCAGTTGGATTATCAACAGTAGTTTTACCAGCGTTGAACCAATTCCATCCAATCCATGCTCCTACGATCACAGCGATAATTAGAATTCGCATTAAAGCCTTTCCAAGAAATTCTTTAACCATTGCAATAAGATCTCACATTTGTATATGAAATAAGAAGATAAAAAACAGAGTAAAACAACTCTATTGAACTTGAGAGTATGTATCTACTAGAGAAAGTCAAGAGATTTTTATCTTATAGAGATGCAATCTCCTTTTACAAGCCGATTTTTTCTATAAGGGGGGGGTAAATGTGGCTTTAAGTCTGCTTTTTAAGTAGTTTTATTTTCTTATAGTTTGTCTTGCTATTACCTGCAATGAGAAAACTCATTTAGTTAACAAAAACTCTCTCCAATAAGAGAGAGTTACCAGAAGAGATTAGTTCTGTTTTCTCAATAGATACTCACTTCTCATCAATTCCATCTCAATACTATCATGATATTCCCCTTTTGAATACCAATGCTCTTTTCTCCTACCAACCTCCTGAAACCCAAGTTTTTTATAACAAGCTGCTCATCTCTCATTATAAACAACATAGCTCAAATTTACCTTATGGAGTCCAAGGATCTCAAAAGCATATTTCAAAAGCAATGATAATGCCTCTGTTCCATAACCTTTTGATCGATAGTTTTTATCAAAAATTGAAATTCAAACGACTGCATTTCTATTCATTTGGTGAATCTTCATGAGAGATACATTTCAGATATTTTTTTGATCCTGATTTGCATAGATCGTAAAGACTCTCTGGGAACTATCTTTTGCAATAAAGGAGAAAAATTCTTCCTCTGCTGCTAGTGAAGTAATCCTAGCCAAAGATCAAAGATACAGCTGAGTCTCTATATCATTTATCCCCTGATACCAGAGCTGAATATCCTCCTTTTCTGGCACAACAAGAGAAACTAGTTCCCCTTCTAGAATTTTTACTCTATTTGTCATGAGTAGTTTTCAGGTTACCAAATAAATGAAATCAGAATTTTATTTTTCTTGAACAACAACCTTAAGTCCTAATTCATTGAGCAGTGAATCATCAATATCACTTGGTGCATTAAGCATAAGATCACGATATTTTTGATTTTTTGGGAAAATAATTACCTCACGAATACTACTTCTATTTTGCAAGAGCATCACTACTCTATCTAGTCAGAATGCACATCCCCCATGTGGTGGAACTCCGTATTGAAAACATTTAAGCAGGTGTCAAAATCTGACTTCAATCTGTTGTTCTGTCAGTCCAAGAAGGGTAAAAATTGCATGCTGAAGTTCAGCATCATGAATTCTAATGCTTCCTCCTCAAAGTTCATATCCATTGAGGACAATATCATAGGTATCAGACTTAATTTCAAGAAGCTGTGTTCTCTCCTCAGATGATAATTCTTCACCTCTAGCAACCTTCTCAGCGAGCTGCTTTACAAATGGAATATCTTCATCTCTTGGTTTTGTAAATGGATGATGAGTAGCCCCAAGTCCTCCATCATCTCACTCCTCAAATAGTGGCATATCAACTACAAAGCAGAATGCCAACTCCTCTTCTTTCCCCTTAAGGAGCTCAAGTTCTTTAATTGCCTCATTTCTGAGCATTCCCATATACTCACTAGCCCTAAGCCAGGTATCAGCTTGGAAAATGACTGTATTCCCCTCAGTTGCTCAAGTAAGGTTTTTAAGCTCTTGGATTGCTTCTTCTGAGAAGAACTTTGCAATACTTCACTTTACTCATTCAGACTCAGTTAATGCAAGCCAAGGCATTCCTTTAGAGCCTTTAGATTTGATAAAGGATTCATATTTTTTCTCAACTTCAGATCTTCCCATCTCTTTTGGCAGAACGAGTGCCTTAATACAAGGTGCAGATTGGAAAACAGCGAAATCTGATTTTTTTGCCCAAGTAGTCACATCTTTCATCTCAAAGTTGAGAACTCTGAGTTCAGGTTTATCTATTCCATATTTATCCATTGCTTCTTCCCAGCTCAAAACTGGGAAAGGAGAGTGCTGGATTTGCTTTTGAGGATAGTATTTTCATACAATATGCATAAAATATTCCTCAATAAGCGCCAAAATATCTTTTTGCTCAACAAAAGAAAGTTCAAAGTCTATCTGTGTAAACTCAGGCTGACGATCTCCTCTAGGGTCCTCATCACGATAGCACCTAGCTATCTGAAAATACTTGTCAAATCCAGCAACCATGAGCATTTGCTTGTGCTGCTGTGGAGACTGAGGAAGTACGAAAAATTTCCCTGGTTCAAACCTTGCAGGAACAACATATTCTCTCGATCATTCTGGAGTATTTTTGACGAAAGTTGGAGTTTCCAAGTGAATAAAATCCCTCTCATCAAAAAAGTTCATTGATTCTAGGTAAATTTTATGTCTCATGATTGCGTTTTCTTTCATAGACTTTCTTCTAAGGTCTAGATAACGATATTCAAGTCTAAGATCTTCCCCTACTGGATTTTCATGATCAATAGAAAATGGTAGCTCTTTACAAGTAGAAAGGACTTCAAGCTCAATTGGTTCAACCTCAATTTCTCCAGTCGCCATCTCTGCATTTATCATAGAATCAGGTCTTGGGATTACTGTTCCTGTGATGCGAATCACATACTCAGGCTTCAGCTCTGGGAGCTGAAAAGTATTTTTCGAAGGATCAATGGTAAGTTGAGTAATTCCGTATCTATCTCTGAGATCAATAAAGACCATTCCTCCTAAATTTCTAATTTTATTGATCCAACCAGCTAATTGCACTTGCTGACCGAGATTTGCCTTGTTTAAGGCTCAACAGGTATGAGAACGATACATCCTAATAGACAAAAAGATAAAAAATCTGATTTTTCCTTTTTTTCAAAGAAAAACGAATATAAAAAAAATAAGGAAAATACCTCATTTTTCAAGACTAAGATTAGGATTTTTTAGGCAGCGAGCAGATAGCTCTCAAGACCGTTTTGAGAAAGGAGCTTGATTGTCTGCTCAGGGTCTCACATTTCTCACTCCTCATAAGCAAAATATATTGAACTCAGTATTCAATTTTTGAGATCTGATATACTAGTTTCTAAAATACCTTTGAGTAAGGCATCAAGCTGCTTTGCCTGAGCATAAATATAGATCCAATCAGCAATCGGATCTTTGTGGGTATCAAAAACGATATGCGTATCTGGATTTTTTGAAAGAGTAGAAAATGCTGATTGTATCTGAATCTGTAAATTTGGCGTTAAGCTCGCTTTCTCGCATCTGAGCATAACTTCTCCTCTACCAGAACAAGTCGTATGTGGCAAAATCTGCGTAATAATTGGTATCATAGATGAGATAAGAATCGATAATTATAAAATATATTCAGACTGCCTCATTTTAATCAGATGAGGACTGCGGATCAAGTCTACAGTAGGTATTTTGAAGAGAAAAGCTAGCTTTATTTCAGCCTTTTGGCTTTATGGTAAAAAAGAGTCTTTTGTATTGAGGATTTGATGTATCTTGAGAAGAAATCTCGCATGAAGTCTGAAATGGCGTATATTTTACTATAACTGGAGAACGAAGTTCCTCATCTGCCCCGTTGATTGTTGTTCCAGATAAGAATGTGAGTTCATATTTCCCTCCAAGTGCAGTCCACGCTTTCTCTTCCTCTTGATCTGAGGAAGCCTGATCAGAAAGCATACGGTATTTTATTGGCATATCGGACTGAGCAGTCTGGTTTACTCCATCTGAATTAGAAGTTTTCGGAGTAATTACAAGTTCTAGTGCGGAATATGGTTTAGTGATCCATGGTCAATCAGGATTATTTGGATCTTTTGCCTGATGAGAAGAAGAGTTTAAAATTTGAAGAAAAATTTCATCAAAGCTTGTATGTACCTCCTCTACAGTCGTAGCTGCTTTGAGCTGTGCGAGCTGGTTTCGATTGAGTCAAAGTCAGACCAACATTAAAATTCCAACTATCACAACGACAATCAGCATTTCAACCAATGTAAATCCTTTTTTTATTGACATCAAGATCAAAATTAACTGTTAAACTCAGACATTTTCCATCACTGAGAAGACTACTCCAAAAATTCCACTCGCTACAAAAGCTACGATCACTCCCATAAAAATCAAGATTACCGGCTCAAGGACTTTTGAGAACTGAGTAATCGAAGTATCAAGTTCTTCCTGATACATACTAATGATATTTTCCATTGCTTCCTCCAGATGTGCGGTTTCTTCTCAAACCTTAATCATCACGGCAACATTTGGATAAATAATATGTGTTTGATCTTTGATAGCATCATAAATAGTTTTTCCAAGCTGGAGTCCAGCGATCACGCTATCTATCATCTCTCTATATAGCGGAATATCCAATACTCACCTCAGCAATCTGAAGGTTTGAAGATAATCTAGTCCTGAACCGATCATAAGTTTAGTATATCTCACCCATTTGATAAGGTAATAGGTCTTGGTCATAGCTCCAATCATCGGCAGTCATATCAGTACTTTTGAGAGTCTGTTTTTTCCGACTTCTGTACTCGCATAAATCATCAAAACAATCAAACCTGTAATTGCACAAATGATAATCTCTCTCCAATATCAGACAAAAAAATCTGAAACTGACTTAAGAATCAAGGTAATCTGTGGAAGCTGCTGATCTCCTGCCACCATCTCCAAAATAGAAGGAAGCACACTTGAAAACAAAAATATCACAGCACCAAATGCCATAATAATCAAAATGATCGGATAAGTCAAGGCTGATTTATATCTATTTTTGATAGAACCAAGATAGGTATATTCGTTTGCGAGTTCCTGAAGAACAATATCAAGTGTTCCAGTATTTTCTCCTGTTTTTACAATCGCAGCATCTGATTCATCAAAATATTCTGGCAATCTAGAAAGCGCATACGAAAAGCTCTTTCCCTCATTGAGATAAAAGATAATACTCGTTGTAACCTTTTTGAGTGCATAGTTATTGGTCGTTCTCTTGAGGGTATCTACGGCTTGGAGGATAGAGACACCTCCCTTGAGCATATAGACAAGCTGCTTGTAAAAAAGAATTTTATCCTTTTCAGAAAAAGTCTGTGTATCTACAGCTTGCATGATACCCATCAGCATTCTTTCAATGAAGTTTGGTTGATGCTTTTCGTTCATCTATATATCAATGGAGATAAAAAGGATAAAAAGTCTGATTTTTTGATTCTAATATGCTAATGTATTTAAGCAATCTCTCTACTTAAAATAGTAAGCACTAAGTTTAATTTCTATAGTTTGTTCCTCATCATATGCCATCATATCATAGGAAACCTGATCAATATGATAGAGAATACGGTCATTCTCTGATGGGATAATATATTGTTCAATATTATCTACAAAAGAAATGAGATCATCCTTGTTTTCAAAGGTCATCTTGAGCTCAATAGGCAACTGATAGAAACCAGATTTTTCATCTGCGAGCTTTGGATCACCGATTTTAATCGCCTCAACTTTCCCATTTTTTAGAGAGCTCGCCTCTGATGGATCATTTTTTGTAAGGAACTGATCTAGATTTCTCAAGATCTTCTTTTCATCAACCTGCATTTTTGGCGCATTCAAATCTCCAAGTTGCAAGTAAGCAGTAATCATTCTCAACTGAGAACTCAATGCTGGAGGCAGCTTTTCACAGTTAGTTGCATCATTTACACAGCCAATGATTTGCTCTTTTGTAGAAGTAATTGCTTTCCAAACAGTCTTTTTTGTTTTGTATTCTTGGATTTGAGTATCAAGCTGCTGGATTTTTGTTTGTTTTTGTTCAAAATTTTCTTGAGATTTTTGAAAATCTGACCAAGCTCTCGGCAAAAACTTTGTCCCTAAAATCACAGATAAAATCAGCAAGATAATTACATATACCTTATACTTAGCAGTCACAACCCTAGAAATCGAGATTTGAGATTCTGAGGAATCTTGAGCAGACTGCTGTGCATACGCTGATGAATTTTGCTGTTCAAGTAGGCTATTAATGAGCTGTTGATCCTGTTGTTGCATTGGTTTGAACTTTAGCAGATAAAGTAAATTTAAACGAACGCTGACCTTCTTCAGCTTTTTCATAATTTTTGATCGAAATATCAGTCAAGAAGTCAAGTTGATTAAAACTATCAATAAGTCCTCATGATCACTGCCTATTTCCATAGAGAATTCTCAAATTACTCACTACACCATTTAGAGAGAGCTCGTTGAGATCCACCTTGAAGTCTGAGAGCTCAACTCCTCCTCTACCAGATTCTACAGATTTGATACTCTCTAGGATTTCTAGAATCTTATGGATATATTGGCTCCATGGGATCTGCGTTTTTTGGGATTCTAGGGATTGGACCTGTAAATATTGCTGAAAAGTCTTATCCTCTAGGATCTTTTGAATTTCTGAATTTTTTGAGGAAATTTGTGTATCTAGAGCCAAGGACTGCTTGTCCAAATACCACTTATACCCCCAAAGTCCAGCTCGCGCTAATCCTCCAAGAATGATCAAAATCAAAAGTAAACGATAATATCATTTTCGCGATTGAGTTTCTCTAGAAAGTCCCATCTCGACAATCATCATAATATAAAAACATAGCCTAATTATAGCCAATTTTCAAAAATTTGCAAATTTTGAAGAAATTTATTGACTCAATAAAAAAGCAAAAAAATCTGATTTTTTCTTTTCTTTTTTGATAAAAAGGCTTGATTTCTCAAAAAGGGTTGCTATAGTCAAAAAAATATTTTATCTACTAAGCTCGCAATCATGACTCCAAGAAAGCAAGAAACACGATGAGATAGAGAGAAAAAAGAAAAAAAGCAGAACACTAGTGGCTTTACTCAGAAAAAGCTCAACTCCAATGAGGCTCAAAAAGATGAAGAAAAGCAAGTTCCTGCTTGGATTATCGTAGTATTTCTGTTTGCTCTTGTATTTTGTTTATTCGCTATTTACAAGGTTTTTATCTACGGTAGAGGGTATAACACTCCTCAGACACCAACTGAGAGCATCAATCTCCTAACTCCAGAAAACACTGAGGTAATCACCATTAACTCTGGAGCACTAGCAGATGAAAGTTCAGCAGCTAATCAAGCTTCTTGAGCAATTTCTGGAGAGACAACTGGAAATCAGCAAAATCAAGTAAGAGTTGTTTCCACACAGCATATTGATCGTACAGCAGACAGCAACTTGATTCAGGATTTTTATCAGTATCTGGTAAGTGAGAATTTTACTGAGATGAATCGTCTCGTACATGCACCACTCAAAAATAGCACAACCCGAGACAGTCACTGGAATAAAAAGAATATTAGCATTTTCACAAGAAATCTTGTAGGAGACCTCAATCTGAATTCAATCTTTTTGATCCCTGGAAGTGTAAATGATGCGAAAAATACAAGGCAATATTCCTACACTTTGAGCTATACTATCAGCTGAAATCAGCATTTTAATGAAGATTGGAAAGTCACATTGATCAATCTTTCAGGAGACAAAACTCAGATTTCTGAGATCATGTGTACTACAAAGTGATGCTCAAAGTCTCCATTCTTTTGGCCACAAAACTATAATTTAAAATAAGCAACGATGAAAATCTATATTGATGAGGTGGGAAGATGACCACTCGCTGGAGAAATGAGGATTGGAATTATTATCTGAGAAGAGAAGGGAATCCGAGGCGATACTTCTCTTTTTCAAGATAGCAAAAAACTGACTGAAAAGCAAAGAGAAAATGCCTATCAACATATCCAAAACTTGCTATCTGAGCAACTGATCTCCTGAGGGAGCTGGAGCGTTGAACCAGCAATAATCGATCAGTATTGAGTGACAAGAAGCCTGAATATCGCTATCACAAAAGGTTTATATCAGATTTTTTGTAAATTTTTGAACATCAAGGCGAAGAAAAAAATCCGTATTGATGATGTGAAGAAACTTCTTGCAACTTGGGAAAAACAAAACTCTGATCAAATCACCTTGATCATTGATGGGAAGCAGGATTTTTGACTGAGTAAGGAGCTAGGAATTAGCACTCAGACAATTATTGATGGTGATGCAGCATTGATGCAGATTTCTATGGCTTCTATCCTCGCAAAAGTAATGAGAGATCATATTATGTCAGATTTGGATAGAAAATTTCCTGAATATGGTTTTGCAAAACACAAGGGCTATGGGACAAAAGCTCACTATCAAGCAATAGGAAAAATCTGACTTTGTCCTCTGCATAGAAAACTTTTCCTGAAAAAGATTGTTGGAATATATGAAATTACCCCTTTTGATATAAAAAATCCGCTGCCATAGCGGTTTTTTATTTTTTTTAAGAGGAGATATCCAAAGGAGAGAAGCGGTTGCTAAAGCCCCTCAGTCTCGCTAACGCTCGCCAGCTCCCCTAGCAGGGAGCATTTTTCAGTCATCAGGAGTGAGGGAAACTAATGGAGTGATCTAATTTTCTGGAGTAAGTTTGAGAATATCTGGATTGCTTCGCTGTCGCTCGCAATGACGGTTTGCCATCGCGAGTGAGTGAAACGAACGTGGCGATCCAGATTAAGATAAAAGGCTTGCCTTAAACCTCACTTACAAAGAACTAGCGTCCTTTCTCAACGAAAATTTGTTCTAAAAAAACTCCCAAAGGGAATTTTCAATTAGAAATTAAAGATTTGACTTGCTTCATTCAGATCAGATGCTGAGAGTCATCCAGCAGATTTTTTATTTGTAGATGATTTTGAATTATCTGTAGTCTTTGAATCAGATTTCTTGTCTTTTTTTGGATTTGACTCAATAACATCATAACTACCATCATCCTCGTCTTCCTCAATAACTGAATTATCTCTCTTTTCTACAAGGATATTTCCATCAGCATTCATTGAAACCTTATAATCCTTTGCTGAGAAGACATACTTGTCTTTTCCTTGAGTTGGCTGAATCAAACCTGATATTGATACACTACTATTTGAAGTGTTTTCAGTTGTCGTTTGTGAGTTTACGTTGTTAGTAGTTGTATTTACTCTTGAAACATCAGTGGTATTAGCGATGATCTCAGCATCTAACTGATCAAGTGTTAGCTGATCGTTTTGAATAGTATTAGATTGTGAATCGTTATTTCAAGTTTGCAGTTCTCAAGTAAGAAGTACTACACCAGACACAGATCAGATTTCTTGATTATTTTGCCCAGTTGTTGAAGTGTCTTTTGAGAATCGATTATTGATTGCTCTAATAGTTGTGGTAGGTAGAGAGACAATTCCATCAAAGATTCCTCTGGCACCAGCTGGATTAATAAGCCAATAAATTCCATATAGCAAAAGCACAAATACGCAAATAATAATTACTCTACCAAGATATTTCTTAAGAAGGTAAAACAGAAAGATCAAGAGTCAAATCACGATAATCCAAAAGAATACAAGTATTAATGTTGGCATTCTGTACAAAAATCAAAATAAAATTTTGTTCTTTATATATAAAACCAAATATAAGTCAATAGAAAAAATCT
>CAUTDF010000022.1:0-13091 GCA_963537415.1 uncultured bacterium | reverse complement strand
GTAGCTCAGTGGTAGAGCGGGAGTCTCCAAAGCTCCGCGTCGCGAGTTCGATTCTTGCCAGCCCTGATTGTGTTATGGATTAAGAAGATAAAAGCAAAATGCTGATTCTGTTGGAGTCAGTTTTTTGTTTTTTTAAAATATATCTTGACTTTTTACTCGAAATTTATATATTCACAAACCCTAAAATAAAAAAAGTTAAAATTACTAGTAATCATATGAACAAAACAAAAAATTTCGAAATTGAGAAAAAGAGGCTGTTAGACTTTGCCTCTCATCCTGAGGAGACTGTAGATGTCTTATCTTACTTGCGTGGTGAATTTCAAAAGTGTGGGACTGTTTCAGAGGAACAGGAACTCGCTTATCAGAAATTCAAATATAGCACTAGTGAGCGTTTTGGTATGCCACAGGTCCTAGCAGCGACAAATGCTTTTCATCTTATCACATTTATTGGAGGATGTTCGCATTTATCTGATAGACTTTCTAGACTAGACTCTTCACATATTTCTGACTTTTTAAATGAATCGGAAAGTGATGAATTTGGTGAGGAGATTAATCAAGTAATCTCTAAGATACGTGTAGCTAGAGCTTGTTTATATATGGCATAACAGTTACTGCATTTTATGAATTTTATAAAATGCAAGAAAATCCTGGATTATATCTGGGATTTTTCTTTATTTTAAGCCCCGTTTTATATTTTTTCTTGTATTTATTTTGAATTAAGCTATATCTATTCTAGATATTTATAATCTATTCTATAAAATGTCCGTAATTATGAATGATTCTTTTTCTGATTATCATATTCATAGTGTTTTATCAGATGGTTCCGCTACAGTTGAAGACATTGTTCAATATGCTTGAGTGCTCGGAATGAAAGAAATTGCGATAACAGATCATAGTGATCATCTGGTTAAAATTCTTAAGGAGCGCTATGGAATTTGTCCATCTGGTGGAGCGAGATATGCCTTGAACAGTTGGAAAAATGTCCATAATGATGTTAATGTTATTTTTTGAATAGAGGCAGATGTTTTGGATGCCGATTGAAATGTATGTTTAGTTAGTCAGCAATTGGAAAGTGATTTTACTATTTTATCTGTTCATTGGAATGGATATTTGTCTGAGCCAGTCACTGCTACACAGGGTTTATTAAATGCTATAGAGAAAAATCATCAAAAAATTAAGATTATTTGACATCCTTATGATATTAATGAACTTTGAGAATATTTGAGTATTGAGCCTATTGTGGAGCTTGCAAACTATTATGATATTGCTATGGAGTTTAATTATGGAACTTTTCGTAAAGGTCGCGCAATCTCTGAAAAGCTCAATTATATGCTAAAGTATGCAAAGTATGTTTATGTTAATAGTGATGCACATTCACTTTCTTCAATGCAACCTTTAAGGAAAGGGTGCTATGATTATCTTCATGAGTTAGGTTTTTAAAGTATTCTATCTCTCTGTCTTTTCGAAGGCTTTCCCTTTTTTGAAAATGCTTTCAAAAATGCTAATTATGACATTTTCCCTAAATTTCAAAATTTATCATAAGCTCAAAAAACTTTCCTTGTTTTTTTTGAGGAGAGGAGTATACTGATTTTTCTGATTTTAAAATATAATTTTTGTAGGGAAAATGAAAAAAGGGGTAAAAAATCTGATTTTTTCTATTTTTTTGGGGGGTTGAATTACAGCTTCGTATGCCTGAGCTTGGCAGTATCCAGTTCCAGAAGTGGAGGGGAAATTCTGCGGCACTCAGGAGCTGTGCAAGATTCAATTGCCAAAGATTGAAGGTGCGGACTATCTTTCTTTTATAAAAAATCCTTTGCATCGTTCTGTATACTCTGTTTTGCGAGGTGCAACCTATGTATGAGGTCGAGATATGGGGCAATGAGCTCATAAAGGAGTGGATATTGTATCGACTGTAGGAACCCCAGTTTATTCCATGGGAACTGGTGAAGTGGTTCAGGCTCATGCTAAGGGTGAATGGGGAAATGTTATTACGATCAAACATCAGATTTGAAGCCGTTTTATTTATTCAAATTATGTGCATTTGAGCGAAATTTTGGTGCAGGTAGGAGATAAAGTAGGAGAGGGGCAATTGATTTGAAAAATTGGAAATACTGGGAATACAACAGGTCCTCACCTTCACTTTCAGATCGATACTAATGAGGGAAAGCATCCTTACTATCCGCAGACTGATTGTGAGGCGGAAAATCTTTTTCAAGTTGTAAATGAGGCGAAATGCTGGTCATTGATCCAGAAAAATACCTTGGATCCGATTTTGTTTTTGGAGACACAGGGGAGAATTTTCCAAGCAGAGCAGTTAAATGAAGGTGCTAGTCCAGCTGGGTATTTATTGACTGCAGCGGATATTAGTTGAGAATTGTCTTATCCTATTGTAAAGCTTGGAAAATCTATTGAATTGATGATTAAGAATAAGAGAGGAGAGCAAGGGTTTCTTGAATGAGAGATCAAGGTAGAAGTTGGAAGTGGAATGCAGGTGTTTCCAGATCGTATTACTTATTTGGGAGAAAAAAGAAAAATAAATCTGACTCCTGCAGTTTCTGGTCTTCATCGTGTTAAGGTTTTTTATAATGAGCGTTTATTGAAGGAATTTTCAATTTTTGCTTTAGATCAGCAGATGATAACGCTTTTGACGGAAAAGGCAAAGCAAAATCCTGCTTTGGAGCAAATACTAAAAAATCTCTAAGTATAGACTTAGAGTTTTTTTATTCTGATTTTTTTATAGTTTTTTTCTGAGTTCTAGGAGTTGTCTTTTTTGTTCAGCTGAAAGTGCTGAATGTTTGAGTGCTAGTTGAAGCCACTTTTGAAGGATTGGGAGAATGGCTTGGAGGATGATTTGGTACCTTTTTTCAGTGGTTTGATGCTCTTCAAGTTGTGCATCTCGCCACATTCCAAGTTCGTTAAGAGAGGAGATTTGTTCTGGTGTGAGCTTGTTATTTAATGCTTGTGCGAGGAGGGAGTCTGGTTTAGATGCTCAGATGATCGTAATGATATCAAAAAGTGTCGTTGCTCCTTGGAAATCTCAGAGATATTTTTCTAGAGCTCATTGGTAAAAAAGACTGACAACGAGTTCATCTCTATGAAGTTGATAACGATCAGTGTTTTCTTGCTGTTGTTGTCTATTTTGTTGATTTAGAATAAGCTTACCATCTGTTGTTTTGTATCTCTTAAACTGTGCATCAAGGATTTCAAAAGCGAATCCAAGCTTTTCTGCAAGGAGTTGCTTGTAGTGCTCTTGGATGGTGAGGCTATTAACTGAGATAATGAGTTCAAAGAGAGTATTTATGAGTTTCTGTTTGTCGATAGGTGAGGTCATATCAAGTTCTGACCTCATCTGATGGTAGATTCCTAGGAAACCATCCTGAGCATTCATGAGACAAGCTTCAAAAGCTGATTTCCCCTCTGGAGTGTTTGAGAGTTCATCAACATCTTTAAATCCTTCTGGAAGTTTGATAATTTTTGGGAACATGTTCTGCTGATAAAAGAGTTTGAGGGCTCTTAACGTTGCTTGGTGACCAGCATTATCGTTGTCGAAAAGGAGAAAGATGTTTTCAGTATATCTCTTTATAAGTTTGATATGGTCTTGGCTGAGCGCTGTTCCAGAAGTTGCTACTCAGACTGGTGTTTCAAGCTTTGCTAGTCAGAGAACATCCATTTGCCCCTCCACAACGATCAGTTTTTGTTGTTCTCTGATATGATTTTTGGCAAAGTTTAGTCAGTAGAGAAGTTTTGATTTCTCAAAAGCTTTATGTTCGGCACTATTGAGATATTTGGGTTTATCTTCAGGATTGAGTACTCTAGCTGAGAATCCAACAATATTCCCCATGGTATCATAGATTGGAAAGGTGATCCTATTTCTAAAAAAGGCATAGATTTCTCCATTTGCATTTTTTTTGGCCAGAGAGGCTTCTAAGAGATCATTGTCTGTAAAACCTTTTTCTCTCAGGAGTTGGATAAGTTGGTAGTGCTTATCTGGTGCATATCCGATACCATATTCTTCGATCAGATTTTTTGAAAGTTTTCTATGAGTAGTTAGGTAGTCTAAAGCTTGAGTTGATTCTTTGAGCTGAGCAAGAAAAAATTGCTGAGTGAGTGAATGCATTCTTTTGAGCTTTGCTTTTTGATCGCTCTCATCGCTGATCTTTTGGCTGTTGAGATTATATTTTTCAATATCAATATGCTGGGTTTTTGCGAGTTCTTTTACGGCATCTCGAAAATCAATTTTTTCTATTTCTTGGAAAAAAGTTAAAGCGTTTCCCCCTTTTCCGCAGCCAAAACATTTGAAGATTTGCTTGGTAGGTGAGACCATGAAAGATGGGGTTTTCTCGTTATGAAAAGGACAGCAACCAGAAAAGTTGCTTCAGGCTCTTTTGAGTGGAACGTATCTACTGATGAGCTCGACGATATCAGTAGAGGCTAGAAGATCGTCAATAAGAGGATTTGCCACGAGCTTGAGAAATACTAAGATAAAACAATTAGTTTCAGTATGATGATTTTAGGCTCGATTTCAAGCAGTTTTTTGTTTTTACATAAGGATTTTCTTGCTGTTAGTAATGATTTATTTTTCAAAATTTCTTATTTCTTTGAGTTTCCCTAGCTTGATTTTGTAGCAGAGTTTTCACTCGTGGAGTTCTTGTCCTTGAATACCTCAAAAATCGTAAATTGCAAGAGGAGAGTCTCGTTGGTATCAGTTTTTTATGTGGATTTCTGAGAAGTTTTTGGGATTTCAATCAGCTTCAAAAAGTCTTGAGGTCCAAAAAGGTTTTACTTCTCTATATTTGTTAGAAATTTCTCAGTTGACCAGCTTTTTGAATCATATATTGCATATTCTGAGGGTGAGAATCTGTTTATTTTGAGGCATTCTTTTGATAAAAAAGGGTAAAATTCAGATTTTTCTTTTTTTAGTTTTTTTCTTGGATTTGTAAAGGGAATCTGCTAGCGTTTGGTTATCGGGATTGGGGGAAAAGAGGTTGTATTTACTCATAGAATCGTTATCTTAGAGGATATAAGATGAAAATCAGACTTTTTATTTTTTATCCTAATGCATAATGAAGAAAGTACATTATTTGCTTTTAGCAGCTATGCTTCCAGTAGCAGGACTGGCAAATGCAGCTTTTGCTTGATGTCAGACAATTAGTTTTACTGATGGGAGCTCGTTTTGTTTTGATATTGCTAAGACGGGAACTGATACCTATAGGGCAGAAGTAAGTTCTTCTCGTGTGAGTTCAAGTTCACTTAGTTGTAAGTTGACTTTGCCAAATAATAATCGTATTGATTTGCCTAATTGTCAGTGAAATTTCAATTATGGGGGATCTGATATGAAAGTAGAGCTTAGAGCTGATACGCCAAATGCATATTCAGTTTTAGTGGCGAATTATGACTTTAGAAATGGAAGGTTTACTGACGGTTCTGACTCTAATAATCGTGACTGGAATAATAATTATTGGGGATATCAGGTGGATTTTAGTTCGGTTTCTACAAACAATCCAAGTACTGATCAATGGATTGATATGACTTTGAGAGTGAGAAACACAAGTGCTTCATATAGTAATTATTTTAATGGAAGAGTAAATTTTACCGTAGAGGAGTATAGGAACGGAACATGGAGAACTGCTTCAAGTTCTGATTATAGTTTAGAGAGATCAAGTTATGATTTTTCTTATTCTGATGCTGGAGAAAGAAGGTTAACTAACTTCCTTAGGTTTAGAAATAATGGGCAGTATAGGATTCTAGCGCAGATAGATGGAACAAATTATACTGCATATCAGACTTTTACTGTTGGAAACAGTAATAATAATAGATGGGACAATAATAGAAGTAACTGGGTAGCGATAGATGATATTAGTACAACTTCTCCTAGTGTAGATCAATGGGTTTCACTTCGCGTGAGGAGAGATGGAAGTTACTATTCTTCTCAAACTGTGAGATTTGAAGTGGAGGAATATAGAGATGGATACTGGAGATCAGCATATAGTTCAGATTATGACTTAGACAGATCTAGTTATACTTTCTACAGTTCAGAGAGCTCAAAATCATTCTCTTCGTTCTTGAAGTTTAGAAAAGATGGAGAATTCAGACTTACAGCTAGACTTGATAATGGGGAAACAACTACTGCAAGTTTCTATGTTGGTAGAGGTAGAAATAATACTACCTCTAGTCAAATAAGGGTAGAAAAATCTGGAAGTAGTTCAGTGAGTGCTGGTAGCTGGGTGGATCTTAATCTTACCGCATATCAGAGATACTCAAATTCTAAAAATGAGAACTATAATGGAGAGCTTTCAGTAAAGGTGCAAAAGAAGGACTGATATTATTGGTCTACGGCTTCAAGCTCAGATTATGATATTAGCTCTAGTTATGTTAACTTTTATAGATCAGATTATGGAAGAAAGTATCTTACAAATTTCATCAGGTTTAGAAATAATGGGCAATACAAGGTTATTTTTACTGATAGATCTGATAGCTCTATAACTGATAGTATTGAGCTTTCTGTCGGAGGAAGTTATTATGATAATACTTGGAGACAAAACAATACTAACTATAACTATACTAATGCTGAATATGATAAGCTTAGAGCTGTTTATAATATCTGGCAGGGAGTTATCTCAACGCTCAAGAGAGATTATCCAAGGCTTAGAAATAGTAGTTTTTGGCAGTCAGAAAGTGATAGATTCTACAATAATATGAGAGCTGTAATAAATGGAGAAAGAAATCCAGCTTTTGACTCTTGGAATAGATTTTATCAGGGATTTATGGATTGGTTTAGTTTGACTTTGAGAACTAGATAATCAGGATGTTCTCACACTAGAGAAAAACTCTCTCATAGGAGAGAGTTTTTTATTTTATGCTTCGTTTTATTATTTGAATAGATTATTGGTTGCTATTCTTCTTGGTAGCTAAAAGATTAGTATTTTCTGATAGAAATAAAAAAACTGACCTTCACAGTCAGTCTTTTATATTTTTTTAGATTTTAGAGTTGTCCCATCAGATCTCCAAGCATTTCCTCTTGAGAGGCTTTTACTTCCTCTGCAAGCTGAACTCTATCCATAGTATCTAGGATTGCTCCCCATTTCTTGAGTCTAACTTCTCTTTGTGCATCAATTGCTCCCTGATCTTCATCTTCAGCTTTGAGGATATGAAGGTTGAGTTGCTCTTCAATATAGATTTCATAGAGCCTGAGCACTTGAAAAGACCAAAGTTCAGAAAGTGTTTTTACAACGCTCTGATCTCAATTTTTTACTGCAATATAGAGTTCGTATTCATGTTTTTCTTGGTCAAATTTGAGTTCATAATCACTAGAAAATGATCATAATACTAGCTTTTGCAAAAGATCCCAGTCAAAATCATCAGATAATTCCTCAGAAGTTGCATATTCTACATAAGAAAATTTGCTCAGATAATCTGTATATCGAACTTGATCGTAAATATCCCCTTGAATTGGTCCATAAAGCTGTTCATATTTTTCTACAATCTCTTTTTTGTCAGCTTTTTCTCTCATTTCTGAGATGAAGTCTTGGAAATTAAATAGTAGCATTTTTGTTGAATACAAGAGATAAAAGATTATCTGCCCTCATCATACTAATATTAATGCAAAATGCAAGAAGTTTTTTCGGTATAAAAAAACAGCTCAAGATAAACTTGAACTGATTTTTGATGATCTATTTTATCAACTTTCTTGTAAAACGAGTATCGCTTTTGAAGAAGTTTGATAAAACTTGATCTTGCACTCTTGATAGTGTTTGTAGGACTTATTACGAAGAAAATCTTCACTATATTCCCAAACGACTTTCCCTTGGAGGAGTATGAAATCAGAAGATTCATGTCCTTTTTGAGTGGCAATTCGTTCCAATCCATTTTCTTGTAAAATGGTTGTGAGTCTAACATCATAGCTTGTCTTCCCATCTTTAGATGGGAAGTTTGAAAGCCAAACATCATGCTCATTGATTTTCTTTTGCTCATTCCTGAGAAAGTTTTTCCCAAGTGGCTTGAGTTCTACTTCTACAAGAGGAAATACCTCTTGAGAGTCTCGATTTAATGTACTTTTTGTCATTCTTTTAAATTTTTGCGAGCGAATCTTATAGTGATTTTTTATCTGAAATCAAGAAAAAAATAATTAATATAATCTTTCTAAGCTACTTTTTTGAGAAAACTCTTGAAAAAGATAGCTTCTTTACTATCATTGAAAAAGGAAACAAAAATCAGATTTTTTTATTCTTTTTATGAATAATGCATCTTTTTAAAAGACTTTTACTAACCAAATTCCCAAATTCGACTATTCAAAATATGGTAAATCCAGCGAGTATGTTTGTTGGCTTTATTTCTTCTAGGGAGTTTTTCTCAATTATCAATCGTAAAATTATTGAAAATTATAAACTTAATTTGTTTGATGTAAACTTGGATGTTGTAGAATTTAAGATGGGGTTTTGAGAATATGGAAATACTGACAAACAAAAGGATATAGAGACGTATTTTGCCTATTGTGTAGCGGCAAATCTTAATGGATATCATTTCTATTCTCCAGCTAATCTTTCCAATGGTATCACATTGCTTTCAAGTTTGTATTTTGCAGATACTTTGCGTGGATATCCTCATCATTATTTTACGCAGCTTCTATATACTGTATTTCTTTTGTCCTTTACCTTTGCTTCAAGGGTAAAAGTTTTTCCATCGGAGCAGGAAAATGAAAACTATAATTGGTTTATTGAGGTGTTCTTTGACTTCTACAAGATTACTTTTCAGCAGCTTGATACCAAGATTTCTAAATCAGATTTTGATGCTGTTAAAAAGGAATTACTTAAGGAAACTTCATTTTTCTTTTTATTGTTCCATTTTTATAAAAGATTAAATACACTTTTTGCTGGAAAGGGAGAAGAAGCTGAATTTCTTGAACGAATTTTACAAGATCGTAAGTGAGAAAAAATCCTCAAAGCCTTCAAACAAAATTATGCAACTACTAAGTATTTACCACATTCTTCTCCACTTGAACAGTCTGTCCTTACCTATATTTGGCCGGCAGATATTCTGGTAAAATATTTGATAGGAAATTCTGATCCCTTTTTGGTTGTTGAGGCTATTGTTTCAAAGATTTTTAATAAGGCTGAACTAGATAGTTTAGTTCAGAGTTTTCTCAAGTCTGAGGAAAATCTTCCTAGGCTTTTGGATTATCTTTTGACCTACAAAAAATATAAGCATTGATTTTTTGCTTGAGTTCAGAACTATATTATCAAGCTTTTTAGATCGGAAGGGAGAGAAGATTTACTCGAGGATATCGATGAAATGCTCTCAGCAATAGACAATGGCGATGATATCTCTTCTTTTGATGTGCCAGAGAGAATTAAGAGGGAGTCTAAAGTTACTGAGAGGCTTTTGAATTTTTATATTACTCTTTTAGGGGGATTTACTAATGCTAGAGGGGATTCTTTTTATACAAGAATTCAAAAACCAGATTTAATCTCTCTTTTTGTTTCTAAGGAGATGCTTAATGTTGAGTCAAATCCTGCACAACTTGAATATCTAGGCCATATCCTCTATATTTACGGAAAAAATCTTTACTATTATCATTATATCAATGATAAGGTAAGATCTGGGAAAAATAAGTTTTCTATCCCTATCAAAGGAAGTGATGAGAAAATTGTTGCGGATTTTTATGCTGGGATTTTGTATTTAGAAGGGATGACAGCCGCATATTTTCAGGATATTAATCCTAAGGATACGAGGCTTAATATTACTAATACGCAGATTTTAGATGACTTTAAACAAAAGTTCGGAACTAAGATTTCAGCGTTGGTAAAAGAGTCAAATTCAGATTTTTTGTCTCACTTTTATGCGCCACTTTTTGCACAGTCTAGTTCAGCTAAGGAGCTTTTTGCTGATTTTGTGAATCTTTTTGATGAGAAGGCTCTCTCAAATCTTAAAGATGCTTTATATAAGATTGAATTTTGGCTTAATAAGTCATTTTTGGAGAAGATTGAGTCACTAAAACTTGAAAACTACTATTCACAGTCAGTTTTGTTAGCAATTTTTGGCGCTACAAGAGAAACTCTTTTTGGCATGCTGCTTTTGATGACATATCTTAATCAGCATAAAGATAAAATGGAGCAGGATCAGATTGATTGTCTATGGATATTCTATATTAGAGATATTTTGGGACTTAAGATCAAGGAAGCTGATCAGATTTATCTTGATCTTTTAGCTGTTTATGAGGAGTTTCAAGATTTTCTCAAAATTTGGATTGAGTTAGATGATAATTCTGATTTCTTTAAGTTTATTGCAAAAAATACTCAGAAATTCTTTGGGAAAAAAGATAAGTCTGAAATTATTCGCTCATTCACGGCTGAAGATGTGCTTTGGTTTAGAGGACTTTTGAAAAATATTTCATACTATAATCAGAGGTATATTATCCCAAAATAGGCTCATCTGTTGAGTATTACCTTGTAAATCATAATTGAATCTTTATGCTTTTGTTGTTTTAGTTCTTAGAATTTTGATAATGATGTTTAAAAAAATAGTTTTGCCTTATGAAAAAGGCGCATTAACTCCTTATATTTCTGAGGAAACGATGATGTACCATTATGATAAGCACTATCAGGCGTATACTGATAAGCTTAATCAGTTGATTGAAAATACTGAGTTTGCTGGACAGGATATCGTAGCTATTGTGAAAAATTCTAGTTGAGCATTATATAATAATGCTGCTCAATTTTGGAATCATAATTTTTTCTGGAATTGTCTGAGTCCAAAGTATGATCAAGTTCCTAGTGGTAAATTGGCAGAACTTATTGATCAGAATTTTTGATCTTTTGCTAGTTTTAAGGAAGAGTTTATTTCCTGAGCAGTTGGAAATTTTGGTTCTGGTTGGACTTGGTTGGTTTTGAATCAGGAAGGAAAGTTAGAGATTTTGAATATGTCTAACGCTCAAAATCCGCTCCATTTGCCTGTAAAGATCCTTTTTTGAGTAGATGTATGGGAGCATGCTTATTATATTGATGTGAGAAATAATAGGTGAGCATATCTAGAAAATATTTTCCATATTATTAATTGGGAATTTGTTGCTGAAAATTTGGGATAAAATATGAAAAAGCTGGATGAGATCTTTTATTTTTTTGCTGTGGTGAGATGAGAAAATGATATATTCTGGTGATTGCTTTAAATTTGTTATTTTTTACTCTCTTGTGACTGACTACGGCTTTGGGAAATGGTCAGCAGAATAGCTGACAGACTTCAAGCTCAACTTTTCAGCTCTATGATCATCCACTCTATGGAAAATATCTTAAGGGTAGTGATTTTGGTGTAGATGAAACTGGGAAAACAGATAGTCGTGCTGCTATTCAGGCGGCTTTGGCTGTTGCGCATCAACAAAAAGCGGCTCTTCATCTAGGAGGTCAGATTTATATTTCTGGTCCTATTATTCTAGATGCTAGCACTAATGGGGTAACAGCTCTTTTTGGAGATGGGATGGAGAGCAATAAATCAGATCAGGAAGGGAAATTTACACTTATTGCTTTTGATAAAAAACAAGTAGGTGATTACTATCTTAATAGTTGTGATGGAAGCCATTTGGATGTCCGTGAGCGAGCTGGAATTGTAGTTACTGATCAAACTCATACAATACTTGCAGATTTTTCTTTAAAATATACGAATGCTGCAGATTTTTATGTTGCAGGGGTGACTTCAGCTGGGAAAGTGAATGGAATCTATGTTAATGATTCTGATCATATTTTGATTAATAAAGTTGAGGTTTCGGGTGCAAATCGTGCAGGAATTTATTTTGATTCAACGACTGCATATAGTGTAAAAGATCCTAAGTGAACAGGAAAAACTTATTGGGCTCGTTTAGTAGACTGAGAAATTGATATCAATAATTCTGATCTTCCAATAGGAGAATCTAATAGAGTAACGAATAGCTATCTCCACCATAATCGTAATGCCGGGGTGATGATCTGATTTCAGAGGAATTTTTTGCTTGATGGAAATGTGTTAGAAGCTAACGGTGATCCTCGTGATGGAGGAGCTTGATACGGAGCTGCTACAGTTGCTGGTACTTATAATGATACTATTACCTACAGAAATAATCATACTAAAAACAATATTCGTAAAGGGTTAGATGTGCATGATGGAAATAACATTCTGATAGAGAATAATCTTCTAGAGGGGGATTACTTGTACGGTCTAGAGGTGTATAATCGTCGTTTTACAATGGACAGAGTAGTTGTCCGTGGTAATACTATTATTCAAAATCCTGCAAATCGCGTCAGTATTGATGATGGAAGACCTATTATTAACCAAAAATCTGACTATTGTAATCGTTCAGAAACTCAGATGCGTACTGTAAAAATTGAGAATCCTGATGATGTTAAATATAACTATCAGCTTTATCAAGCGATAGGACTCGCAAGTAATAATGATTATCGTGACTTGCATAGTACTCGTAGTGCAATTTTTGAGATTAGTGGGAATACGATTCAGAATTTTTCTGCTTATAAAGATCCACAAAAATCTGGTTCTCCACAGTCGTATGCTATTATTTCTCGTTTTAAGGAAAAGGATGTTGATTTTGAGCTTAAAATCAAGGATAATGTTGTTAAGTGAAGTTATGCAAATAAGGCTGTGATTGTTTCTAAGACTGAAACTGCTGTAAAAACTGTAAGTAATGGAAAGTCTGTTGTTCATAATGGAAAAGGAGCTGGAACTACAATCATTGAGGGGAATACCGTTGAAATCGATAGTGTAGGTCCAAATACTCCGATTATTTGGTCTGCAGATGAATTTACTGATGGTTCTTTGCGTTGAGAGGTTAGGGTAGTTAATAATTATGTAAAACTTAATTCTGAACTCCCACAATCTTCAGCATTTTTTACCTTGGGACGCGGAAATCCTCTAAAATATGTTGTGGAGGGTAATGTTTTTGATGTAAAAGGAAAGAATGTGAGAAGTTTAGGAGGAGTGCTTGGATTGAAGCATAACCAGTCTCAGCCTCAAGTTTTTCTTGAAAATAACTGTGGAATAGGTGATAGTCCTAAAGATCTTCCTGGTCCTACAAGGTGGGTTGGTGTTAATCTAGCTCAGGTGGTTGCTTCTGG
>CAUTDF010000021.1:0-19209 GCA_963537415.1 uncultured bacterium | reverse complement strand
GGACTTGGATTAGGATTTTGTGTTCTAATTTTACTTTTTTATCTCCTTTACAAAAATAATCTTCCACTAAAAACCTGAACCTTTTTTGATAGAATTATCCTTTGGATTTCTCGCTATGCACTCTGGATTTATGTGGGGCATATTTTGATCCTTTTAATATGAAAAATACTTTGAGAAATTTGATATCTATTATTTATTTAAGTAGTTCTTAACTCTAACTTCTCTAGATTGGCTAATAAAATACTATCATAAAAATCGAAAAAAGAAATCTGAATTATTTACCTTGTATTTATTCAGATTTTTTCTATACTAAAACATCATTTTAATCACTAAAAAATATTAAAAAATGCAAGAAACTGTATGTACAAGTGTTAACTGATGCGCAAGAATTGAAGATACATTGCCAAATTTTGACCTTACACTTTATAATCCTCTTACAGATGATGTAGA
The DNA here is from genome assembly GCA_963537415.1 of uncultured bacterium. Taxonomy (GTDB): domain Bacteria; phylum Patescibacteriota; class Gracilibacteria; order Absconditabacterales; family Absconditicoccaceae; genus HOT-345. The sequence continues at coordinate 18,759 of CAUTDF010000021.1, read as the reverse complement.
GAAAAAGACAATCAATGACTTTAGAGGGAAATGGCTTGTACTCTGCTTTTATCCAGCAGATTTTACCTTCGTTTGTCCAACAGAGCTTAAGGATCTTAATCAGAAATTTGAAGAAATCCAGCAGATGGGAAATGTTGAAGCAATGGTAGTAAGTGTTGATTCAGTATTTTCACACAAATCACGAATTAACTCTGAAGAGCTCCTCAAAGGTTTTAAATTCCCAATGGTAAGCGATAGAACAACAACTTTATCAAGATATTTTGGAATTCTCAATCATGATTCAGGAAATTCAGAAAGAGGAACTTTCATTATTTCTCCAGATGGAGTCTTGAAGACTATCGAAATCCATACAGATGCAGTAGGAAGAAGTGCAAAGGAACTTGTTAGAAAGCTTTATGCACTTAAATTTGTGAGTGAAAACAAAGGACATGCATGTCCAGCAAGCTGGGAACATGATATGAAGACAATGCAACCAACTATCAAAAAGGCTGGGAATGCAGGAGAAACACTCTCTTAATTCAGATTTTTAGTTACTTACTATATAAAAGAAAATGAAAAAAGGTTTTTATGCAAATATTGAGCAAGAAACGCTCGAAAATCAGAATTTTAGAAAGGTTCTTTATACCGCAAAGGGATTGCAGCTTGTACTTATGGCATTACAACCAAATGAAGATATCTGAGCTGAGATTCATCATGAGAATGACCAATTCTTTAGGTTTGAATCAGGAATTGGAGAGGTACAAGTTAATGATACTGTTTATGAGGTTGAAGATGGAGATGTTATCATTGTGCCAGCTGGTGCAAAGCATAATGTAATAAATACTTCAGACAGTGAATTATTGCAGTTCTATACTATCTATTCTCCTGCTCACCACAAAGATGGAGTAATCCACGAAACAAAAGCAATAGCAGAGGAAGCAGAAGAAAATGGGACAGATGAATTTGAAGGAGAAACAACTGAATAATTCTTTTAAAAGATAAAAAAGAAACCTGAATCTGATTTCAGGTTTTTTTCATATCTTCTCTAGAGAAAAATAATTTTACTCTTCAATTTCAACAACAATCTTTTCAGGAACAAGTGCTTTTGGAATAATAATCTGAAGAGTATTTTCAGATGTAAGTTTACTATGAATTTTCTCAAAATAGATCTGGGCTGGCAGATCAATAATCTGATGGAGTTTTCCCCAATAACATTCCTCTCTAATAGAAACAAGATTTTCTTTTACCTCAGGATTGCTTCTTTCTCCCTCAATCAATAGCTTATAATCTTCAATTTTTAGTGATAAAGATTCCTTTTTTACTCCTCCAAGTGGCATAATGATTAATAATTCTTGGGAGGATTCATACATATCATATGGGATGTGTGGAATTTCTTGCATATTACTAGATTAAATGATAGTAAAATTAAAGAGGAAGCTTCATAATCCTTGTAATTTCTTTTTTAGCTCATTCTGGATTTTTAATATAGTGAAGCACGATCTCTCATTGGTCTGCTTTATCTCCCTCAGAGAGAAAGATAAGATCTCCATTATTAAAAATGTTATATAAGAAAGAATGTTTTTCAATTGATATGGTTTTGATATTCATGACATTACTTGTTTTGATATCTCTTGCCATGATTCAGGACTGATTGTATCTTGTTAAGTATTCTGGAGTAATAATTGAAAAGTCCATAGTATAGTCAATATAATACTTCAATAGAGGAGAGATAACAATGATATAGCTTAAACTAAAAGCTCCTAGTAGCCATCGTCTTACCTGTCAAAATTCACTCAGTCCAAAAAAGATCGTCAAGTCTAATACTGCAAAAAGCAAGGTCCATCCTAGTACAGGAATCAAAAAATTTACAAGCAAAAAGAGCGAACTCTTCTTGAGAACAAAAATATTTTTTTCTCCAAATTTCTCAACAGCTTCACTATAAGCCTCTTTTTTTCGCTCAGTATTAAAGTTGGAAAAGATCTTCATAGCTAGGATATCCTTAGGGACTAAAAGGTCTTCCAATCAGGTAAAAGCCTGAGGAATACTTTACCTATCATATAGTTGTTTGGAACAAGATAATTTGCTCATTTATAACATTTTGCATGAAAACAGTGGAGAGAATCTGTTGTATTACCTCTATTGTCTCCCATTACAAAGTATCCATTTTCTACTGGGAATTCGTCTCGACCTTCTTGAGGAACTGTTCTAGCATCTGGAGCAATATAATCTTCCTTGAGTGCAAAACAATACTGTCCATTGCGTGATTGAATAGTTCCTGTTTGAGTTTCATCATTACAAATATAAGTTGCATTGTCTACAAATTTCACAGTTTCTCATGGAAGTCCAATAATTCTCTTGATAAAAGGAATATTCTTCCCAGGAGGGACAAATACGATTACATCTCCTCTTTTAAGGGTTCAAAATCTCTGAGAAATCTTTTCCACAACGATCCAGTCTCCTGGTTCAAAACTTGAAGCCATACTGTACCCTACAACAGTATATGGAGTTCCTACAAAAAGCCTAACAAACAAAATAATTCCAAACACAAAAATCAGGAATACAATAAGATCAAAAGATTCAAGTCAGATTTTTTTCACTTTAGTCAAAAGGTTTGCCATATGAATAATACTATGATAATGTATAAAATTTTCTTAAAGCTATGAGATTTCTAAAAGGGTGTCTCATCTTCACCCATTTCAAGGAGTGGATCCCCAGCGATTTCATCGCTATTTGCTAGTTTTGTATCCAAAAAGATGAAATTATTGAGCAAAACTTCAGTAGAAAATCTATCATGTCCTTCAGAATCTTGCCATTTTTTAGTTCTTAGTCTTCCCTCCACATAAATCTTTTTACCTTTAGTCAGGTATTTCCCAAGGATATCAGCTTGATTTCCATAAGCTACACATCTATGATATTCACTATCCTCTAGAATATTTCCTTCAGTATTCTTGTATTTCCTATTGGTTGCGAGTGAAAAATTAATTACTGGGGTATTTGTGCTTTCAATGAGTTTGAGCTGTCCGATACTAGTGGCTCTTCATATTAGCATTACTTTATTTAGATCCATAATCTCCTATCAGAGAAAAAAAATAAAAATCACAAAATCTCAGCTATAACTTAGCTATTTTCAGATAAAAAGCAACAGTTTTTTGCTTTTTTGAGAAGATTTATGTATAATTAGCAGTGAGTTTTACTTACTCTCAAACAATAAAATGTCTGCTGCAGAAATACAGAAAAATGAACTCCTTAATGGACAAGATAAGCTGGAAAAAAAACTGAATCAAGCTCCAGAGCAATTTCAAAATGAGATTGAAGCCAATACTGCGCTCAGTGGAGTAGAGAGTCAGATTACGACTTCAACTGCTAAAAAAGAAGCTTCAAAAATGGCTTATGCTATGGAAAAACAAAAATTTGAACAGCTTCCTTTAACCAACTATAATGAAATTATCCAAAATACACCGCTCCATCAAAAAATCCTCACTGTCGTCGCTATGCCTGAATTTAATGATCATCCGGAATTTAAAGGCAAGACACCAGAGCAAAGAGCTGAATACTTATTTAGAAAGATTAATGTCTGACTTCTTCATTTTTATACGAAAAAACTTGATATTTCCGCTGGAGAGCCGGTTCCAGAGTATCTTCATAAGGTAATTCTCCCAGCAAGTGAATGGACATTGATGATGATGTTGAAATATAATAAACATGAGAATAATGTTAATTTCCTCTGAGAATTAACTAACTTTTCAATGAATAGTATTTCAACAATGTTTACAGGGGTAACTTCACTAGCTAAAAAGTTTACCTACCCTTATCAACAGGCAAAAAAACTGATGAATGTTTCAGATTTTCTTTGTTTGCCAAAAAATAGATCTGCATTACAAAATCTCAAAAATCCTTATGATTTCTATGAAAAAGTAATGCAAAATCCTATCTGGGAAAAGGATAAATTAGACATCAATAAGATTACTTGGTCACAATTTAATCTTCCAGATTTAAATGGACAGGAACTTTCTCAAACAGAATTAGAGCAGAAGCTTGCTTCTCAAAAAAATAAACTCCAAAAAGAAATCTGATCTATCCAAATGGTAGAATCTCCAGAAACAGTAAAAAAGCTGCTCTGAGTTTTGAAAAAAACTGATACTTTTTTTGAGCAAACTAATGCATTATCTAATAGTCTACTTGACAGCTTAGACAAGTATAATTGAGTTGATACAACACTTAAAAATACTTTTTGATTTGATATGTTTGAAGCAGTTAAATCTTCTAAATTTTTAACTGGAATTTTAAATTTTGTGTTGAGTTTATTAGGATTTTCAGGTGGAATTACTGGACTAGAAAGATCATGGAAAAAAAGAAAAATTGACAAAGAGATGACTGCTCCGAGAAGAAAACTCATTTCTGAATCCTACGAAGAATATGTTAATAATAAAAAAACTGATGAAAATACCGCAAAAAACTTAGTCAAAAACTACTGAATTGAAAAGCTTCCAGAAGATCAGATTGCTAAATTTAATCTTGATCTGCCAAAAATTCAGGAGATTATGGATAAGAGGTTTCTGTCTTGAGATGGTGCAGGGCAAATAAATCCTTATACTCTTTTCGCAATAAAAACCGACCGTTTTGATGGAAAAGATTTTTTAGTTGAAACAAAAACAGCAACTGGAGAAATAAATTACAAAATAAAACCAGAATTATTTTCTGATTCTACAAATAAAGAACTATTTCTTGATGCTTACATGATAGTAATGTTGACAAGTTTCTGAAATAATCCTGCTTTCTTAAAGCAGGCTAGCGATGCTGATAGTTTAGCATTTTGTCTTTTTTCTGGTCTCGTAATCCAAAAAGACAATATTATTGATGGGATGAAGGCTGAGGCTATTATCCCAGAAACCTTTTATAAAAAACTAGAAACTCAGCAGGAAAATAATTGACACTCGGAGAAAGAAGAAAACTCTGACTCTAATCAATGAAAAAATACCAACAAGATTTCTGAGTCGTGAGAATCAATAGACAAGACTCTTGCCGATACATTAGCAGATTTGATTATCGAATGAGAAGCTAGGGAAAATTACTGAGCTGTAAATAAAAAAGACATTGATGGAGTATCAATCGGACTTATGCAATGGCATAAAGTGAGAGCTGGAAATCTTCTTAAAAGACTTAAAGCAAGAAATCCAAAACTATTTGAAAGTATTATGACTGATCCTCTTTTTGATAATCTAGCACATGCATGAGATGTACCTTGGCAGGATAAACATGCAGATCAATTTAAAGAATTGATGAAATATCCTGAATTTCAAGACGAAATGAAACTGCAAGTGAGAGATGATGTTTTAGTATATGTGCGTCAGATTAAGAGCCGAGGTATTACTGATCCAAGAGCTATTTTAGCGATGGGAAGAATTTATAACGCGGGAAATTGATTTGCTGAACGTATCAAAGATAGCATACTAAAGAAAAACTGAAACATCAATGACTATCAAACTATTATCGCTGAATATAATGCAACAAAGCACGGTAGAAATTATAGAATCTTTGATAAAAAAGACAAGACATGAGAAAGCTATGCTCAAGTAATAGCAAACTATACCGTAGATGGATCGACAGCAATAGTCTAAGAGAGAATTTGCTGTATCAGAAGATAAAACTAGTAAAAATAAAAAAAACTAATTCAGAATTTTGAGAATTAGTTTTTTTGATCAGAATATTATAATGAGATCGTTATATAATATTGACAACAATCTTGATGATTGCACTTGAGAGCATCGCAATACAGAGTCCAACAGCTACACCAATTAGTGTCCACTGGGCTTTTTTCATAGCTTTTTTGTCCCCATCTCAAGTGATAACCTCATAGCCAGCATAAATTGTAAGTCCCATTGCAATCGCTCAGAAAGACCACCATAAGTAATCATTGATCAAATTTAGTGTAGAATAAAGAGTCTTTTCATTTCCAACTACGGCATTTGCACTACTTCCCTTTGCTGTAATATAAATGTCATCATTTTTTTCTCATAGATCAGTAGGAATTTGTACTGTTAGATTGGATGCCTCAGTAATAGTTCCAAAGAAAGGTAGTAAGCTAACTCCAAGGAGTAAAAGGCAAGAAAAAAGCTTTTTCATTATTTGCTGAACTAAAATAAAACTAAGAAATGCCGGTTAAGGTTGTCTGTCAAATAGAGCTAATAAGTCTGATAATGACTACGCTTGAAAGCCCTAAAAGGATTCCAAGTACAATATACAAAATATTTGAATAAATTTCTTTCGGATTTTCTCCCTTTGATGCTTTAACGATATACATTATCCCATTATAGATAATCATAGTGATAGAAAGAATGATTGCCAGTCTTAACAAAAACTTAGAAAACTGAACAAGAAGAGATTGTCTTCTTTTATTATTAATAAAGTTACTTCATTTCTCCACATTAAGTGTTACGTTATTCCCCTCTCTTAAGACATAACTTCCTACCTCATCTTTGCTTGTTCCAATATCTCAACCTCCAATTACATGATTTTGCTGAATAGATGGATTAAAGGCTTGTTCTAACAGGTCATGAGCAGTACTCCCCTCAGTAGCAAAAGAAGGATTTAGTGTTAGTACTCAACTTCCTCAGAGAAGTATTCATGAAAGTAGTAAAAATTTCAGTTTTCTCATTTTTTAGATTTGAGCAAGTAAACTATCAGCTTCTTCCAGTTCTTTCTCTCTACTTTGATTTTCCTTAGCTCCGAGTTCTGCTTGTGCTCTGTAATAGGCTTCAGCATTAAAAGCTTGTTGGTATTTTTGATTAATCTCAGCTTGTTTTTGAGCATATTTTTCATTAATTTCTTCAAGCTTTTGTTTCTCTCTAGTGAGAATATCTTTAAGTTTTGCGACTTGTTCTTCATTCATCATCTGAAGAAGATTAAACCAATTCTGTTTTTCATCTACGCCAGCGAGTGACTTTGACTCCAAAATGAGTTGAATGAGTACAGGATCTTGACTCAAAACTTCATCAGTAATATCAAAATTCTTAGCTACTTGCCAGAGGTTTTGAGGTAGTAATTGTTCAATAAGTGATACAGTTGTCATTATAGATGCTAATTTATCAAAATAAAGCAGATTTTATTTTTTCCCATCGGGTTTTTGTTTTCTCAGTGGGAGATTTGAGATTAGGTTTATTTACTTCCTTTTTCTCAATCGTTCAATTAAGTTGAGTTGTTAGAATATCTTCAGCTGCCAGTTCCTCATTGCGATGATAAAGTTCAGATTTCTTTTGGATTTCTGGCACTTTCCTCATATTTTCTTTCATTTTCCTTATTTGAGCAGGGGAAAGCCTCTTTACTCTATCTCCTCATCAATAACTTTCTTGCATTCTATTAGTCCTAGTAAATAAAAGTATTAAGACTGAGATGGTTGAGCTTTTAGAACTAACTCAACCTCTTTCATATGAACGAGACCTTTGTCTACCAATTTTTTCGCATACTGTGAGATTGAGATCATTCCAAGAGAACTTGAGGATTCAATCAAGGCTTCTACTTGGCTAATATCTCACTTCTTAAGATGATTCTTGACAGCAATAGTATTGAGCAAGAGTTCAAAGACTCCAATTCTTGAATCAGCATTTGCCATTTTTACCAGCATTTGAGATTGTACTCAGAGGAGAATATTTGCTAGTCTAATTGCTACATTTTCTTGCATATTTGCTGGGAAAAATGATAGGAATCTAGTCAAAGTATCGCCAGCAGAACTGGTATGTAAAGTACTAAAAACTAAATGTCAACTTTCTGCTACACTGAGTACTGTTTCTGCAGTTTCGGTGTCACGAATCTCTCAGACAAATACGATATCAGGATCTTGTCTCATTAGTCCTTTGAGGGCATTTTTAAAAGATCGGCTATCATGTCCAATTTCTCTTTGAGAGATAATGCACTTATTTTGCTTAAATACGAATTCAATAGGATCTTCAATAGTTATAATATTTTCATTTCTAATTGAGTTGATATATTCCAGCATTGAAACAATTGAAGTTGATTTTCCGCTTCCTGTTGGTCAAGTAACGAGGAAAAGTCATTTTTTTGCCGTTAAGATACTTGATTTTAGTGTATCTGCCTGATTAGAAAACATCATCTCCTCAAGTCTCTTAACAGTATTATTGATCTTTCTCATTACAATTCAGATCTTTCCGGTTTCAAAAAAAGCATTTACTCTATAGGTTGTACCATCTTTCCCTTCATAGGCAAAATCGCTCTCCCTATCACAGATAAATTTATCAAAACTCTGAGTATTATTTTGAAACAGTTGCTTCAAAATAACTTCCATCATCTCCATATCTAAGAGGGGAAGTGCTTCATCTTTGATGATATCTCCATTGAATCTATACGAACTTCTTCCATGACAGGTCAAATGTATATCAGACACTCATGGATTCGATGAGATAGTTGAAAGTATAGAGTCAATATCAATTCTAACAGTATTCATATAATCAATCAGAAGCTAAAATCTTCACCCTAAAGTATACTCATAACTCTAGATTTGTCAAAAAAATCGCCACAAATAAAAACCTCTTTATTTACATTATCAGATTTATATATTTAATAGGAGTTTTATTGTATATAAAAGATGAAAAAAATCTGATTTCTATGAGTTATTCTTTTGATTTGATGCTGTTTTTTGCTCTGGAGAATACATTTTAAAAGTATTTCAGAGTATCATCTCTCAGATTTTTTCAGTTTTAGAAATTGGGATGCTATTGGCGTGCAGCTGAAGATAAATAGTTCTACTGCTCATAGCTCTTTTATTTGATATCTAAGCTGAGAGTTTGCTAGAGATTCAGATGATCTTGATTGAAATATAGCAATAAATTTTCAGCAAAAAACAGATAAACTCTGATCAGATCTTTCTTTCTCTACTGTTAGCCAAGTCTCTTTGGGAAAGGATAGTGTATATGTTTATCCTTCAGTTTTAGAAATTTTTTGATGAACCGGTAATATTGCAAATAGTTTTTATACCAAGATTTCATCTGGTTTAATTGGGAAAACGTGGGAAATTTCACGTAAGGAGGTTAATCTTTCCTCTGAAAATATGCAACTATTGATAAAACTTTCTAATACACTCGGTAATAATGATCTATCAGGTGTAGTAGCTATATTACAGGAATTGCCAGAGTTTTCGTGATGAGTACTTGTTGCAAGCTGATATGAATGATCTATTTGATCTGAGAAATTTCATTCATTTATTTTGCAATGAGACCATCATATCTTTTGATTGAGTCTTCTGAGTTTTCCGCACTTGGTGAGAATAACAGGAAAGCTTAATCAATTTGATTATACACTTGATCTTTCTGAGAAAAAAGAGCAAAAAAATTGATCATTGGAGATAAAAAATCGCTTATCTTCAAATGAAAAAATTCAGATTTCTTTCTCCCTATTCCCCCTTAAAGAAAAAAAGTCTTTACAAATACTTCCAAATACCTATAGTTCTTTGCAACACTATTTAGAAAATCTGAATAGATCCTTTTAATTCTTATGATTAAATAAGATGAAAATTAAACAATGATTGTATCTTGCTGGAGCTGGTCTCTTAACGCTCGTGGCTGCTGCCTGCGGAAATAAAGCTCCAGAGCTTAGCTTTGAGGAGACGTTAGCAGTCTACAATAAGCAAAATGAGTCTATTTCTAATCTTGTTTCTTTGATGACTTCTGATGAGCTTTCTCAGACTTCTACAAAGGGGACTATTAGTCTAAATGTTGCTAAGCAAGGTGAGGGAAAGATCGTAGTAGATAGCGAATCTTTTACAAACCCAAAGACAAAAGAAGCTGAGGCGTCTTTGGAACTTAATGCAGATGCAAATATTTCTGATGAGTCTGCGGGTATTGCAGGAAAGATCGCTGCCAAGCTTGGATTAAATGTTTTGATTCAAGATGCGAAACTTTATCTTAAGCTCTCAAATCTAGATATAACTGCAGATGGAAAGAATCAACAGGAGATCGCTTTCTTGAAAGGAATGGTTGAAGGATTCAAAGGAAAGTGGATTAAACTTGATAATCAAGAATTTGCTACACTCCTAGAAACTTCTCGAAAATCTGGTGCTCAAAAATTTGATCCAAAGGAGTTTATAACAAATGATCTTTATAAAAATCCGACTTCAACAACCTACGAAGGACAACCAGCTTGGAAAGTTGATCTTGATCAGGATGTTCTAAAACAACAGATCAAAAAAGTGATGGAATTCAGTATTAAGAATGCTACTTCTGCTCTAACAGGAGAACAGGCTGAGGAATTCAAGCTTCATGAACAAGAATTAAATGCTCAGATTGAAAAAACTCTTGGAAATCTAAAAATTGAAAATACTGATGCATATTTTGTGATCTATGCAGCAGATAATGTAAAATGGGTTGCAAAAAACACTGATATTACCTTTGATGGTGGAAAAATCAATATTCAACAATCAGTTACTGCTGATGCCTCAAAAGGAAAGATTGCAATTACTCCAGCTAATGAGCAAAGTAAATCTGAAACTATTCTAATAGATTACACTGTAAAAGAAGTTAATAAGACAAAATACGACTTTACAGTACTTATTTCTGATGCAGCAGCAAACTCAAAAGTAGTAAAAATTGAAGGATCTTTAGCTCTTGCTCTTTCTGAGAAGGGATTCTCTATTAAGCCAGACTTCTCTGTTACTTATCAAGATGTGACTGCGAAGGTTCAGGGAGAATATAAAGTAAATCTAATCGATGCTCATACATTTACTGCTCCAACCGAAACTATTGATGCTGCAAGTATTCTTGGAGGATTAGTTCCAGGTTTAGAGAGTAGTGATACTGATTTCTCAGGAGATGAGGAAGAAATCATCGGTCTTGAAGAAGTTGCTACTCTTACTGGTGCACAAGCAGCTACGAGAGATACTGCTAGACAAAAGTATCTTGCTGATTTGGCGAGTGCTATAGAAATCTATATGGCCGCTAAGGGAGAATACCCAGCTCAACCAGTAAATGGAGATACTTCAAAACTAACTGTCTTCGTAGAAAGGGGATATCTCAGAGAGCTTCCATCAGACCCACTAAAAACCACAGCTGCTGTTAAAGTTGGAAGCGACAATAAAACAAATGGAGCTCAGGGGCAATTCACTTATAGATTGATTAAATCAAAGGATGGTAAGGATGCAGGATCATACCTTCTTGCTGCGAGAGCAGAAAGCTTAAATATCGCAAATGCTACGAGTAAGATGCTTGAGTCGGTTTCTAGCTCAACAACATCAAAAAATTTCGAGGATCTATGCGAAACTATTACAAAAGATTCAAGCAAGGCAACTTCTACTTCTCCAGATCCTAAGACTAAATCTTGTAATGTGAAGGGTGAAGAAGATTTGAGATATGTTCTTGTTAGGTAATTACTCCTAACCAGAATAAATAACTAAAAAGCTGACTTTCATTCTTGAGAGTCAGTTTTTTCTATCTATTAGTTTATCTTAAGCTCTAAAAAATCGAAAAAGAAATCTGATTTCAGATTCTTTTTTATTATAGAGTATTTAGTTTTCAACTTTTTTTATCCTCGGAATGATTAGACTATTACTTATACAGCCCATTGGGTCGATCTCAGCGAGGAGATAACCAAGTAAACTACTAGCATATGCTCCCGTTGGTAGTCCAAACTTGAGTAAGAGATCTCAGCTATCCCATTTCCACTCTAATGACCGAGGAATTACTCGAAGTGGTCTTCTAAAGCCATAGAGCTTATAAAATCTAGAGACCTCTACCCCATGAGGGAGAAATTTGCTCTGTTTGATCAGTTCTTCATCCCGCTTTCTTGCCTCACTTCCGCTTGGTGCTAAGAGTTGGTTATCTCCTAGGACACATCCTGTAGAAAACCATTTCCCCTCTTCATAGTCACTCACAAAACTGAAATGATCAGGTTCAAAAAAATCTGATTTTTCTTGTTCTTGCTTGCATTTCCAATAGTCGAAATGATGAAGTTTCCCAGCTTGGTATACAGCAACTTTTGTGCCAAAGGCATTGTACTGATTCACCATAATATCTCAGTCTAAAATCTTTTCCTCATTATTAAATCTTTGGAGTAAGAATTCATTAAACCATAAGCTTCCAAATGCTTGGAGTTTAAATCTTACCTCATAACTCAGTTCACCTCTCACTCCTTCAATAAAGAGTGCTGTAACTTTTTTATAGTTCTTGTTTCCTTTTCAAAATCTTTGCACTCAAAAAGTATTGGGAAATCCAGATTTTTTTACCTCTTCGATCTTTTCTTCGAGGGCTTGTATTTGTTCATTATCTAATGCACTCCTCTTTCTCAGCCTGATTTCAAAAAGGTTCCCCTTATTCTTTCCAATAGCAAGAGGCTCTGTGTGCCAGCTTGAGCTGAGAAGTCTTACTTTTTGTTTGAGACAATGAGAAATCTGATCAATGCCTCAGCATTGCTTGATTTTCTTTTTGTAGATACTAAGCCACTGCCTAGTTATCCCAGCTTTATCTTTGAGACCTGCAATACCGATATCTTCTCTTTTAAGTGGAAGGTTCTGTATGAGGTGTTCAACGACTTCCATAGTATTGATTCCTCTCTTTTCAAAGAAAATATAGTAGCTCTCGCCATGTCCACACGGAACTTCTTCTAAAGCCTCCTCAACAATAAAATCTTCAATCTGTTCCTTAAATACAAAATGCATTAGCTAAAAACTATTAGGACCATATAAATGCTGTCTTTCATCAAAAGACTCTTGAATCCATCTTTCATTGAGACGTTGAAATCTGCTAATTGAACACGGAGTTGTCACTGCACACATTGAATCTTCTTTTCACAATAAGAGTGTAATCAGATATGAATTTACGATTGGGCTACCCACTACTAATACTTTTGCGGTAGATGGGTACTGATGAGTGAGGTCGTGGAGAAAAGCTTGAACACGAGATAAAACCTGATTTTGACTTTCACTTGTATTTTGAAGTCCTCCAATACTATCCTGCTTAATAAAAAGACGATTGAGGATTTCAGTATTGTTGGATTCAATGGTTTTTTCTTGTTTGAGAAGGTTTTCCTTGGTCAGATTATTGCAAATATCAGCATCTTTTTCTCTGAGATTTGGATCTACGATAATCTGAAAATTCTGGTGTACCAATTCTTGTACAATAAGATCTGCAGTTGTTCTTCTATATCAAAAGTCGCTGCAAAAAATAAAGTCAAACTCCTCTTCTTTTAGGGCTTTCGCTAATCTAAGTGACTCTAAGATTCATTTTTCAGAGAGTCTATCATTACATTTCCCTAGGGTAGCATAGTGGGTATTGATATGATCTCCGTTACAAGTAATAACAAGTTGCATCCTCTCTTATCAACTTACAAAATAAATAAGTGCTAGTATTCAGATAATCCAAACAAATCCAATAAGGTAAAATTTCCACAAAAAAGCTGATTTTATTGTTTTATGTCTAAAAAAACCAATTGCCCCGATTGCTCCTATCCATCCTCATATGAGACTTAGTATAAGAAGTGTTTTTTCGCTGATTCTCCATTTTCCTTTTTTAGCCTTATATTTATCGAGCCCTCGTATACAAAAGGTGATAATAGTAATAGAAAATAGATAAAATCATAGTATCTCCAATAAAATTCTCTCCATTTACTTACAAAAATCTTAAAATTTTTTCTGTTCTGTATTCTTGGTCTCTTATTATAGGAATACTACAAAAAAAAGCAAATTCTTTCATCTTTCAAAAAAAGATAGTATTTTACCTTATAATAATAAAACGTATTAAATCATGAGAAAATGTAGGTAGTTATTGTGGTAAAAGTCTAAAAAAACAAAAAAGACAAAAAATCTGATTTTTCTCTCATTTTTTTGATTTTTCTGAGAATTAATTTTTTGATATGACCCAAAAAGGAGAAAAATGCCAATTTTAACCTTACTTAAAAAAAATGAAAAAAACTCTTGCATTTAGGGGGGAGATTTGTATTATGATACACGCAATCAAGAAGCAAAAGATTTGAAGTGATACAGCGTGAGTGATTGTGATGTGATCCTTAACAATAGCATAATATATTACACTATTTCTTAGTAGATAAATCTATTTAAAAGCAATAAACGGATGCCTTGGGTAAAAAAGAGGAAGAAGGACGTAGCTGGCTGCGATAAGTCTTGATGAGATGCCAACAATCGCTTGGAGTCAAGAATTTCCGAATGGGGTAACCTATTCTCTATAGGAGAATACAAAGTTGACAATACTCGGTGAAGTGAAATATCTCAGTAACCGAAGGAAAAGAAATCGTAATGAGATTCCCTTAGTAGTGACGAGCGAACAGGGAAGAGCCCAAACTCCATTAGTGTAAGCTTCTAGGCGTTGCTAATGAGAGGGTTGTAGGGTTGTTTGTGAAGAGCTAGAAATCTTCAAATGGAGAGATGTTATATTAGGAGAAATATTTGGATGATATACCATAGAGGGTTAAAGTCCCGTATCTAAAAATATGGCACCACATTAAACAATACCTGAGTAATGTCGGACACGAGAAATCTGGCATGAATCTGCCCAGACCACTGGGTAAGGCTAAATACTTTTTTACACCGATAGCGCAGAGTACCGTGAGGGAACGGTGAAAAGAACCCCAGGTAGGGGAGTGAAATAGAACCTGAAATTTATTGCTTACAATTGAGTGGGAGCCTACGGGTGACCACGTACCTATTGACGAATGGGTCAGCGAGTTATTAGTAGTAGCAAGGTTAAGGCAGTTATAGCTGGAGCCGTAGCGAAAGCGAGTCTGAATAGGGCGATAGTTATTATTAATAGACCCGAAGCGGTATGAGCTAGACATGGGCAGGTTGAAGGCATAGGAAACTATGCTGGAGGACCGAACGGGTTGGTGCTGCAAAACCTTCCGATGACCTGTGTTTAGGAGTGAAAAGCTCATCGAATACCGTGATAGCTGGTTCTCTCCGAAATGCATTTAGGTGCAGCCTGTATTTTAAGGTCTTGAAGAGGTAGAGCTCTGGAAAGGCTAGGGGGGTCGAGAGATCTTACCAAACCTTACTAAACTTCGAATGCTTCAAGGAATAATACAGAGTGGGACTGCGGGAGCAAGTTTCGTAGTCAAAAGGATAACAGTCCAGACTTCTGATTAAGGTCCCTAAAGTAATGCTAAGTGGAAAAAGAGGTGTCTTTACTTATACATCCAGGAGGTTTGCCTAGAAGCAGCAATCCTTTAAAGAAAGCGTAACAGCTCACTGGACTAGTGAAGATGCGCTGAAGATGTAACGGGGCTAAGCATTATACCGAAATCGAAGACCAGTGTAGTAATACACTGTGTGGTAGGAGAGTGTTCTTACAGGATGAAGCTACATCGTGAGGTGTGGTCGACTAGTAAGAAGTAAAAATGCTGACATGAGTAACGCTTATTGATGAAAATTCAATATATCGAAACCCTAAGGATTCCTACGCAACGTTCATCGTCGTAGGGTTAGTCGGGACCTAAGGCTTATCCAGAAATGGAGAGTCGATGGATAACTGGTTAATATTCCAGTACTTATATATAGAGTGATGGGGTGACGCATTGAGATTTGTGAGAGCTTATTAAGGATTTAAGTCGAAAGAACAAGGTTTTTATAGCATTAGCTATAAAGGTAGTTGCAGGAAAATCCACAGCTATTGATACTGAGTTTGATCGGGATTCAATTCCTTGGAATTGGAAATTCTCATCGTTTTGGTGCCGAGAAAAACCTCTAAACTTAATCTATATGTAACCCGTACCCAGATCAGACACTTGTGGGGTGGTAGAGAATACTAAGATAATCGAGATAACTAATGGGTAAGGAACTTGGCAAATTAGCGGACGTACTTTCGAAATAAGTCCTGTCCCGAGCAATCGGGATCGCAGCGAAAGAGATGGGGGGAACTGTTTATCAAAAACACAGCTCGCTGCTAACTCGTAAGAGGATGTATAGCGGGTGATGCCTGTCCAATGCCAGAATGTTATGCTCTCTTGTGCAAGCTCGAGGGTTAAGCACTGGTGAATGACGGCCGTAACTATGACGGTCCTAAGGTAGCGAAATTCCTTGTCAGGTAAGTTCTGACGCGCATGAATGGCATAATCATCCCCATGCTGTCTTACCCTTAGACTCGGTGAAATTACATTCCCGGTAAAAATGCCGGGTAGTCACAGTTAGACGGAAAGACCCTGTGAAGCTTTACTGTAGATTGATATTGGATTGTAGCATGTTTTGCTCAGTATAGGTGGGAGGCTTTGATGTTTCGACTTCGGTTGGGGCGGAGCCAATAGTGAGATACCACCCAAAATATGTAGCAATTCTAATCCCTAGGTTGGGAGACAGTTTCAGTTGGACAGTTTACCTGGGGCGGGTGCCTCCTAAAAAGTAGCGGAGGCGTGCAAAGGTTTGCTTACTACGGATGGAAACCGTGGTGAATGTGTATTCGCATAAGCAAGCTTGACTGTGAGACTGACAGGTCGAACAGATACGAAAGTAGGCGAAAGTGATCCGGATCTTCCGAGTGGAAGGGGATCCGCTCAACGGATAAAAGTTACTCCGGGGATAACAGGCTAATGGAATCTAAGCGTTCACAGCGACGATTCCGTTTGGCACCTCGATGTCGACTCGTCGCATCCTGGGGCTGTAGAAGGTCCCAAGGGTTGGGTTGTTCACCCATTAAAGCGGGACGCGAGTTGGGTTCAGAACGTCGTGAGACAGTTCGGTCCCTATCTACTGTGACCGTAGGATATTTGAGAGATGCTGACCCTAGTACGAGAGGACCGGGTTGGACGAGCCTCTGATAGTACCAGTTGTTCCACCTAGGAGCACGGCTGGATAGTTAAGCTCGGAAAAGGTAACCGCTGAAAGCATCTAAGTGGGAAACTTGTCTCAAGATTAGATATCCCTCTTCTTTATGAAGTTAAGACCTCTAGTAGACTACTAGGTTGATAGGCATTATGTGTAAGCCCTGTAAGGGGTTAAGCAGAGATGTACTAATTGGTCGAGCGGGTTTATCTTTTTTCTAAGAAATAGGTAATATATTATGGTATTGTAAGGATACAAAGAGAAAAAAGTCAGAATTCTATTGCATTTACAAAGTAGATCGCTATAGTCTGACTCGTCATTTCTAATAACGGTGGTGCTGATGCGGTATATGGAAACACCTGTTCCCATTCCGAATACAGAAGTTAAGCATATACTGGTCGATGATACTGGTTCTATCAGGGCTGGGAAAGTAGGTTAGTGCTACCATTAATAGAGATGGATCTCTATTACACAAGTGATCTTTAATAGTACTAAAAAGAGATAAAGTGTGAAACTTTTTGAAGAGTTTGACCCTGGCTCAGGATGAACGCTAGCGAAATGCCTAACACATGCAAGTCGAACGGATCTTGCCTCGTAGTAATACGGAGTAAGATTAGTGGCAAACGAGCGAGTAACGCGTGCTTAACCTGCCCCGAAGATGGGTATAACTGCAGAGATGTAGCTAATTCCCAATATGCTCACGATGGTGAAATTCCAATGTGAGGAAAGATTTATCGCTTCGGGAGGGGGGTGCGTCCTATCAGGTAGTTGGTGGGGTAATGGCCTACCAAGCCTATGACGGGTAACCGGTCTGAGATGATGTCCGGTCGCGATGGGACTGAGATACGGCCCATACTCCTACGGGAGGCAGCAGTGGGGAATCTTGCACAATGGACGAAAGTCTGATGCAGCAATTTCGCGTGAAGGATGAAGCATTACGGTGTGTAAACTTCTTTTTTGGCAGAAGACGAATGACGGTATGTCAAGAATAAGAGACGGCTAACTACGTGCCAGCAGCCGCGGTAATACGTAGGTCTCAAGCGTTATCCGGATTTACTGGGCGTAAAGTGTCCGTAGTCTGAATTGTAAGTCTGTTTTCAAATCCTACGACTCAATCGTAGAAAGGGAATGGATACTGCAATTCTGGAAGTATCTAGGGGTTAGTGGAATTTCCGGTGGAGCGGTGAAATGCGTTGATATCGGAAGGAACGCCGAAAGCGAAAGCAGCTAACTATAGAATACTTGACGATGAGGGACGACAGTTTGGGGAGCAAACAGGATTAGATACCCTGGTAGTCCAAACCGTAAATTATGCTTGCTAGATGTTTTTATCAATTTATTGGTAGGAGTGTCGTAATCTAACGAGTTAAGCAAGCCGCCTGGGTAGTATATTCGCAAGAATGAAACTCAAAGGGATAGGCGGGGGAACACACAAGCAGTGGATTATCTAGATTAATTGGATAATAAGCCAAGAATCTTACCTAGGATTGACATGTATTGTGTCTGCGGTGAAAGTCGCATATCCGTAGCAATACGGAGCTTTACACAGGTGGTGCATGGTCGTCGTCAGCTCGTGCCGCAAGGTGTCTAGTTAAGTCTGGAAACGAGCGCAACCCTCGTGTTTAGTTAGTATGTCTAAACAGACTGCTCGGGTAACCGAGAGGAAGGAGAGGATGACGTCAGATCCTCATGCCCCTTACACCTAGGGCCTCATAGATAATACAATGGGTAGGTACAGCGAGAAGCGATACCGCGAGGTGGAGCAAATCTTTAAAACTACCCCTAGTTCGGATTGTAGTCTGGAACTCGACTACATGAAGTTGGAATTGCTAGTAATGGCAGATCAGCCATGCTGCCGTGAATACGTCCCTGTTCCTTGCACTCACCGCCCGTCAAACCATGGGAGCTGAGGCTCTTTGAAGACTCATTATATGGGTTAAGGAGGGAATCAGTGACTGGGGTTAAGTCGTAACAAGGCATCCCTACCGGAAGGTGGGGATAGACCACCATTCTAA
>CAUTDF010000020.1:0-20290 GCA_963537415.1 uncultured bacterium | reverse complement strand
TTCTGTTCAGCAGGCTTTTCTTCAGCAGGCTTCTGTTCAGCCGGTTTCTCTTCAATAGGCTTCTGTTCAGCAGGCTTTTCTTCAGCAGGCTTCTGTTCAGCCGGTTTCTCTTCAACTGGCTTCTCAATTGATAATTCAGGAATATTAGGGAGGATTCCAACTCACTCTCTATAATGTCCTCATAGGATAACTACATTCCCATTCCCATTCACTTGAATTCAGTTTCCTTCCTGAATAGCTTTATTATTCCCTGTATTATTTTCATTTCCTGTGACTTGATGAGTTTTTTTATTGGTTGTTTTTTCTGTTTGTTCTTCCAGTTGCTTTCTTTTTTTATTTTCCTCTTCTTTTCTGAGATTTTCATGAATTTTAAATTGATTCAAAGCTCTCTCAAAATTGAGTTCTTTGGCTAGATGCGCATAAAGTCTATATTGCTTTTCATATTCAGCTTTTTCTGTTTTGCTACTTTCATCCGATAACATTCCCTCAAAAAGGGCTCAAATATAAAGCATCATTTCTCACTCCATAAGTTCCCTTTCCCTCTTTGATGCATGTTTTAGCTCATTAGAGATAATCTGAAGAAGGTTATTTTTTACTTTTTCAGTTGTAGTATCTAGCTTATTTGTTGCTGTTTTTACCAGCTCATTAATACTTTTAGGGGTATTATTCCTGCTATTCATGATTGTAGTCAAAAAAAGTTTAAAAATCTGAACTTAACTTAAATATTCTGCTAAAAATTCAGCGGTTGCTTCTTGTAAAAGCGTTACATAGTTTGGAATACGATGAAAGAGATAACTTTCTAATTCCTCAGAATTTTTTGCTTGAGCTTGTGCAAATTCCTCCTCAGAAACGAGTCCCTCAATCTTTTCAAAAAACTTCTCCTCAACGCCCGTCTCAATAATCAATTCCTCATCTGGGAAAAGCCCTTCTTCTGCAAATTTTTTGACATGTTCAATCGCATAGTTTTTCGCATCATCTAGTCTCGTAATCATTTCCTTCAACTAATATAGACATAAAAATCAGATTTTTTTTGTTATTAAACTCCGGCTCAATCGCTTACCTTATTTACATAGGCTTTCTTTGCATCTGCAAGCTCAGTTCTCAAAATCTGCTTGAGTGCAATTTCCCACTGGCTATCTCCAGCTTCATCTTGAGTCCATTCATCAAAGAGTGCAAACTGATCATTGAGATTTTCCGCTCTTGAGTTCCATGTTCTCTTTATCCAAAATTTTTTAATACTCTTTCTCATTCAAAATACTCTTGTTCACATCAAAGACATGAGGTACACAAGTACATTTTTGGGATAGTTTTCAGTGTCTGCTTTCATTTTTTGAATATTAGCATTAATAGTAAGGAGTCTCCTTCTATTGATTGAAAAGTATTCTTTCAGGCTAGGACCTCATTCTGTTAAGATACCTGTCAACTGATCTTTCAGCCTATTGATTTCTATATCTTTTTCTGTCCTAAGTGATTCTAAAGAAGCTTGATTTTTTCATAACTCACTTTGGATATCACTTTTAAAATAATTTTCCATGAGTTCAAATCTTTCTTTCTGATAATCTTCTCCAAGCTTTGCAAGATCTTTTTTGGATTTACCCTGTTTGTTTGCTTCATCAAGTTTTTTCTTATGCTCATTTTCCATATCTGCAAGGTCCTTCTTGATTTTCTCTTCGATTTTTTGATAGATAGTTGGTGTTGTTGCGGATGACTCTAAATCTTTTTTTAGTATAAAAGATTGAAGCTTAGCGGCTTTTTGAAGTGAATCAGTGGTGTTCTGATTGTAATAATCGGCAAGCTCTTGATAGAGTCAAGCTTTTGTCATACTATCCCATCTTTGTTCTAGAGTAGTATCCATGGTGGAATTAGAGTTGTTTATCGTATTAACCATCTTCTCCTAACTAAGAATATAAAATATACTTCATATCAAGTATACTGATAAAATTCTAATTTGTCAATTTTTTCGCCACTATTTTTACAGAAAACAAAAATCAGACTTTTTCTTTCTCTTGATTTTATCAAATAAAATTATATAAGTATATAGCACTTATGTTGTATAGGTGACAATAAATCAAAAAAATATTTTATCTTACTATGTAAAATCAAATGACAAAGCTTATTCCTTTAGAAGATCATATCGTAGTAAAACCTCTAGCTCAGGAAACTACTACAAAGTCTGGAATTATTCTCCCAGAAAGTAAAGAAAAACCGAGTAAATGAGAGGTGATCGCAGTTGGGGCAGGGAAGATCCTAGAAAATGGAACAAGGGCTCCTATTGATGTACAGGTTGGTGATATTGTCTATTTTGCAAAGTATGCACTCGATGAGCTTGAGCTTGGGGAGGATGGGAAAACTGAAAAGTATCTTGTTATGAAGCAAAGTTATATTATGGCAAAGCAGGGATAATTTACTTTTTTAGAGCAAAAAAAGATGAAAAAACTGATCACAACCTGAATTCTTGGTCTTTTTATGATTGTGAATGCGACTTCAGCTGCAGTGACGAGTACTGACACATTCAAGTGGGCTTATGATAACTGAGGTATTGACCTCAAATCTGGTATTTATGGCGAATCAAAGCTTGAGAGGCAGCAATTTGCTCCTACCTTGCTCCGATTTATCGAAAAAATCGCTAAGAAAGACTATCAAGCTCGCGGTTGCACGGCTAGAGATGTAAACAATGCAGATATCCAGTACCAGTCAGCAGTGGAAAAACTTTGCTCGTATCATATTCTCGATGGGGAAAAGGGGAGTCTCTATCCGCTCTGGAAACTTACCAATGGACAGGCAGTTGCATTGATTATGAGAGTCTTAGACGGCACTCAAGATGAGAGTATTCTCTGAGGTAGACATTGGGCTCAGTGATATTATGATAGAGCAAGTCAGCTTTGATATTATGTTGGACCGCTTTCATACAAGAAAAATGAACCTATAACCTATGAAAATCTGATTAATTTTCTCTATTCTACTCAGTATCCAAAGGAAACCATCAGACCATCAGAAAATAAGCTTTCATCTGAGGAGTTTCGCTCAGCAGAAGATGCTCTAAAGAAACTTGCGGAAATCATGACTAAATAATCACCCCTAAAAAGTATAAAAATCTGAAAAGATTCTTTTACTACATAGTCTAAAATAAATATGACACTAGATAGTCTACTAAATTATCGCCGTGCAGTACGTAGATATTCAAAAACAAACCTGATCGATACAGAAAAAGTAAAAAAATGTATTGAGCTTGCTCAGCTCGCACCAACAAGTTCAAATCTTCAGCTCTGGGAAGCTTATCATATTACAGATCCCAAAGTTCTTAAAGAAATTGGACATGCTTGTTTAGATCAGTGATCAGCAACTACAGCGCAGGAAATCGTTATCTTCGTTACTCGCCAAGATCTTTACAAAAAAAGAGCAAAACAAGTCTTTGATAACAACGTAGCAGATATTAGAAAAAATGCTCCAAAGGAGAAAATCGAATCAAGAATTCAAAAAGTTGATCAATATTATAATAAATTAGTCCCACTCCTATATTCCAAGTTTTTTTGAGTCCGAGGATGCTTAAGAGTTATGTTTTCTCGGATTATGGGAATATTTAGACCAACCGTTCGCGATGTTTCAGAGTCTGATATGAATACTGTAGTACACAAAAGTTGTGCTCTGGTTGCTCAGACTTTTATGCTTGCAATGGCAGAGGAAAAATATGATACTTGTCCTCTTGAGGGATTTGATGCTTGGAAAATTAAAAAACTATTGAATCTTCCCAGATGAGCGAAGGTTTCTATAGTTATAACATGCGGAATTCGTGAAGAATGAGGTATACATGCTCCTCGTTTCCGTATTCCACTAGAGGAACAATACAAAAGAATTTAAAACCAGACTTTATTTACTTTTTATAATCAAAACTATGGCAAAAACATTACACTATGCAGATGATGCAAGAAAAGGACTTTTCGCTGGAATTGAAGCAGTCGCAAACGCAGTTAAAGTTACTATGGGACCAAAGGGTAGAAATGTAATTCTAGAGAGAGCTTACGGAGGACCTATCGTTACTAATGATGGAGTAACTGTCGCAAAGGAAATCGAACTTGAGGAAAAAATTGAAAATATTGGGGCATCTATGCTAAAAGAAGCTGCTGAAAAAACTAATAAAGAAGCAGGAGACGGAACTACTTCAACTGTTGTACTTTCTCATGCTATGGCAAAGGAGGGACTGAGATATATTAGATCTGGAGTAAATCCTTTCTCTCTTGGAAAGGGGCTTCACAAAACTGTTGAGCTTTTGACACATCATATTGCTCAAAATGCACAGCAGATCTGAGATAGCAAGGAGAAAATTAAGCAAGTAGCAACTATTTCAGCACAAGATGAAGAAGTTGGAAATCTGATTGCAGATATCTTTGAAGAAATCGGAAAAGACTGAACAATCACTGTAGAAGAATGAAAATCTATCGGTCTAACCAAAGAAATTAAAACAGGTATGCAATTTGATCAAGGATATTCTAGTCCTTACCTTGTAACAGACCCTCAGAGAATGGAGGCGGTTATCGAAAAGCCATATATTCTCGTTACTGACAAAAAGATCTCTTCTATCAAGGAAATCTTAACAACTCTAGAAGCTATTGCTGCGAGTGGGAAAAAAGATATCGTGATCATTGCTGATGATGTAGATGGGGAAGCGTTAGCATCTCTTGTGCTTAATAAGATCAGAGGTATGCTCAATATTCTCACTATTAAGGCTCCAGGATTCTGAGATAGGAAAAAGGAAATGCTTAGAGATATCGCAGTTGTTACCTGAGCGACACTAATTACTGAGGAACTTGGTCTAAAACTCGAAGATACTACAGTTGATATGCTTGGAAAAGCTGATAAAGTTATTTCAACTAAAGACACAACGGTAATTGTAGATGGGAAATGAAATCCTGATGAAATCAATGCAAGGGCAGACCAGATCAAGGCTCAGCTTGCTCATACGACTTCAGATTATGATAGAGAAAAGCTCGCTGAGAGATTAGCGAAACTCGTTGGTGGAGTAGCAGTGATCCAGGTTTGAGCTGCAACTGAGATGGAGATGAAAAATAAGAAATATAAAATCGAAGATGCCCTCAATGCAACTAGAGCTGCGATTGAAGAAGGAATCGTTGCTGGAGGTGGTAGCGTACTTCTTCAGCTTTCTAAAATGCTTGATACCGTGAAGTTTGATGATGCAGATGAGCAGGTTGCTATTGAAATCGTAAAAAATGCCATTCAATATCCAGTAAAACAAATCGCTGATAATGCAGGATTTAAGGGGGATCGAGTAGTAGAAAAGGTAAAAGAATCTGACGAAATTAACTACGGTTTTGATGCCAAAGAATGAACATTCAAGGATCTCTTTCATGCGGGGATTATTGATCCAGCAAAGGTGCTCAGAGTAGCTTTAGAAAACGCGGTTTCAACTGCTGCAATGTTCCTTACAACTGAGACAGTAATTACTGAGATCCCAGCTAAAGAGCAAGCTCCAGCACATCATCATCCTGATATGTGAGGTATGGGAATGTATTAATACCATGCTAAAAAATCTAGATAAAGAAAAAACTGACTTGAACGTCAGTTTTTTATTAAATATTTTTGAAGTTATAGATTTCTGTTCCATTGATCATGTCAGATTTATCTCCTCCAATTGTTTCATTTGCCTGAAGGATTAGAATTTTATCATCAAGTGAGATATTTCACTTAAAAATAATTCTGATCATTTCTTTTCAGATTCTTTTCAGATTCTCGTAATTAAACGATTGAGAGATTTTATATCCCTTTACCCCCCAAACCAAGCTCAAATATCTATAGGTATCTGTAGACTGGGTAAAAGTAATGATCGGTACCTTAGGAACGAGAGAAGAAAGTCTAGACGCGGTATATCCATTTCCCGTAAAGCAGATGATGGCTCTGATATTAAGTTCCTCTGTACTTCTATATGAATTATAGATAATGTAGTCCCTAACCTCAAAGTCTCCCTCTTCTTCAAATCTCTCAACAGGTCTAGATGAGAAATTCTCTTCGTATTTAGAAAGGAGATCTCAAAGCTGTTCAATTGCAGGGAATACCTCATCCTCAACTACAAAAGTCTCCATCATCACACCATCTACTCCTTCATTACAAAGAGCTCCCAGCTGTTTTTCTACAAGCTCAGGATACCCAGCTCCATAAGTAGTCTTTGCATATGCGATGAGTACCGGCTTACCAAGCTTTTTTACTCTATGAAGTGCATCTAAAAGCTTCTTTTCATCAGCAAGATCAGCACCTTCATCTGGAACCAAAACAATTCCATCAGCAGCTTTTGTAATTTCTTCAAGATTCTTTAGTCCTTGACTGGTTTCAATCTTCGCAAAGATTTTCATATTTCTTGCATTGCTAGATTCTAGGAATTCTCTGGTGTTTTGGACATGCTCAGCTGAGTTTGCACAAGCTAGTGCCAAAACATGAGCTCCATATTCTAGTCCCCATAGAATATCTTTCTTGTCTCTTTCGCTTAGTTCGTGAGCTTCTGAATCCAGTCCATCAAACCAAATTCTATCAAAGTGAATCAATTCATTACCTTTCGCTTCAATAACTTCAGTTTCAACGATATCTTCATATGCTTTCAAAACCTTGAATACAACTCAGCTTTGCTGAGCATAGATGAGAGTCCCTACCTCGATTTCTCCCAGCTGTGGATAGTCAACATAGATCTTCGTATCACTTTCTTGTGCATATTCAGAGTATTCAAATGTCCATTGATCTCACTTTTTCATAGGCAGACTGCTAGTATTTTTCACTCTTAGATCAATCCCCTTGGTCTCAATAAGGATTGTTTTACTATTATCAAGTTTCATGATGGTATCAATATATTTTTTATTGTTATCATCAAATCCCTTTGAGAGGGTAATCCTAAAGACATCAACCATATTGATGATTTTTGAAAGAACCGTTTCCTTTGCTAAAGTTGGACTTACTCCTGGGATAATTTTTGTAAATCTAAAGTTATTCATACACGAGAAAAAAAGGTAAAAAATCAGACTTTTTCTTTCTTTTTATTTTTTAGTTTTGTGTTTTTACGATTACAAATCCTTTCTTCTTGATCAAATTACAAGTTTCTCTATTGTTGATGAGAATATTGGCTTGATCATTGCTCTTTGCATAGATAAGTCCGTCATCTACAAGTAGGCAGATTGTTTTATTTCTATATTCCTCAGGCAGAGAAATGATAAGCGGATCATTTTTTCTATCTCCACCTGCAATATCAATCTTCGCATCAAGCAAAGGCAGATCATTAAAGGTTTTTACATGAATTCTAAGTCAGATCTCTTTTTCCAGTTCATTGATCGCAGCTCCTCATTTTCCAATGACCTTTCCTTTATAATATTCAGGGATATAGAGTTCGAGTTCACTTCCCTTGATTTCAATCAGGAAATCACAAGGCAAAATCTGGGTTAATTTTCTCTGAATTCCTTCTTTTGCATATTGAGATACGACTTGAGTCTTTGTCGGTGTTTTGCTATTCCCTTCTGCATCAGTAGAGATTGGCATCACTACAACCTGCTCACCAAAGGTATAAATCTCATAGAGTGGTCTCTTTTGTAGGAAGCTTGAAACGACGATTACTGGTCTAGCAAGTTCCTCCGACATCATTCCGTCTGGTACCTTAGCAGTAAGTTCAAGTTGCAGTACTTCACTTACCTGTCCTTTATCGATGAAAAGTACAGTATCAATTACTTGTGGGATAATTCCCATTTCAATACTTCCAATAAATCTCTGAATACTATCTACTGGTTTTGTTGCATGGATCACTCCAACAAGCCCAATTCCAGTAAGTCTCAGATCTTTATAGAGCTCAAAATCTGGCTTATTTCTCACTTCATCATAGATGGTGTAGTCAGGTCTAGAAAGCAAGAGAATATCTCTTACCTCATCATGGCTTCCGTAGGTAAAGCTATACTGTACAATATCATCATTGAGCATTAGATCTCTTGGTGACTCAATAGTTTTGATGATATGATTATCTTTATGGTAGATATCAATAAGTGCTCCAGCAAAGGTTGATTTTCCACTACCAGGAGCTCCAGAAATCAAGATTCCCTTCGCCTTATTTCTTAAAAGATCAAATAATTCTGGATCAAGTTGATATTCTTCCATACTCATTTTTTTTACAGGCTTTACAACTGTCATCTCCATTCCATCAGAAAGCGGTGCGTATACAATTACGATTCTATACGGACCTACTTGCATAACCTTTGAGAGTTCTCTATTGATCTCTAGAAAGGCGTCATCTCTTGTTTCAACTTCCTTAAATAGTGCATCTACAAGCTGATTGAAATTCTCTTTGGTCATGATCTCATTTGGATCCACTACAGGTTGCCAGTTTCCAGGTGTTCCCTTCTTTCTAAGGACTGGTCTATCAGCCTTGAGATGAAGCGACATTGTCTGTTCGTCAAAATATTTGTCTAATACTGAATTTCACAAAATTGTTTCCATTATGTTTTTGTAGTTAAGGATAAAATCCTCTTAATTATATCTTTTTGAGAAAAAAACACAAAAAATCAGACTTTTTTCTTTTTTTACTTTTTTGAAGAGAAAGTATCAAAAAATCAAGACAAACGGACAGTTATATATTGATTTTTATTATTTTTTCAATATAAAGTGGAAGATACGGAAAATCTTTCCAGTTTTTAACTGTATTTTGAACCGATGTTTTTTCGTCTAACAGGAATAAAAGATATATCAGACAAAAATTATACTCTTGAATTGCTTATTGAGGCAGAGGATGTTGCCACAGTCAAAAAATTTCTTGGAGATCAAAAGGTAATTATCATCTGACTAGAAATATATCAGTGAGATGTCGCAAATTTTGGGAAAAGTTATATTGTCGTAAAATACTGAGATACTTTAGTAAAAATTATCTGAAATTTTGAAGATCTAGAACAATTTGTGGAATATGTCTTTCAGCTTGAACTAGAAGTTACAGATGCAAACTATGTTGTTGGAAATCAACTTTCAGAAACTCAAGTTCAAGAGCTTATAAATTCGGCAAGAGAAAAACAAATAGCTTTCAAAAAAGCGCATCAGGAAAGAGTTAAGGCAGCACAAGCTGCTGAAAAGATTAATTTCAATGATAAAAAACTCCAAAAAGCCTATCAAGCTATTGATGATATTGTCAATCAAATTGATCAGCTCATGGAAATTTGAGGTTGAAAAATTCAGCCTATTACGAGAAAAAAATTAGATGATACAAGAGGTGAGATGGGGAAACTTAGACTCGCTACTAACTATGATAAAATTATTGAAGAGCTTCACAGTGCAATGAATCTGATCGTTGAAACTCAAGATTTTCTGTTGGATCTTCTAGAAAACGATAAAATATTTGCGATTAATACTGAGACCAAGATCACTAATGTAGATGTTATCAGAGAACAAACAAGACTGGCAAAAGCGAATCTTTTGCAGGTACTTGGTGCACAAATGTCAAGGGAGGAAACAATGTATGCCTCACTTGGTCATCTGAAAATTTTCACACAGTATTTAACTAGAGACTTTAACTTTGTCCTTTCAAATAAGCCCCTCTTTCTTAAGCAAGTCTTCAAAGGAATTGAAATTGTGAGTCTTTTTGTACTTGTTGAATTGATTATTCTCACTGTCTTAAATCCAATTTTAAAACTTTCTCTTTCACTCGAGAGGGTATGAGTTGTTTTTATTTATATTGCAGTATTTGCACTGCTTTTCTCATTTTTTAATCATAAAATTAGGCCACAAACTTCACGAGCCTATCTTGGTTGGCTGGTTCTTATCCTTCTTGTTTACGCAGCAATTATGTACTTTCTGAAAATCCTTTTAATCTTTTAAAAATAAGCTATTGTGGCCTATGTAGTCATTCTGCTGGTGACAGCAGTTTTCATTGCTTTTTTCTCGCTTTTGGGGCTTTGGTACTTTGGACTACTTCCACTGGCTTTTTTGATATTTTTCTTTTCTCAGGGATTTAATGATTTTAAACTTGAGATCTCACAAAACTTCGTAGCAGAAAGATACTGACTGTATGTTCTTTGACTCTTGGTATTCTTTGGTCTATTCTGAATTTTAAGCTTTCTAGGATATGATAATAGCACAACGCTTCTATTATTAACTCTTCTTTCTTTGTTTTTGTGGTGAATATCGTATTTCATCCCATACGAAGATGGAAAGACACTTTTTATGCATGGTTTTTTGTTTTTAGGTGTGATATCTTGGGCAAATCATCTTTTTACAATTGGAGGAGATGGATTTTTTAAGGCTGTCGGACACACTATTTTTCTTTGGGCAGTTGGTTTTTGAATTGTCTATTATGGACTTGGATATTTCACTCAAATAGAAAAAAAACATTATTACAATTTTATCTATTTTACGCTACTTTTTGGACTATTTCTGATTCTTAAGATTGATGAGAATCTCCTAGTTATGCTCAATATAGATCTTCTTGTTTATGCGGGTGCCCTTGCATTAATCACTTATGCTCCACAGTTTGCCTCTTCAACGCCAATGAGACAAAAACAGCTTTCTCTCAGGAGGCTTCTTGCAGGAGAAAAAATACTGACTCCGACCAAGGTTGATCCATTTTTAAAGCTAAAAACTTTTTTTCTAGGACTTTCAGAAACTCCAAAATATCTTACTTATGGGCTAGAGTATCTCAATGTTATTCTTCTTATTTGACTTTTAGCTAGCTATTTGGTTCCTCTTTTCCAGGGGCAACTGGTTGGACAGCTTCGGTATTGGACAGGTATTCTTCTTTTCCTTTTTAATACCTTCTTTCTCAAAAAAAATCAGATTTTTACGCTCGTTTCTAGATTCGCAACAGTTCTCATTATCAATTTTTCTCTCTACATTTCACTGATGCTTGCTACGAATGGAGCAGAAAGCATGATCTCACGATTGATTGCACGGAATATCTTCTGTGGACTGCTGATTCTCTATACTACGAGTCCAGGTATTAAGAAATATCTCAAGAAAGCTGATCTTATTTTCTGGCTTTTGACGAGCCTTGTTGCGATGCTTTTAAATATTGTGCTCTTGTTAAGATTAGAAATCTCTGGTCAGCTTGTCTTCTCCTTGATTTTCTTTTACCTTGGAGTACAAGGAACAATTTCATATTATGCGCTTTGAGTGATCAGAAGCTTTGATCAGCCACTTCTTTGAGCAGACAAAAAATCAGATCCATTAGATGCTCTTTTAGAAAAGGAAATGAGCTCTCTACTCTAGAGAAAAAGATAATGAATATAAATAATAATCTGAAATCTCTTTAAGATGCAATCTTGGTTCTCATTCTAAATTGATTCGCTTATCTACAAAAGAGTAGTTATAAAAAAACTCCGCTTATTGCGGAGTTAATTCATTAATTTCTAGGATATATACATTCTTTTTGAGACTAAAGTCTTTGGGAACTGTGAGGTTATTCCAGTTTTCTCTTTTTTCTTTTACGATTTCAAGTTTGATAATATCACTCTGAGCATTTGCTGTATTAAGTTCTTCTTGTGCCATTCTCATAAAAAAACCCCTTGTAGAGGACAAATTGATAAAATACAAATACGCCATCAAAAACATTATCATCAAACTGAAAATTCCACACACCTTGATAATATCCCAAAGATCTTTTTTATCTCTATACGTAGTAAGCCATCATTTATAGGATTTATGGAAAGATTGGAGTGATTGATAGGCGAATGTTTTGATTCTCTTTTGCGTTGTTTGAAAAGCTGATTCTGGCATCATACTTTCAAAAAGTAAAATACGGATCTGATTTTTTTAATTTTTTTCAATGACTCTGAGCTTTGCGCTTCTAGCAGCTTTATTTCTCATCACCTCAGTGTAGTGAGGCACGATGACTTTTTTATTCACAAGGTGAAAACCTCCTTGTTCAGCGAGATTTTTGAATATCGTTTTTACCATTCTATCTTCAATACTGTGATAGGTGATAATTGCACATCTTCAGCCAGATTTCAGTGTCTGTGGAAATCTCTCCAAAAAGTATTCTAGCTGTTCAAGTTCCTGGTTGACCATGATTCTGATCACTTGAAAGATTACGGCAACTTTTTTCTGATTAAAATGTGCATTCATCAGAAAGTCCTTGAGTTCAAAGGTAGTAGAGAATGCTGACTTTTTTCTCTGGTCTACCAAGAGTTTTGTTAAGTATTCAGCCGTTTTTTCTGAGAAATCTCCATATTGGATCAATGCTTTCTCCAAGATCTCAGGTTTCACTTTTTGAAGCCATTCAGATGCCGTCTGAATTGTTTTTCATTGGTCAAATCTCATGTCTAATAGCGCATCAGTCTTGATAGAGAATCCGCGACTTCCATCCTTAAAATGCTCTAAATTAACTCATAGATCCAATAACTCAAAGTCAAAAAGTCAGACTTCTTTACTGATTTCATCAATTCTTGCATAAGAGGAATGAAAAATCTGAATATTCTTTTCGTAAGCTTTAGTTAATGATTGAGCTTTCTGTATCATTGCTTCATCAACATCAGTTCAAATGATCTGAATATGACTAATGTCTCTTTTTTCTTGTTCTTGTGAGAGAAAATATTCTGCATGTCCTCAATGTCAAAATGTTCCATCAAAACTCAAGGAAAATCCCTCAGGTATTTGCTGGTAGATTTCAGACGCTAAAACTGGGATATGACGCAGCATGATCACAAGAGAAAATAAAAGCTTCCTACCTACTATAGAGAATTGCTTTCAGTTTTCAACCTCTAAGAGAAAAGCTTGATTTTCTTAAAAAAAACACTACGCTATAAGGTAGCTATTTTATATTTTATGGATTTTGCGATGAATAAAAAACTTCTTTCCCTCATAGGAGCTGGAATTATGAGTCTTACGCTTCTCAATACAGCTAGTGCTGACTATCAATTTCGTTGTGCTGATGATGCTTTTAGCTTTGAGATTCCTTATACTAAACAAGGTGATATGCGATATCCAGTGGGATATCAGGAGGGAGACGACTTCATCTCAGGTTTTAAATCGTATGCAAATAATACTCCTAATGCTTGGGCAAAAAGCATTCAGTTCGCAACAGGACAAAAACTGAATAATTTCGACTTTAGCAAGATGTTTTCTGTAAATGCTAAAATCGATGAGTTTATTGAAAAACTTTCTGCTCAGTGAGAAATCAGTGGAGGTGTGTATCCTTTCCAGCTTTGAGATCTTAAGCTAAATCTCTATGTTTCTGAAGGAGCAGAAGACAATTCTGATGTTTACTATACTTTAAAAACTACATCTGGAGAAGAGAAACTCCTTCCAGTTGGAGGAGCTGATGATGAAGGAAATCAGATTCCAAACTTTTTTGACCCAAGTACAAAAAAGTTTTATCAGCTCGTACAGGGAGATTGGGAAAATGAGACAGAGACTTCATTTACTCAGTCATCAACTATGAAAAGTTGTAAATTTCTAGAGGTTGATAAGACTCCAGAGATTATTGAATCAGCAAAAGAGTTTTTTGTGGATTCTTATGAAATGAGTCTTGATAACCTCGGAACTGGTAAGGAACAAAAACAGTTCTTTGACGTTCTCGCACAATTTATAGAACAGGGAAAGAAAAATCCAGAAAATGTAAACTATATTCTCTCATCAGTATTTCATGCTTACACTAGAGAGCTTAACAGCCTTGATAATGAGAAAGAGACAAAAATCTTTACAGAGACGCTTCTTAATGCTCTCAAAAATCCAGAAGCAACTATCGAAAAAATCATCAAGGAGTATGGAAAAAATGTAGAAACTACTCCCTCAGAAACTCCTAGCGTAAAAAATGTTGAAAATGAAGCTACAAATCAGGGATTAGAATTCTCAGTTGAAAAGATTGAAAATTCTGATCAAGTAATTGCTTCATCAGAACTTCCAAGAGAGACAATATCTCGAAATCTTAGCTCTCAAATGAAGAAAAAAGATTTTCTTGCCCTCAAAAATCAACCGCTACTCGTTGTAGCACAACATTTTGGAATCAACTTTGAGAAAGAAAAAAAGGCTCTTGCTGAGTATTTTGGTATCAAGGAGTATAGAGCAACGTATGCTCAAAACATGAAAATCAAAGAAGAGTTATTGAAGAAAATCACAGTTCTCGATTAGTTTCAAAAATACTTGATCAGGAAAATTACAGCTACTTGTTTGATTAAGGAGAAAAAAAGCTGACTTTTGAGTCAGTTTTTTTATTTTGTTTATTCTTCTATCTTTTTAGCTACAACCATCATTCTTTTATCGGCAGTTCAGATAGGGTAGCATCCCATGAGAGTTAGATAGCTCTCATTCCTGTCAGAAAACTCGTGATAGTAGTTCTCAACATCCTTAGGTCGAACAACCTTTCTTTCAACCATTTCGTATGCTGTCTTCTTCCCATTCCAAATCACATAAAATTTTTGTCCAGCTTTGAGCTTTGGAATATTTCTAAAGATGACTCCATACTCATTTTTCTTCCACCATTCACTAGAAGTATGTCCAAAGATGAGAGTATTCCCTTTATTACCTGGAATCGGAGTAGTTGGATATTTCACAACACCTTTTGTCAATTCCTCATCAAAGTTTTCCTTAGAAAAGTCAATTACGCCATTTTCTTCAGTATCAATCAATGGAGCATTGATATTCAAATCAGGAATGATCAATCTATTCCCAGGAGGTAAGGTGTTAAAATCAATAGTATGTTGTTCTCATTTTTTGTCTAGGAATTCTTCCATTGTAGTTGAAAGAGTCTGGCTTTCCAACTTATTTTGCTTAATTTTTGCAAACTGTGTCTCAAGCTCCTGAAGTTCTTCTGCGGTCTCAGGCTTGAGCTCAGCACTTTGATGCATTGTATTCTCCTCTAGCAAAAGTTGATGGTCTCAGCTTCCATTTGAGCTGAACAAGTCCTGTGCGATCACCATCACTAGTTGTGCATTTGTAAAGAAGAAAAAGAGTGTCAATACACTGACCAAGAGGATAGAAAAGATTTTCGCCTCTTTGAGCCAATTCTTAGTATTTCATGTAAAGAGTGATTTAAAGTTTTTTTCAACAGATGCAAATCCTAAGGTAGTAATTATAGGTTTTGACTTTAGCTCTGCTGGAGTTGTCTGCTGCGCCTGTGATATTGGAGTAGGTCTATATGCTTGCTGCGATTTAATAGTAGTCGGTTTTTCTAGTGTTTTTTCTTTAGTTTGTGTTAGATTTTTTTCTTCAATAGGTCTCGGAGTAGTTGTAACTACTGGAGTCTTTAAAATCTGTGGTATAATTGATGGATTTTCAGGTTTTTTAATAAGTAGCTTATTTGCTGCTGGAGTTTGTAAAGGTGTAGTAGAATTCTTCAACTGAGTAGCTGGCTTTTGCACTGCTTGAACTTTTCTTTCAGAGATTTGAGGAGCTTTTTGTGCTTGAGTTTGTAGGGGAGTAGTCTGAGGATTCTTTATTTGAACCTGAGATTGTACTTGAGGAGTTGTAATTTTTGTCACTGGAACCTCAATTTTTAGTGTCATAGGAGATGTAATTTGGTTTGATTTTTCTTGTATAAAATTTTCTTTTGGTAAAGAAGAAAAATCCTGAACTGAATTTTTAATCAGTTTTTTTTCTTTTTTTTCAACTACTATTTCTCAGTTTACTGCAAAATCAAAAAGTGATTTCTGTTGAAAAAGTTCATCAGTCGTTATTCCAAGTTCAGACATTTGATCTCCATAGAGGACTGCAAATCCTTTTAAACTCATCGCTACCTAACAATATAAATCATATTCTAAGTATACTCAAAAAAAAATAAAATCAAAAAAAATCAGATTTCTTGTTTTTTATAACTATTGACATTTTATCTTTTTTATCGATAGATTCAGAGAAAAGCAAGCTCAGCAATGATTTCTCCTTGAAATTTAAGCCAGCTTTTGCATAATAATTAGCGTTCTTTATTTTACTATTATCCTGGGATGGCAATTATTATCTGAGGATTTTTCGTTTTCCAGATATTATATCATATTTTCGTAACTGTGCTAGGATATGGGGCTGGAGTATTCTCTCCAGAGGCGATTGCGATTTTCAGAGATGGAGTATGGATGCTGCTTGTTGGAGCTATTTTTCTGCTCAACTGGAAAACATGGAGAAACTTCTTTCATCATCGATGGAAGATGATTATCGTATTTGGTGGGCTGCTTGTCTTCTCAGTTTTTCTTTCTCGCTTTATGTTTGGCAAGACGCTGAGCGAGATCCTCATTGGGATCAAATATGGGCTTTGGTATCTATGTATTTTGATCTCTGCTGGTAGTATCTGATATTTCCTCTCAAGTAAGGTAAAAACACAAAAAAAATCAGAGAAATCAGACTTTTCATCTTTGGCAAAATGGCAAAATATATTAAAATGGGGGCTTGTGAGTGTTGTCCTCTTAGGACGAGCTTGGCAGATCGCAAAATTACTCTTTCCAGATCGGTTTATGGCAATCTGATATGGAAAGCTTGATGACTATCATTTTTGACTAAAGCCACCATTGTATTATCTTACTTGATATGAAGGAACGCTCAGATGGCAGGGATTATTCTCATGACCAAATAATTATGGATATTTTCTCGTAGTCTTTTTGCCTTTCATTTTGCAGTATTTTTCATTCCAAAATATCTTAAAAATTAAATCACGAAAAAAATCTGATTGGATTGGATTCTTGGTAGTTGTCCTTTGGTTGATTACGCTTTGAGCTACGCTTTCTAGAGCTGCGATGATCGGTGCTGGAGTTGTGCTTGTTTGTGTATATTTTTCTCACATCAAAAAACATAAAAAAATCCTGATCTGATCCGCAGTTTGAGTAGCGATTCTCCTACTTGGACTCAGTATTTTTAAGTGGGAATCTACGCTCGTACATATTCAGCAGAAATTAAGCTGAGTCTTGCAGGTAATTCATCAGCCGCTCTGATACGGGCTTGGAAGCTCTGGACCTGCAGTGCATCATACTGGAAGCTTTTTGCCTGAAAATTTCTATCTTCAACTAATGCTTGATCTCTGAACTGTTGGATTTTTGATTTGGCTAGGGGTAATGTATGCCTTTCTCCGTATGCAAAAATCTCTCATTGTAAGGGTTGAAAAAACTGATCAAAAATCAGAATTTTTACAGTATTTAAGACCATTTCAGATCTGATTGCTTGCACTTTTAGTGATGGGACTTTTCCTCCATGTTTTTGAAGATAGTATGGTCAATTATTTATTCTTTTGAGGATATGGGCTGATGCTGTGAGCGCTCCAGGCTTTAATTGGGAAAAATACGAATGAAAAAGCTGATTAAGAAAATAGATCGTATGTTAGCCAGGTTTCTTATTATCCTTATTCGTGGCTATCAGCGAACACTCTCTCCAGATAAAGGGATTCTCTCCTTTTATTTCAAAAGTAAGGTATGTTCTCATGAACCTCATTGTAGTGAATATTGAGTGAGGACTTTAGCTAGATATGGTTTCTTAAATTGAATATCAAAAGTTAGTGATAGAGTTTTACATTGTCTCCCAAGTATGCAAAAAATTTATGATCCAGAATTTTACAAAGTTGTCTTTTTCTCCTCAGCTCCGATTGGAGTTCCTTTTATGCAGGAACTTATCCAAGATCCAAGATTTGAGGTCGTAGGTGTAGTTACTCAGCCTGATAAGCCAGTTGGAAGAGGATTAAAACTGCAACCAAATATAATCAAATCTCAAGCTCTTGAACTTGGAATTCCTATTGAGGATATCCAGACGCCAAACAGGATCAATCCTGAGAAGTCGATAGAATGAAAAAACTTTTTTGATCGACTCCAAGAAAAGAAACCAGATTTTTTTGTTGTTATCGCATACGGAAAACTAATTCCTCAGATTCTTCTTGATATTCCTCCCTTTGGTCCGATCAATGTTCACGGCTCACTCCTACCAAAGTACCGTTGAGCAAGTCCAATTCAAAGCGTTTTTCTCAATCAGGAACCTAAAACATGAATTACCATCATGCATATGGATGCAGGTATGGATACCTGAGATATCGTAGATCAAGTGAGTTTTGAGTTACCATTTGAACGAACCTGTCTTGATTGTATAGAACATATGAAAAAAATCTGACCAAAGTTTCTTAGTGCTACTCTTTGGAACTATGCAAAAGACCATATTTCACGCAAAAAGCAGATAGAAAGTGAGGTTACTTCTTCTCAAAAAATTATCAAAGAGGATGGTCTGATTGATCTTTTCAATGAAAGTTTGGAAAGTGTATATGCCAAGTATAAAGGCTATTTCCTCTGGCCGAAGATTAGTTTTGAACTTGATGGGAAGCATATTTTGATAGAAAAGCTAATTCTAGACAAGGAAAGTTATCAACAATATAAAGACCTTCCGCTTATCAATTCAGATTTTTCTCCTAATAAGGCGATAAAAGAGCTTTCCTTCAAGCCAGAATGAAAGAAAGCAATGGATTTTGCTAGTTTTAAAAACGGATATCTAAAAAAATAATTTTATATTTCCTAGTGAGATGCAGCATTTACAGATTCAGTGAGAAAGAGTCCTTATCTTGGGGAATCGATCTTATAAAAATATGGGTGATGAACTCATACTTCTTGGAACGATCAGATTGCTTCAGGCACAAGGAAAAAAAATTCTGATTTCAGCCTATGATCCGACATGGCTCAAGGGATTTTTTTCTCAGTTTGAAAATATGGAGGATATTACTTATATTTCTGAGTTTCCAAAATGAATTAGATCAGGTTTGAAGTATTTTTTCTCCTCATCAATTAGGGAACTCTCGCTCTATCGCTCGGCTGATGCTGTTATTATCTGATGAGGTGAGATCCTAACTGAGGAAAGCAAAGATGCCTATCGATATTGGAATCTGGGACTTGCTCCTTTGATATGAAAATTGCGACCTAAAAAAAAGACTGATGGAGTGCCTGTTTATCTCATGTGAGGAGTTCAAACGCCTCTAAAAAAGCTGAATGTTTCGTATTTTAGATGGCTCTTGTCACATACTAAATATGCCTACCTGAGAGATGAGGAATCAGTTCAAGCATTAAAAAACTTCTGATTTGAAAATGTGGAATTTTTTATGGATACAAGCTGGGAAGCCTATCCTTGGGAAAGGATAAAAAAGACCGAGACAACTCCAAAAACAGCATTGATTAACCTCAATAAAAACGGGGAACGCTTTTTTGATGATTTGCTAGAAGAGTGTAAAAAACTACTTCAGGATTGATATAATTTAAAATATGTTTCTGTAAGTAAAGGGAGAAATTCTGTGTATAACGATGAATATTACAAAAAACAGTTAGAAAGCAGACTTGGACTTTCTCTGGAAAGTATTGATCGAGAGTCAGATTTTTGAGCCTTTGTTCAAGAGGTAAAAAATGCTGATTTGGTAGTTACTGCCAGACTCCATCTTTTCTTGATTGCTTCATATTTATGAGTAGAAACCAAGGTTTTCCCATATCAAAAAAAGATTCTAAAAATGCAAAAAATGCGAGAAAAGAAAAACTCTACCTTGAAAAATCAAAGATAGAGTCATCATTTTTTAATGACTATGTCCTCCTACAAGTGAGAGGAAATACATGAGTCCAGCTCCAGTGAGGAAAATCAACACCTGAAGCATTGAGAATTTTCGGTCGTCATTATGCTTATTGAGCTGCGGAATAAGATCCGCACCTGCAATATACATAAACATTCCAAATGAGATTGGGATCAGAACGAGCTGTAAATCGTGTGCCCAATGTCCGATCAAAAGTACAGCTACTACACCAAGTATTGCACTCAGTGCTGTCAAAAAGTTGAGCAGTAAAGCCTTCTTTTTGCTATAGCCTCCGTGTACCAATACGGCATAATCACCGATCTCTTGTGGAATCTCATGTAGAAGGATTGCTAAAGAGGTAGCGATTCCAGCTGGAATACTTACCAGAAAACTCGCACCAATCACCATTCCATCAATCATATTATGCACAAAATCTCCGACAAGATTCATCTTTGCAAAAGTATGAGGATGAGATGCGCAGGTTGCTTGATGACAGTGATTCCAATTCAGAATTTTCTCTGTTATAAACCCAATAGCAACCCCCAAAAAGATCCAAAGTCCGATCACATGTCCATCCATATCATGATGATGTTCAATGATTTCTGGCAGAAAGTGAAAGCACGCATTTGCGAGCATTGTTGCCGCAGCAAATGATATCATGCAGACCATTGTCTTTTGTCCGAGATTTTTTTTCATTCCGAGGAAGATAATTCCTATCAGAGAGGCAAGCGAAATCACGATAACGCTTACCAAAGCAGCGATCCAATTTTCCATAGTGTAAGACTGTTAATTAAATTTTTATTTTACTTGTGTTGCTATAATAAATATATGCTA
>CAUTDF010000019.1:0-21093 GCA_963537415.1 uncultured bacterium | reverse complement strand
TCTCCTTAGACTTATCCTTTTATGAGTGAAAATCAAGAGTAAGATTACTTCTTGACTTTTGTTGCAGTTTTTTTTGCGGTAGATTTTTTAGCTGCTGGTTTTTTAGTAGCTACCTTTGATCATCACTCTTCTCAGATTCCGATAATTTTTAGACAATCCTCCAAAGTCAGATCGGTTGCATCTTTTCATCCTTTAGGGATTTTATAATTTTTCTTGGCATACTTGATATAAGGACCATATGGTCAATTCAGAATTTGGATTTCTTCTCCCGCGTATGCGAATACATTAATATTTTTATTGGCTTCAAGGGCGATTTTTGCCTCAATCATTGGTATTGCCTCATCTAAGCTTATAGAAAAAGGATCTAAACCTGAATCTTTTTTGATAGAAACATAGAGGTTTTTATATTTTACATACGGTCAAAATCTTCCAGTTGAGGCAAGTACTTCTTCTCCATTGTAGGTTCAAAGCGATCTTGGAAGTGCAAAGGCTTGCAAGGCCTCATCAAGCGTAATTGTTTCGATTGTTTTTCCAGCTGGGAGCGATGCAAATTTTTTGTCTTCATCATCTTGCTTTCCGATCTGGATCATGGGACCATATCTTCCCATTCTTGCAATAACAGGTTTTCAGCTCACGGGATGGATTCAGAGTTCTCTTTCTGTATTTACTCTTTCCTTTCCTGTAGTTTCAACCACCTGTTCATGAAATGGCCCATAAAACTCGGCAATCATCTGATTCCATTTTTGATGCCCAGTAGCGATCTGATCAAACGCTGTTTCAACATTCGCTGTAAACCCATAGTCCATAATATCTGAAAAATTCTGATTCAGAAAATCAGTCACAATCATTCCAATATCACTTGGGAACATTTTTTGCTTCTCAGCTCAAGTCATCTGCTCTCTTTCTTCTTTTATGATCTCATTATTTTTGAGCAGAAATTCAAAATATTTTCTCTTTTCTCATGATCTATCCTCTTTGAGTACATATCCTCTTTTAAGAATAGTAGAAATTGTCGGAGCATAGGTTGATGGTCTACCAATCCCCTGTTCTTCAAGCTTTTTTACAAGGCTTGCCTCCGTATATCTTGGGGGATGCTGCTTAAACTTTTGACTCGCGAGAATTTCCTGCTCAGAGAGGCTATCTCATTGATTTAAAGCTGGTAGCATTCCTGCAGTTTCTTCATCATCTTCATTATCGGTTCCCTCCATATAGAGCTTTAAAAAACCATCAAACTTGATCACTTCTCCAGTAGCCTCAAAATGATACTTATCAGTAGAAGAAATCTGAATTTTTGCCTTAGTTTTTTCTAAAACAGCAGGCGCCATCTGAGAAGCGATTGTCCTCTTCCAAATCAATTGATAAAGTTTTTTTTCGCTCGCATCTGCCCCAGCAATAGTATTCTCCATATGAGTAGGCCTAATACATTCATGCGCTTCCTGAGCTCCTTTTGATTTTGTAGCATAATGTGTAGGTTTTGAGTATTTTTCTCCATATTGGCTGATGATTTGATCTTTTGCGGCTTGTATGGCAAACTCTGAGAGGTTTACCGCATCAGTTCTCATGTAAGTAATATGTCCCGCCTCGTAAAGCTTTTGTGCAACTTGCATCGTTCTAGAAACGGAAAATCAGAGCTTTCTACTAGCTTCTTGTTGAAGTGTTGAGGTAGTAAAAGGCGCTGATGGAGCCTTTTTTCAAGGTTTCACTTCTACACTATCTACTTGATAACTCGCACCTTTGAGAGCTTCAAGGAGCTTGAGCGTTTCAGCTTCTGATTTAAGCTGCTTATTGAGTGTCGCAGAGAGTCCCTTCTTTGCTGACGTAAGGAAAGATCAAACCACCTTATAGAAACTTTCACTATCAAAAGCCTGAATTTCTCTCTCCCTTTCAACAATGAGCTTCACAGCAACAGACTGAACTCTTCAAGCTGAAAGTCAGGTTTTAATCTTTTTCCAAAGTACTGGCGAAAGCTCAAATCAGACCAACCTATCTAAGACTCTTCTCGCCTGCTGTGCATCTACGAGATTAAGATCAATTATCCTTGGATTTTTAACAGCATGCTCGATTGCATTTTTTGTAATTTCATGAAAAACAATTCTTGGCGTAGTCTTGATATCAAGACCAAGCTGATTTGCGATATGCCATCAGATCGCCTCTCCTTCACGGTCCTCATCGGTTGCGATCCAGGTTTGATCTACCTTTTTTGAGATTGCTTTAAGTTCAGAAAGCACTCTCTTTTTGTCTGGAGAAACCACGTATTCTGGACGGAAATCATTTTGAACATCAATTCACAAGCCTTTTGTTGGGAGATCAACAGTATGACCATAAGAAGCCTTGACTTCAAAATCAGCTCCGAGAAATTTTTTGATAGTCTGTGACTTTGCTGGAGACTCCACGATGACAAGGTGTTTTGGCATAATGATAGATTTTGGGTAAAAGATCGTTTCTTGGTATACGGAAATTATTGGGGACTTCAAGCGGAAATAAAAAAAGCAGAGAGAAGATTCATCATAAAAAAGTAAAAATCTGATTTTTTCTCTTTTCGTAGTATTTTTTTAATAAAAAAATCCTCTGGAAAATCCAAAGGATCTTTCCCACCAAGAATACC
Organism: uncultured bacterium; assembly: GCA_963537415.1. Lineage (GTDB taxonomy): Bacteria > Patescibacteriota > Gracilibacteria > Absconditabacterales > Absconditicoccaceae > HOT-345. Next base: position 18,488 of record CAUTDF010000019.1, on the reverse strand, counting down.
TGGTGAAAATTAGTAATTAAATATGAAATTTTAGTTTCAAGAATGCGAGTTTTTGTCTCACACGAATCATCTGTTCCTGATAGGACTGTGAATTTTCTCCACTGAAGCGCAATACATCGACATCAATGCCGAAGCTAGTAAGTGTCTTTTCATCTTTAGATGAAAGATCGAACTCCCCCTTTAACACACGTTCCAAGATTTTTACATGCCTTTTGTTGAATGATTCAAGAGGTACCTTTTTTACCTGGATTCCTGAATCAAGAGAACGATCTAAAGAGTTTTTTTCATTCTCTTTTAGCAATTCCTGCATTTTTTCTGGATAGAGCTGCTTGAGTCTAGGTATAAAGTAGAGCTGAATGTCCTGAATCAGGTGCCTCACCATAAAATGTCCTCTTTCAGTTTTTGAACTCGTAAGCATCGGAATCTTATTGATCTTTGCAAACTCTACCACATCCTGAAAGAAAATACCTGAGTCTATCCAACCATGACGATCCTGAGCAATGGCTAGGATAAACTCTAGAAATTTGTCTACATCGACATTTCTCCCTTTAATACAGATCGAAGGAGAAAGATGAACAGAAGTATCGTTTCCAGCACTTGCGCTAGATGCGACCTCCTGAGCTAAAGGTGTTTGAAATGACTGATACATAAATAATTTTTTTTAAGATTACTACCATTTTTGTTAATTTTCAATGGATATAAAAGAGAAGAAGGCTGATTTCTGTCTTTTAATCTTTTAAAATCTAGTCTTACACGACTATTATCCTCATTGAGTTCAATAAGACTATACTGATTCTAACCATAAAGTCAATAATATTACAAAACATTTCCATTTTTTAGCATTTCTTCAGTTTTTCTCTTGCAAAGAGTCATACTTTTCCCTATACTGAAGAAGATTTATTTGCAGAAAAAATAGCATGAGAATAGGACTCATCTGAGCAACAAATGCTGGGAAATCTACGCTTTTTAACCGCCTTATTGGGCAATTTAGAGCGATTGTAACCGATATCCATGGGACAACCATTGATATTATTTCTCATACTTTGGAAGTTGACAATCTCTGAAAGATGACTTTTTTTGATAGTCCAGGACTAGGAGATTTTAGTGATGAAGTGCCTTTTATTGAAAAAATCATCAAAAATTCTGACCTTCTCTTATTTGTAATCGATGACAGTGTCTGAGTTTCCGCAAAAGATCAACATATTTTGCAAATGATTAGAGAAAATAATATGCAGGATCAGACTTTTCTGATTATCAATAAGCTTGATGTCAAATGGAAAGTCAATGAAATTGATCTAGCAATTGCGGATTATTATGATCTATGAGTTGGGAAAGTGATCTGAATTAGTGCAAAAAAAGAAAGAAATCTCGCTGAACTTGAAGATGAACTCAGAACTTTTTATAAAGAGTGGAGAAAATCGCATTCAGATGAAGAACATAGCACAAATGAGCCAACGCATAAAGGAATCTGACTTGCCATTGTAGGGAAACCAAACTCAGGAAAATCTACGCTTTTGAATACTCTGGTTGGGAAAGAGCTTGCAAAGGTTGAGGATAAGCTAGGTACAACAAGAGACTATGTTGTCGGAGAATTTAAGTCTCTGGGGAATTGGTATACCGTCTATGATACTGCGGGGATCAGAAAAAAATGAAAGACACATGGAATTGAGAAAATTGCTTATGATAAGACCTATGCAATGCTTGAGTATGTTAGACCTGTTGTACTCTTTATGATTGACTGTACTCAGGGGATTACGCATAGAGATATGACACTTTTACAGGAGATTGCTGGACTTGGATTACCAATGATCTTTTGTCTGAATAAATCTGATCTTGTAAAAAAAGAAGCTATTGATTCAATGATTAAGTGAGCTCAGACCTATCTTGATTTTGCAAAGCATATTCCAATTGTACCGATTTCCGCTCTTCATGGAGAAGGACTCAAAAACCTTTTTAAGATGGTATCTATTCTTCAGAGTGAAAATCAAAAGAGAATCTGAACTAACGAACTCAACAAAGTTCTTAACCAAGAACAAATCCAAAGACCAGCCCGCTTTCCAAAAAATAAAGTTTGTAAAATCATGTATGCGACGCAAATCGCGGTTGATGCGCCGACCTTTATGGTCTTTGTAAATCACAAAGCAAGAGCGAATTTTGCATTTAAAAAGTGGATTGAAAATGCTTTGAGAAGGAATTTTGGATTTGTTGGAGTGCCGCTAGTTATCAAATTCCGTGAGAGATGAGAGAATCAAGAAGATCGTCCAATGCCATGAATCTCTCTCAAGTCACTTAGAAAAGAACAAGATGCCCGCCAAGCAAAGATTGATAGAAATCAAGCAAAAATCCTTGTAAAAAGGCAAAAGAAAAAGTAAAGAAAAAGCTGATTTTCTCTATGAGAGTCAGCTTTTTTTGTTGTATAGTATATTAAGAGCATATCTAGGAACCAACAAAACTCTATTTCTGTAGTCTAACTGGCTTGCTTTTTACTATTCAATAGTTGAGTACTTGATTTTAACTCTGACACAACCTCTTTGATAGTATCCATGAGCTGATTATTTTTTTCTATTCGCTCAAAGATTGCTAGATTCATTGATGCAACAGTATTTTCTTTGAGGAGAGATTGATTTTCTAGCACAGAGGTTATGGTATCAGTATCCCTAAATTTACTAGCAGACTGAACAACTGGTGTACTTGCTACCTCAGGAGCTGTAATACTAGCACTTTTCTTTTCCGCCTCATAATTATCTAGCAAGACAAAACTATTTCTATCAATTCCATAAATGGATCACTGAAGATGAGACTTTAGGAGTTCTATTTCAGTTTTTTTCTCTGTGTCTGAGGGCCGTTGAGGAGGAGTTTTTGTTGCAACCGTAGTTGTGAATGCTACTGATTTACTAATATCTGATTTTGGAATACTACTACTCAAAAGCTCTTTTTTCTGCTGTTTTACATTGAGTTTTCCCTCATTATAAAGGGTCGAAACACTCATAGCAATCTCATCAAATAGCTCTGCAATACTGAGAATATTTTTTGCAGAAGTATTTGGGACCATCATACTCGAAGCAACAGAACAAAATCTGACTATCAACGCTCATTCCTTGAGTACTGGCTGTTTAGAATCTTTTTCCAATGCTGGAGAAATATAATCAGAACATGCACACTGCATGATACAGATATATTTTTCATCATAAGGAAGACCGTTACATTTTGTACTACACTCCTTTATTGTATTCGTTATTTCTTCAAGTTCCGCTTCCTCATCTGGGATATTATTAGATCCTGTTGATGAAGCAGTCTGATTATCCCCTGTTCCTTCCCCGCCTTTCTTTGAAGGTCAACCACTTGCTCCATTTGAAGGTCAACCACTTGCTCCATATGCTTCCAAGAGTTTTTGAAGGGATTGTTGCTCCTGACGAGCTCTTTGTTGCTCCTCTGGAGTTCAAGTTCCTCTCGCGGTTTGAGGTCAGTTTTTTTGAACTTCTTTTGGCAGTAGGATACACTGATTTTGAAAAAGGACCTTATCATAATTCCCAAGTGTATTATGCGCAGAACGCTTGTAGACAAATTCATTTAACTCCTCATCCTCTGTAATAGGAGTAGGAGCATGAGCATTTTGTGCTAGTTGATTTCCTGCTGATCAAGAATTTTCTGATCTATTGGCTTGTGAAGAGGCAGTTTCATTTTTTCAATCAGTTGAAGCCTGAGTTCATTGTCCTGTTCCTGTTCAATCTTTCTGAGATCCTTCTATGTCCACAGGAGTTTCTCAGTTTGAGGCTTTGTCTGAGAAGCTTGGAAGCTTATAGAAAATGATTTGAGGCTGTGGCTTATAGCTTTTGTAAAGGATAGTCCCCACTTGAGACATATCATACATAAGATCATAATCAGAATCAGCTATATCTCCATTAATATATTTATTTGCTCCAAAATTTGCCATCTGAATCTCCTCACTTTGCCTTCTACTTGTCTCGCTTTTTTGATAAAATTCATTGATGATATCTCAACATTCTTGAGCAGTAAATCTGTTTTTTAGTTTTTTTTGATCAATCATACATAGTGAAAGCTTATCACATGCACTTACAAACTTTTTAGTTACTGTTCTTCCATCTTTCCTATCACGCTGGCTTTTATCATAATTTGGGAGCTCTTTTTCAATCTTTGCTTTAAAAGTTGGGTTCGCTTCAAATAGGATAGCAGAAACATCTGCTGTTGAAAGATCACATTTTTGATATGTTGTATTAAAGTACTCTTTAGTTTGTTCTAGAGCAGAGGCAATAATTGCATCCTCCTGTTCCTGAAGTTTCTTTAAATTATCAGAGAAAAGTCAAATTGTAACCTTTTTTTCCTGCAGGTATTTATTTTCCATATAGTTTTTTTCATGGGCTTCAATCCTCTCCACCCATTCATTCACTCATGCCACTGGGCTCAATCACATACCAAAAACAGCTCCTCCCATAAAAAGAGAAGATAAAGAAGAGAAAAAATCTGATTTATGATTTAATTTGAACATTCTGCAGTTTATAAAAAACTGAATAAAAAGGCGCAACAAGTTTACTCAAATATTTATCTCTTAACCTTAAAAGTTCTTCTTGATAAGCAAGCATTCCGATGTGAAGAGGATAGGTATTTTGAAGCTCTGCAAGCTGTTTTAACGTAGTATTAATAGTTGGCAATAATTTCTTTGAAAACGCTTGCATACGGACAAATTCATAACGACTTGCATCAACCATATCCGCAGTATTTGTACTCCACAAGTGTGAAGTATAGTAAGTAGAAAAAAGCTGATATCGCAAGAGTTCGGTATAAACTCTGGTAACAAAAGGATCAAGCCCTTCATGAGTTCTACCTATAATCTCACAAAACATATGATCATAATCTTCTGCATTAGTATTTTTAGTACATATTGTTTGCTTTTCTTTGAATGAATCTATATCCTTTGCAAGTAAGCTCTCAACATTCAAAAGTCTAAACCTACTAAAAGCTTTTTGAAATGCTCTCATTGATTGTTGTATAATTTTACAAGTTTTTGGGTACCCTTGGGTCTTACTCTTACAAAAATTTTGCTGACTTGCATAATGGATGAGCAACTTTTCCTTCGTAAGTATATTGATATTTTCCTCAAGGTTTTTAGGACTTGAGAGATTATTCATTGTCACACCATAAAGGTTTCATTGTTTTAATGTTGTCAACTCCTCAAGAATTAAAGTTATAATCTCTTCTGAAAGCCTTGCGATATCACAACCGATTTGGAATTCATTGGCATAACATGCTACATTTTGTGGCACAAGAAGTTTAATCGAGTGTGTTTTAAGATAGCGATTCTCCTCTCCCTTTGTTCCAACGGACATAAAAGAACTAAAGTTATTCTTTACATCACTCTTTGAACATATAAGAGTTAAAAAAATTGACTGACGAGGATCTGATCAAGGATAAAGACTTCAAAAAGCTGATATTACTTCAGGTTTTAATGCTATTGCACAAAAATTTGATATAATGGAGTGTTTCATTGGTCAATCTGCGAGCGTTATATCTTTGGGGAAGAAGTCTAATGCCTTCAAAATCGAGTTTGAAAGATCTTTTTCGCTGTTTTCAAAATTTGCAGAAACAGAAAAACCACTCCAAACAAGGAGCACTCAGAAGATACTGATTATCCAGTAATTTCGTTTCTGTCTCATAGTTTATATGGGCTAAATCTAAAGTTATGGCACATAACACTTCACCGCTGGACTATTGCTACATTGATAATTACAAAGAGAACTTACCTCTTTTCTTAGTCCTTCATTTTGATTTCAAATTTCCTGTATAATTCTTTGCACCTTATAGGTTAAAGGTCAAAACTGCTGAGAGAGGAGAAGTGTATCATTAATACTTGTATCTTTTCTAATCTCATATTCATAATCTTTCAAAAGAGCCAAATCCTGAATGAACGCCTCCTGAATTGATATATTTGGGAAAACATTGTTTTCATTGATGGTCTGCTTTCACTTCTTTTTGAAAATATTTTTAAGTTTGTTAAATACCCTTTTCCCGATTTCTGCGAATAGTTTTGGGGTTTGTTTTACTCCTTTATAAGAGGTTTCCGCAGCTTCATAGATAGCAATTGAGGTTTCCTTAGCACTATCCCATAGGTTTAAAGATTGATTTTTCACTTGATTCTTAACTTCGTTCCAATTATTTTTCGCTGTTTGAGTAATTCAAAGCAAAGGGATGGTATTTTCTACATAGAGGTCTGTCGTATTTATTCAGTAAACACTTCTAAGTAGCATAAGTTCTCCCTCACTAAGATGAGATGCTATTGGACCTTTTTTGAACTGTGGGAACAGCGGACTATTAACGGCTGTCCAAAACCTTTTTCATGCATCTTTAAGTACATTTCGTGCAGATCCTAGTGTTTTTTTAGTATTTTGATTAAGAGTCTTTATATTAAACTTAAACTTTCTTGCGTTTTTATTGCATCTATACCCAAATTTCCATCTTGCACATTGATAGTCAGATTTCAGTTGTTCTATCCACTCTTCATTAAAAGTAAGTTGAAAATCCCCCTTTTGAATACCGTTCCTAAGTTGGCTCGTATCTCAGGCAAAAAGGAAATACCTTTGAGCTACATTGATACTATACAAAGCCGTAAACACATCCATGTAGGCAACAGAGTTTGGCACTTGACTTCCATCTTTCAAAAGCCCTTTCGCTTCATAACGATCAATAAGCTCATTGAGAAGCTTTGAATTTTTAATAGTCTTTGCAATGTCTCAAGCTTGACCAATTGTATATGCTGTTTGGATGATCTGTCGCTCTATATCTAGGAGTTTCATCCAATCTCTCACAATAGGTCTATCGGAAGCTAGAATCAAAAATCAGACAGAATTATCAATTAAAGTAGATATTGCAGATAATTGGAAAAGATAGATTGAAGTTAAGGTGCTTGAAGCAACATTACCAAGTGCCTGATCTGCAATTTTGAGTGTTCTTCCTAGAAAACCATCATCAAATGTCTCAAGGTTATTAAGCTTAAGCAGTTTATTGGTAAAAAGTCAACCTTCTGGATTTGCAACGAGTTCTGTCTGAATTTCAAAGGGATTTTTTGCAAGCAAAAAAAGCATTTCTCTCTGAAAATCTAGGTAGAGATTAAAACTTCATGGCGTCATCAAACAAACAGATGGATGATCATCACATTTTGACTGCTGAGGAGATGATGATACATTTTGGGCTGAGGCATACGAAAATAATCCCCCTAAAAGGAAGAGACCAAGGAGAAAGAATCTGATTTTTTTTCTGTTTTTGTTCATCTCAAGGAGAAATCAGCACCAAATAAAGGATTTTTTTTATCTTGCAAAATACTGACTTTTCTTTATATACTAATATGATTGTTTTTATCAAGTAATTAGATATAAAAAATGGAACTTTCTCATTATGAGCAGCAGATGAAAAAAGCGATTGCCTATTTGGAAGGGGAATTTGCAGGACTTCAGGTAGGAAGAGCAACTACTGGATTGCTAGAAAATATCAATGTAGAAACTGACTATGGAACTGTAAAACTCAACACTCTTGGTCATATCAGTGTAATGGATACGACAACACTTAAGGTTGAACCTTGGGATAAGAGCACTTCAAAAGCTATTGGAAACGCTATCTATGAGGCAAATCTTGGAGTAGGAGTAGATAATCAGGGTTCTCATATTTTGATTAAGATCCCAGCTCTAACACAGGAAAGAAGAGATCATATTGCAAAACAAGTAAAGGCAATGGGAGAAGATACGAAAACTCAGCTTAGACAAATCAGACAAGATGCGATGTCTGATACTAAAAAATCATTTACTGCTAAGGAGATCTCAGAAGATACTCATAAAGCAAATGAAAAAAACATTGATGAACTCACAAAAAAGCGATCAACTCAAATTGATACTGTGGTAAAGGTAAAAATTGATGAAGTAATGAAGATCTAATTTTATTTGGTAGAAAATAAAAAGTGATGAATGTATTTGGTATGCTTTGGGCAGAGCTCCTTTCTCGTCCAATTTTTAACCTCTTGATCGTATTTCTAGCGATCTTCTGAGGGAATATGGGTATTGCGATTGTGCTTTTGACAATCTTAGTAAGACTCCTACTCCTGAGAAATAGTATCGCTGGAGCGAATATGTCAAAAGGAATGAGTAATATTCAACCGAAGATGGAGGCTCTTCAGGAGAAATACAAAGATGATCCTAAAAAACTTTCTGAAGAAACTATGAAACTTCTTAAGAAAGAAGGAGCTGGTCCTCTTAAGGGATGTCTATCACTTTTGGTACAATTGCCAGTATTTATCGGGTTATATGGAGTAATTGTTAAGTTTGCAGCTGGAGAAGTTCCACATGAATGGCTTTATAGCTTCTTCCGAAGTTTTGGGAATAGCTATCTGAATGTAAAAGACAATATTGATCCGATTTTTCTAGGAATGAATCTCTTTGAGAATCATAATATTGTCCTAGCAATTATTGTTGCAGGGTTAAACTTCCTTCAATTTCAGCTTACCTCACTTACTCAGGCACAAAATAGACAACAAACTATGCCAAATGGTGTAAAAATGCCAAATATGAGCAATATGATGGGAATCATGAATGTAATGATGACATTGATGATGGGAACAATCGTTTGGAATTTTGCGTCAGGAGTTGGATTATATCTGCTTGTTACTTCGCTCTTTAGCGTAGTACAGTATGTAATTCAATATAGAGTACTGCTCAAGGCTAAGCGAGATATGTGGTTTCACAAGGATAAACCGGTAGTACTTAGTTCAAAATAAGAAAAATCTGAATTTTCATCTCTTTTTTAAACTTATTTAACGAGAAAACACTATGGCGAGTAGGACAAATAAACAGGGAATCGCGAAGAAAAAAGCTCAACAGGCAAAACAGGCAAGTAGAATCAGAGGGGCAAAGAGATTTGACTATCCTAAGAGAAAGCTTGAACTTGAAGAAGCAAAAGAGCTTGGGATTGTTGGGATCTACACTAATGGGAAGGGTTCCACATATCACTGGTTTTTGAGAGGAAGGAAAGTCTGCTGGGAAACTAGACTCAGAACCGATCCTGATGGATATAGATATATTAGAACACCATCTGGTGGTTCAGAAATGGTTATTGCTCCATCTTCAGGATGGACAAGAACAAAGATGAAGAAGATGGTTAGAAAAAGATAAAAAAGAAAGACTGATTTTCATCATTGAAAGTCAGTTTTTTTGATTTATTGCTCTTTATTGGTTTTGATGCCTAATTTTTTTTATCGAAAAAAAGCCCTCTGATACAGAGGACTTTTCGTTTAGAAACAGCATTTCCCTCACAGAGTGAGGGTATCGGTATTTCAACAGAAATACCGACTTCTCTCATCCACACCATAGATGTGGTGAGAAAGTGCACTGCAAAGTTCTTGGTCAATCTTATCGCATTCAAAGACTCTACAAAGAACTTCAGCATCTTCAACCTTAAAATGATTGATAGACACTCGACGCTCAAGGATATCATCCAAGAGTTCAGTAAGCTGCTTTTCTATATAGCTTACAACACCGCTCTTCCCATTGGCTGCATATTCTGCCCAAAGGACTTCATCCTCTGGATTACCAATAGAGTTTACAAGCTTACTAAGGCAATGTGCCTTTTCCTCAATTGTTCTTACCCTTTCCATAGACAATAACTTTTTTCGTTTGACATTAATTTTATTTTAGCAAGGGATGTATTATATATTCTCTAATAAATGTCAAGAGAAAATAAAAAATCTGATTTTTTATTTATTACCAATAAAAAAAGAGTTGATCTTGAAAGAAAGATCAGTTTTCGTATGCTGTATGTATTCATATTTTTCAAGTATACTTTCTATGCTAGATCTGATTGCTGTGAGTTATTGGAATATTGGTCCATTTAGAGATAAGAAAATATCACTTTTTTTTGAGAAAGGAAAATATTTGATCAAAGCTCCGATCGGGAGTGGGAAAAGTTTTCTTTTTTTTGATGGTATTACCTATGGTCTCTATAAATCAAATAGTAGAAATCTTCTCAATATTCCATCAAAAATTGGGACGATAAAGCTGATTTTCGAGGTTGATGGTCAGGTTTTTCTAGTTATAAGAACACTTAAACACGGGAAGTCAAAAGATAGCTGTTCGTCTCAGCTCTTTCAAATCGCACTCACAAGTGAAGAAGTGACTGAAAAGCTCTGTGTCTGAAAGATACTTCAGGAGGACACTGATATTCAGGATCTTTTGCTCTCAAAAAATATTCCCCTAGAAGAGATTCCTTTTAAGAATGAGGCTGATCTTCAAGCTCAATTGAATACCCTTTTACCACCAATCGAGGTGTTTTCGAGCACAACAATCCTTCTGCAAGATGCTGAGAATATTTTTGAGATGCAGCCTGCGAAGAGACTTGAGGTACTCAAAAATGTATTTGGGCTCATGGGAATAGAAGAAACCAAAGAAATTGTAAAAGATAAAAGGAATGAAGTAAAATATCAGATTAAAGCCTATCAAGACACTTCTCATACAGAGGGGAAACTGAGTTCAGGACTTCAGGAAATGCTTACTCTCTTTAGAAAACTACAAGAGTTTAGAGAGATTACTGAATACTTAAGTGCAAGTCTAGAAACTATTGAAGAGTTAGAGGGTTTTTCTCAGCAGCTTGGAATCCAAAATTTTGAGCTTGATGAAAAATTAACAGAATTTTTGCCATCTATTGCAGAATTTTTGAAAACAAAACGCGAGATTCTCTCTGCGGAAAAGACCGAACTCTGACTTCAAAACCAACAATTAACTGAGACCAAAAATCAGATTTCTCATTTTTTCAATACGATTCAATCAAATGAGAATAAAATCAAGCAAATAGACTGACTTTTGGCAAATGCAAATCCAGAGCTCCTTTGAGAACTAAGAAGACAAAAGTCCGATATCGCAAACCAGCAGGAGAAGCTGGAACAACTATCTTTCAGCAGAGAGTTGCAGACTTTTTACACTCAGTATCATAGCATACTTGAGCTTGGACATAGGGAAAATTTTAGTCTGCTGTATAACGAGCAGTTTGTCCAAGAATTGATCACACTAGGAACAAATCTCAGAAAAGCCAATGAACTCGTAGCTTCTCAGGTTTCAAATCTCACTACAAAGCAGCAAGTTGAGAAACAAAAAGTAGAAAATCAGCTCCTCAACTTTGAAAATCAGTATCGTTTTTATCAAGAACAGCTCCAGCAAATTGAGCATAAGCTTCAACAATTTGAGGAAAGAGTACAGCAGGAGCAGATTTTTGCTTGTGAAAAGATTTGAGCGAACTGTCCATTTATTACAGTGATCAATAAGCAACATTTTGAACAAAGGGAACAGGAAAAACAGCAGCTCCTCGCTCAAAAACAACAGATTGAACAGCAGATTTCTAGCTCTCAGATTTTGAATCAGATCGAAGAATGCAAACTTACACTTGCTAACTGGGAGAAGAATGAAACTTTCTTAAAAGAGCGTGAAAAACTTTCCCTGGAGGAACAGGAAAACACAAAAAAAATCTGATTTTTGAAAACTTTTTTGCAAAGTATCAATTATAAACAGATTACGGAAGCATCTGAGAAGTATTCAGAACTAGCAAAGAGTATTCAAACACTAGATCAGCAAATTCTCAAGCAGGAAGAATTACTCGCTCAGACTGAGCAGAATCAACAAGAGAAACTGCGCCTACAATCAGAGAATATTGCACTTCAACAGCAATATTCACAAGCTGAAACGAAGAAATCTGAGCTAGAGGGTAAGATTTGACAACTAGAGCAAAATATTCAGAAATATCCAGTTCAAGAGTGGGATTTGATTGAAAAAACGGCAAATAGTTATCAGGCTAAAATTCAAGAGCTCAGAAATCTTATTGAAGACTATAAAACCCTTCAACTCAAGGTTAAGAAACTCACAGAAGAAGAGAAGATTCTTAGCAATTTGTATACGATATTGAATAAGGAACTGCTTTTGTTCGTTTTAAGTGAATATTTGCCAGTTTTGAGTGAAATCATCAATACGTATCTCGTGAATGTTGTGGACTATCAGATCAGTATAAAACTCAAAGAGACCAGTGAACAACTAGAGCTGGAAACTAAGATTATTGATAGCAAATGAGAAAGGGAGGTTAAGAGCCTAAGCTGAGGGCAGAGAACGATTTTGAAGCTTGTTTGGATGCTTGCGATCTCTTCTCATCTCAAGACAAGGCTCCTTTTCCTAGATGAGACAATCAATAACCTAGATAACGAAACAGTAGCTAAGGTTGCTGAGCTTTTGACTGACTTTGTTAAACAAAGGACGCTCAAATTTTATACGATTACCCACAATAGTGATATTCAGTCAATGAATATCCGAGATTCAACGATAGAATTAGCTAAAAAAGCTGATCAATAGCCAGATTTTTTTCTTTATTTACCTTGTTTAAGCAGATATGATTTTATGACTAGATCCCTGAGTAAGAAAGCTCGGGTATGCACTAATAACTCAGGATTTGCAAATCATAGACTCAGGAATTCTTCTTCAAAAGCAAGTTTCTCCTAGTAGAGAAGATCAGTTTCAAAGGATGGTACAAATTATGGACTTCTTTGAGCAGATGTTCAAGACACAAAAAATCAGAATTATTTGTATGGAAAAGCTTTTTTTCACGAAATTCAATCAGAATAATGCAGAGTTTGTCTATGGAATCAGAGGGATCCTCCTGGCAATGGCTCTTAAATACTGAATCAAGATCAAAGAATTTACCCCTATTGAACTCAAAAAATACATCACAGGAAACGGGAAAGCTGAAAAAATCCTCGTACAAAAAACAATAATGAAGCTCTATAAACTTCAAGAGCTCCCAGAATACAACGATGCTGCAGATGCCTTAGGTCTAGCGTATCTCGCTACGAGAATCAAATAAGAGAAAGTTTACTTAGTAATAAAAAAAGAGAGAATCGGAATTCTCTCTTTTTATCGTTTGCTCATTAGATATTTTGTAGTTTTTTGAGAAGTTCTTTGAGCACTTGGATACTATTTTCCATCGCAAAGTCTAGGTTATCCATATGAGCAAGCTGAGATTCATTATTTGCTCCATCTGAGATCGCCTTGATACTGTAGCTCTGTTCAAGCAGTCAAAACTCACGAGCAGCACTAGCAAACGCAAAAGCCTCCATTTCTACGACATCAGCATTCGTTTCAGCTCTGAGTTTTTGAGTAAGGGACTGATCATCTAGAAATTGGTCTCCTGTAAGGCACAAAGCTCCACTTCTAAAATGGAAAGAAAAATCTGATTTTTCGATTTCTATGGTAGAGAGTTCAATTTCTCACTTTGCATAATTGAGATGCTCACCATCAAACGGCAAATACATATCATGCTGCCTAATCCTCTGTACAAGAAATACATCTCAGATTTGAGCTTGATTTCAGAGGAGACTTCCAGCGATTCCAATATTGATAAGCGCCTTAAGATCATAACGAGAGCAGAGCGCTGTTGTTGCAATACTTGCTTGAATCTTACCAACTCCTGAGAGTGCAAGCACATATTCTTCGTTTTCAAAGAAACTAATATTTTTTAGGGTTGAGCTAGGTTTCAGACCTAACAGATTGATAATATGCTGAGCTTCCTCTTGCATTGCAGTCAAAATTCAGATTTTTTTCATAATGAGATAGGGCAATAAGAATTAAAGATGGATTTTATTTTGATTATGCTCCTCAACAGTAGCTCCATAGTAGATTTGTCCATCGCTACCATGAAGATAAAAGAGATAGTCAGATTTTTTATATCTTAGTAGTGCTCAAAGTGTTGCCTGTGTAGGAGAGGAAATTGGAGTTGGAGTCAATCCCGTATTTGCTCTTGTATTGTAGAGATTGTCACGATTATTGAGATTTGGGACAATGGCAGCTCTACATTTATCGTAGGTGATCTTGAGACCATAGCAGAGACTCACATCTGCATCCAACCTCATACCTTTCTGAAGTCTATTGATAAATATTCCTGCGATTGTAGGTTTATTTTCAGCATTCTTCTCCTCATTTTCAATAATTGAGGCGAGAATGAGTGCATTATAGTTTTGAAGATTTATACCAGCTGGACTAAAATTTTTGAGTTCCTCTTGATTGGGAAGCCAGTTTTTTTCATTAAAATTTTTGAGCTGTGCTTTGATGAGCTGATCGAGAGGATCGGAATTCTGATCTATAAAATAGGTATCTGGATAGAGAAATCCCTCAAGTGATTTTCCAGCAGGGATCATCGCAAGAAAAGAAAACTGATTTTTAAGTTCGTTTATATAGCTTTGATCACTTGCCTTCGCAATAAAATCTCCAGGTGAGCTAATGCCTTTATTAGCGAGATACTGATCAATATCATAGATTGATCGCCCCTCTAGCAAGGTAAGACGCTTATAGTTTTTTTCTGGTCACTGGTTTATCAGCGTTAAGAGCTCTGCTTTCTGATAACTTCCAGAAAGAAGATAGGTTCCCTCTTGAAGTTTTGGAAGGAGAGAGGAATTGTTTCTCAGCCAGAGTTTAGTAAAAAACTTCTCAATTCATGACTGATGTGCATAAAAACTCGCAATAGTATCTCACTTTTCGATAGTGATTTTTGTCTCAGAAGGATAGGTGATTGGCTGATTGTAGGCACTCTTAGTCCAAAAGTAGCCCGCCACTACTAAAACTAGCAAGAGAATAACTACCTTAAGAAAAGGAGATGAAGATTTCTTTTGACGCATGAGGGAAAAGGGAAAGGGAGATAAAAGAACAAAATCTGATTTTTAGAGCCATTTTTTCTTTTTAAAGACTCGGATAATCAATGCTGCTAGTCAAAGCATGATTCCAATCAAAATGAGGAAAGCATAAGGATTTGATGAGAGAGGAAGCTGAACATTCATACCGAATATTCCACTTACCATCGTCATCACTCAGATTACAACTGTCAAAACCGTCAAAATTCCAATGTTTGTATTAGTCATCATATTGGTCAATGTATGAAAAACTTCTCAGATTGACTCAATATTTTCGTGGATAATTGAAATATGTCCTAGGATTTTACTTGTTTTATACTCTAGATCCTCAAAATACACATCCAAATCTCACTCGTAGAAGTGAGCGGTTGCCTTTTGGAGCTCAACAAGGATTTCCTCCTGAGGAGTGATAATTGTCTTGAGCAAAACGGCATTTCTCTTTTTGATAAGCACTTTTCTGAGGAGATTAGCATCAACGAAACTCTTGTCAAAAACCTGCTTTTCCATCTCCATGAGATCTAGATTGAATCTATTTAAGCTGAGCAAAATCTTGTCATACATCACATCAAATATCTTATAGAGAATATAGTAAGGTGACACCTTATATTCCTCTGCATCAGCTCCTTCTTCCCTGATTTCTTCCTCGTACTGCTGTCTAATCTTTTCAATATTATTGGTTGGATACTTGGTGATTGTGATGATAAAATCCTTTCCTAGGATAATATTCATCTCATTAGAAATATGTTTTCCTAGCTTCTCATTGTATTTTGGGAAATGAATAATCAAAAAAATACAATCATCGTAAATATCAATCTTGTCATGTGCATTTGGCTCCAAGATATCCTGCTCAATCATCTCGTGAAGGTCTAGACCTTTGATAGTCTCTTGGATCTCCTGTTGGTTTGGCTTTGTTAGGTAGATTCGTTTGATCTTTCAGATCTTGAGGACATTATGGATCATAATAACACATAAGCAAGAGTAAATGGACTGAGTATACTTTTTTCTCTCATTTTTGCAAAAGAAAAAAAAGCTGAAGATCAGCCTTTTCTTTTTTTGATAGTGTATTGAAAATAGTTTTAAGAATTAGTATTATCCTCAAAAAGTTTTCAGATATTGAGAAGTTTCTGATCAGACCATTTGTTTCCCATCAGCTGTATTCCAACTGGTAATTTCTCTCCCTGATCCTCGAGATACCCCATTGGAACTGAGAGTGCAGGCAGTCCTGCCAAGTTTGCAGGAACTGTATAGAGGTCTGCTAGGTACATTTTGAGAGGATCGTTGGTTCTAGCTCCTAGCTTCCAAGCTGGTTCAGGTGTTGTTGGAGTTAGGATCACATCATATTTCTCAAAAAGTTGAGAGAAATCAGATTTGAGTTTTTTTTGTGCATTGAGAGCTTTGAGATAATAACCTTGGTAGTTTGCTGAGCTGAGGACGAAAGTTCAGAGGAGAATTCTTCTCTTGGCTTCTGGTCAAAATCACTCTCCTCTTACCTTGGCATAATATTCATCTAAACTTGAACATTCAAGCGTACTTTGCTGATGTCAAAATCTAATCCCATCAAAACGAGAAAGATTAGTACTCACCTCTGCCGGCATCAAGGTATAATACATCGCGAGTGATTCCTTAAGGATTGGAAGAGACTGGATATCTACGCTATGACCTGCATTTTTTAGTGCCTCAATTTTTTCAAGGAAGAGTGTCTTGATTTGTGGATCGAGTCCATCATTGAGCGCTTCCTCTGGCACAACAAAACGAACTGTTTCAGGATCAGCTTTTTCAATAGTTTTTAAGTCCTCTGCATGAGCAGAAGAAGTTGAGTCATGGGTATCTTTTGATGCAAGAATACTCAAAAGAAGCTGAGCATCTTCAACTATTTTTGAAAATATTCAAACCTGATCAAGGGAAGAAGCCATCGGAACGACTCCATAGCGAGAAATTGCTCAATAACTTGGTTTAAACCCAACGATTCCACAAAGAGCAGCAGGCTGCCTAACACTTCATCCTGTATCTGTTCCCAAGGCAGCGATCGCCATATCAGCAGCAACAGCAACAGCAGAACCTCAGCTACTTCCTCAAGGGATACGATTTTCTCAGTAAGGATTGTAACTTGGACCATAGACTGAAGATTCGGTCGAACTTCCCATCGCAAATTCATCCATATTGGTTTGTCCGATCATCAAAGCTCAGGCTTCTTCTAAGTTTTGCATACAAGTTGCCGTATAGGGAGCAACATAATTTTCCATCATCTTTGAGCAGCAGGTTGCGAGTTCTCATTCGATCAAAATATTATCCTTAACCATAATTGGTAGCGCTGCAAGGGATTCTTGAGAAAATGATTCCAAGTGCTGGTCAATATAGTTTTGATTGAAACGAACACAAGCATTGAGTTTTGGATTGAGAAGTTTAGCCTTTTGAAGATAATGATTTACTACCTCTTTTGCGCTAAATTGATGTGTTTTGATACCCTCAAGGTAGCTTTTGATCGTAAGATTCATCACTGAGAGAAAAAATAAAAAAAGCTGAGTATTTTCACTCAAAAGATAGGGATTTTGAGTTTTATTTCAACTTGAAGCGATGCGAAATTTGTTTTCAGATTTTTTGTTTTTTTTGGAAAATTGGCTATACTTGAAGAGTAAAGATTTTAGTTTTACTAATGAAGATGGGGAAGTCTCAGAATAACTATCCAGCAAAGAATGTTGATACATTTGAGGACCAGAAACCTTGTACACCACATTTCTCAACAACGATTGCTCAAAGACTTGAAAAATCGTTGAGGAATACAATCGATCCATTTGAGTCTCTTGAGGAGATTGATACAACAGTCGAGAAAACCCTCAATGTACTCAGCTGATTTCTCAAAAAATATCCACATCGTCATCAGCAAATTTTTGATGAAATATGCAATTTTTTTAATAACCTTTTTTCTAGCTGTCATCTGAGGAATTTCTACAACTCAGCACCCAATATCACTCTAAGTGCCTATAATGAAAGCTGACTCTCTGACCAACTAGTCAACAACGTCTACGTTCGCTCTAATGATGAAACCCTGTTTCGTAATGAGATGATGAACGGAGCCTCATGCCACTATTGGTCAATCTTTATGAAAAATGTATTTGATCGCCTGCAAGAAGTTGGATTACCAGTTGAAAGCTATATTTATATGTTTAATGAGAAAACGAGTAGACATTCAGGCGTCATTCTCAAGCACAAGAAATCAGATTGAGAGATTCAGAATTTTATTATTGATGCGTGAGGGATCAACAAAGTGTTTAAAAAACTGATTTTGCCGATTGATGCTCAGGTTATTGACTATAGTCCAGCAGTACGATCAAGTCTTCAAGAATTGGTGGCGAAGAAGAATAAAACAGATGATTGCCTCTATTTTGAGCACTCTGAAGATTTTATTGCAGAGGTGAGCAAAAAACAGAGTCTTGCGATTTCACTAGAGTTTCATTCACCATTTGAGGGAGAACATCATGAGCTCATCACCTTAAAAATCACTCCATGAAAAATTCATCTGACAAAGTGACCATTGGCTTGGGATATTGGATTTGACCAGAAATTATTCATACAAAAAGTGAGACAATTAGAAAATATCTCTGATAACGAAGTAGAAGATCCTGTTTTGGAAGCTCTTTTTGAATCGCTCGCATTTGCAAGTGATGAAACAAGGATGCTTTGGAATAAATATTTTCAACTTCTTAGAGGTAAGATCAATGCAAGAAGGTTGGCATTCGTAGCTGGATATGATAAGTAATCTGGTTTTTGATCGTTTTTT
>CAUTDF010000018.1:0-23024 GCA_963537415.1 uncultured bacterium | reverse complement strand
ATAAAAAACCAGAATCAGATTTCTTGGTTTTTTCTCTAAAATCAAGCATTCTGAAATTGGTCTGAGTATAGCGAATTGAGGAGTTTTTTCAATAAAAAAATAGAGAACCATCAGTATACTTAACTAGGGACCTCCTTTATTCCCAGTTTTAATGTATCCTAAAGTTTTATAGGATATTTAGAACAAACACAAATTCTAATCACTACAGAATATCCTAACCTCCATTTATTGTCAAAAAATTCTTGATTTTAACTCTTAAATATACAACATTAAAAAAATCTGACTTTTATTCTCTTTCCTCATAATTTGATGAATCTTTTCTCAAATCCAGCTCAAAAACCGCTTCCTCTCGCTCTCAAATACCGCCCCAAGCAATTAAGCGAGTTTTTTGGGCAAGCGCATTTGATCTGAGAAAAATGAGTGCTCAAACCCTTTATACAAAAAGGGAATTTCATCAATGCAATTTTTCGAGGAAATCCATGAACTGGGAAAACAACTCTCGCCGAGCTCATTTCTAAGCTTCTCAAGTATGAATATGTCTATCTAAATGCAACTAAGGCCTCTACAACTGATATCAAAAATATCTCTCAAACCGCACAAAAAAGGCGAGACGTGGAAGGCATCCAGACTTTAGTCTTTTTGGATGAAATCCATAGATTCAATAAGCTGCAGCAAGACGCACTTTTGGAAGATTTAGAGCTTGGGCATTTCATCCTTATTTGAGCTACCACTGAAAATCCCTATTATAACCTCAACAATGCACTTCTCTCAAGATGTTTATGCTTTGAATTCAAAAAACTAAGTGAAACCGAGCTTTTCAATATTCTAAAGGCCATAGATCAAAAAGAACAATTCTGATTTTCAGAGGAAATTTTGACCTTTCTTTCAGAAAGGACCAAGTGAGATGCAAGATCTGCGATCAATCTTCTGGAACTTATCAGCAAAGTTAATCAAAATCTCAGCCTTGAAGAGATAAAAAACCTGATCCCAACAAATAAATCCTACCACAAAACCGAAGATAAATATAACACCATTTCTGCTATGATCAAAAGTATCAGAGGGAGCGATCCAGACGCAGCGGTATATTGGCTCGCAAAGATGCTTGCAGGATGAGAAGATCCAGAATATATCGCTAGAAGACTGACTATTCTCGCTGCCGAGGACATTTGACTTGCCAATCCTCAAGCACTCCCTATCGCAACTGCCGCTCTTCATGCTGCAAAAGAGCTTTGAATGCCAGAGATTCGTATACCACTCGCTGAAGTTGCTATTTATCTTGCCCTCTCTCCCAAGAGCAATTCTGCCTACAATGCGATAAACACCGCGCTTGACCTTGTCAATAAACAAGATATCCAAGAAGTCCCCTTCCATCTAACAAAACTCTGAGCTGATCAGTATAAATATCCCCACAATTTCAAGAATCACTACACTGAACAACAATATCTCCAAAAACCGCTTGAATTGTATATTCCCTGTGAAAATAAATTTGAAACAGCAGCCCAGGAACGGCTAAAGTCAATCAAAAAATAATTCGCTATTTTCTTTGTTCATAATTACGCATAGCTTTAAACTCGTCATTGCGAACAAAGACAAAAATTTTCGCTCCCTGCTAGGGGAGCTATCGAGCACAGCGAGACTGAGGGGCTTTAGTATTCAACTTGTCATTGCGAGCGATAGCGAAGCAATGTCCGCAAAGCGGTTGCTTCGCAATCTAGGACAATATGAATTCCTTTCTTAACTTCTATCTGGATCGCCATGGTTTCACCTCGCGATGACAGGCTATCGCCCGTACGATACGATTCCTCCCCTGATAGGGGGAGATGTCCGAAGGACAGAGGGGGTTGAGTATAAATCCTCTCAGTCTCATTATTGCTTGCGAACTTAACCAGTGGGGAGAAAATCCGAGTCATCGCAAGATAACAATACCCCTACCAACATTAAATCAAAAATTTTCCTTGATTTTTCTGAGCAGATTATGATAGTTAAACAAGAGAAAAAAAATCTGATTTCAACCTTTTATTTACTACTACAATAAGCCATGAACCAAACTTACTTTATGGAAAAAGCAGTCGAACTTTCTTTAGAAAATATGAGAGCTGGAAAGTGAGGTCCTTTCTGAGCAATTATTGTAAAAGATGGGAAAATTGTAGGGACCTGAGCCAATCATGTAACCTCAGAAAACGATCCGACTGCACACGCTGAAGTTGTTGCGATCAGAGATGCCTGCAAAAATCTTGGTACTTTCCAACTTGATGGTTGTGAGATTTATACAAGTTGTGAACCTTGTCCAATGTGTCTTGGAGCAATTTACCGAGCAAGACCAAAGGCAATCTACTACGCAAACACCAGAAAAGATGCGGCAGACATCGGTTTTGATGATGATTTTCTCTACGAAGAACTTAAAAAGAAACTTGAGGAAAGAACGCTCCCTATTCACCAGCTCGGTAGAGAAAATGCAATTAAAGTCTTTGAAGAATGGACAAAAAAATCTGATAAAATCGAATATTAATCTTTAACATAACGAATGAAACCATTTTCACGTTTTATTATCAGCCATTTTGAGTGGGATAAAAGCACATTAGAGGCCAAGTTTCATTACGCTTTTGATGATCAGGAGCACTTTTCTGAAACCATAAATTTTTCTCCACTTAAAAATACTTCTGATTTTCCCCTCATAAACCAAGATTCAGCTGTGATTCATCACCTTTTAAGCCATTTACATATTGCGCTAGGAGTCAGTTATTATAAGCTCTATCCCACAACTGAAATCGTAGTTGAGACATTACCTCTCAATGAAGCAATGAAGGATTTTTGGCATGATTTTTATATCAAAGGACTGGGAGAATTTTTTTATAGAAATCAGATCAATCCAACTGGACTAGCCCAGTTCTTGTGTACAGAAAATAAAGAGGAGAATATAGCTTCAGCACTTGAGTATTCAGCAGAAAAAGTACTTATTCTCTTTGGATGAGGGAAAGACTCGCTCGTCTCAGTTGAACTCACAAAACAAAAAAATCTGAGTTTTGACCTCTTTTCTTTTGGTAAAGAGTACCCCCTCCATCAGCTCGCTCAAACACCTACCTGAGCAAAGAGACTTATCATTCAGAGGACACTAGATCTCCCTCAAATTCAAAAACTCCTTGCTGAAGGCTATTACAACGGCCATCTGCCAATCACTGGAATTATCTGCTTTGTGACTGCTGTCGTTTCTTATCTTTATGGCTACAAATCAGTCATTACCTCGCTAGAAAAAAGTGCAGATTTTTGAAATACTGACTACCACGGACTCAATATCAACCACCAACGAAGCAAATCTTCAGAATTTGAGGAGAGTTTTAAAGACTACGCTCAAACCTATCTTTTAAAAAATTTCGAATGTAAAAGTCTAATCCGTAACCGATATGAAATCAAAGTAGTACAAGAATTTAGCAAATACCCTCAGTATTTTCACAGCTTTTCTAGTTGTAATAGGAACTTTCATATCACTACCTGCACAAAACTCACATGAGATCAGCTCCGATGCTGAGAGTGTCCGAAATGCGCCTTTGTCTATACTATGCTGAGGGCCTTTATTGAAAAATCAGAAGTGAACGACATTTTCTGAGCAGATCTTTTTGAAAAAGCTGATCTTATCCCGCTTTTCAAAGAATTACTTTGAATTGAGGGGATAAAACCCTTTGAATGTGTGGGAACAAATGAAGAAATGACACTAGCTCTGTGGATAATATCAAAAAAAGAAAAAAACTCTGACTCTCCAATCATGAAACTCTTTGAAGAAAAAGTAAAATCTACAATGACTGATTCAGATTTTGATCTTTTAGAAAAGAAGCTTTTGTGAAAATAGATCAAAAATTGACAAATATAAACAAAAAAATTATAATAGAGAGGAGAAGATTCCTCTTTTTTAATTTTTAGATGTGAAATGGAGCTGAAAGGTTTTCAAAACTGAAATGAACAAAATCCAATCTACAACAATCTAATGACTCTAAATTGAGTACAAAAGGCTCAAGAAAACCTAGTTGCTGAAGTTGTAGATAGAATAAGAAATGCTTTTTGATCTCCATCAGAAGGAGAAATAGATCCAGAAGAAGAAAACGCACTGAGAAATGCTGCAGAAATAATTCTCACAAATACTAAACAAGAAGCCTCAAAAAAACTAGCAGAGGAATGAATTTTTAATATCTTCATCTCAAAACTTACAACTGATGAAGAAATAAGAATTCTAGTGAATAGATATACTAAAATGATTCCACAATCAAAAAGTATTGTAGATTTTTCAGAAAAAATGTATGAAAATATTCAGATTCAACTGCTTCAAAATTTTGATGAAGAAAAATCTTTATCTCAGGAATTTCGAAGCGAGATGATACAAGAGTTGATGATAAACTATTGAAATATGATTAACAATTCATTTCTTCATCGTATCAAAGGAAAAAATTTTCTGAAAACAGTAAAAGAAGCGTTTATAAAGCAATTCCTATTTGAGTGAAAAAGTCAAATTCGTGAATTATTTGAATCAACACCAAACATCGAAAGGGTCTCACTTGCTTACTCCCTAGAAGCCCTAAAAAGATCTAAATCCGAAATGCTAAGAGTTTTCCCAGAGTTTTTCTTTCAAATGATAAAAAAAGAATTACATGAGAAATATGTAAGAAAAGTTAACTCTTCGACTCAGAAAACTAAAATTTCTAAAACTGAAAACACCGAACTTCCTACAGGATTCAACTTATCAACAATCATTGATGAATCAATCGAAAAAAACCAAGAAGATAAAGCTCTTCAAGATGAGATCCAGTCAGGAATTAGTGGATTTAACTTAACTCCGCAAGAAAAAAAACAACTTACAAATCGCCTCTTTAGACTGAAAAAAAATAAAAAACCGCTAAAGACAAGCGACTATCTCTCAGAAGAAAATACAATCATCAAACCTCAAGATGAGGGAAGATTTCTTGATCTAATTGATCAACTTGGAATTGAAATCATCAGAGAAGAAAATACATCTAATAACGAAAAAGCAACCACAAAATCAGAGACTACAAAGACTATAGAAAGCAAAGAAGAAACCGCATACCCACAAAAAGAACTAGAAAGCTGATTGCCAAACCTTGAAACTCCTGAAGAAATAACAGATCATATCCTAGAGCAGCTAGAAAAGTATGACTATACCTTTACTAATAAAGAAAAATTTAGAAAAGAAGTCCTAGAGTTTTCAAAACAAAAACTTCACAAAGACCTGCTTTTATGAGCCGCTATTGATTTCCAATCTCCAGAAAAAAAATCTCAAAGCATTTTCACAGTCAAAATCTGATGAAGTGCTAGAATTTTTCTCATAAAACAAAACGGAGAATTTACTGTTGAGAAGTTTTGCAAAAATCATAATGAATATGAGACTTATTTTTCCTTCCTCAGAAAAAGTTTTGACTAATATATTCTATTATTTCTAAGAATCAGATCAAAAGTCTGATTTTTCTCTTGCTTTTTTCTTTAAATTCAGCATATTTATGCCGATATTTTTATTTGTCAAAAAAACTATGGAAATCAAGAAGATCTCGCTTGAAACCGCCACTGGCTGAAATATTTCTCATAGACCTCAGAGCTTTGCAGAGTTTATCTGACAAGCTCCGATTAAATCAGTACTTCAAACCGCGATTGAAAGTGCAAAGCTCAGAGAGGCACCACTTGGGCATATTCTATTTTCTGGTTCTAGTGGATTCGGTAAAACCACACTCGCAACGATCATCTCACAACAGATGAATACTAATATCAAAGTAGTAACTGGTTATGCCCTCACAAAACCAAGCGAGCTTGTGAGTCTCTTAAATAGCTTAGAAAACTGAGACATCCTCTTTATTGACGAAATTCACCGTATCAAACCAACATTAGAAGAAGTTCTCTACATCGCAATGGAAGACTTTGTCATTGATATGCTCATGCCAGAATGATGAAGCATCAGGCTTCCTATCAATCCATTCACACTTGTTTGAGCAACAACAAAACCAGAATCACTTTCTCAACCGATGAAAAACAGATTTATCTATCATTTCCATTTTATGGATTATGATTTAGAGGAAAAAAAGACAATTCTCGACCGCTACCTACAGCATTACCAAGTCAATTATGAGCCACATTTACTGGAAAAATTTGTACAAAAAGTAGCATCAGTACCGAGAGAAATCCACAACCTTGTCATAAAAATCAGAGATTATCTCATTAGTAGGCAACTCCCAATTTTAACTAGGAAAGATCGAGAAGAGTTTCTTAAACACAGCCAAATTGACGACTGAGGAATGATGCCAATCCATAAAAAATATCTTGATATTCTTGCAGATTTTGATCGTCCAGTCGGAGTAAAGACGCTCGCAGTCCAGCTTGGAGTGAGTGAAAAAAACCTTGAAGAAGACATTGAGCCACTTTTACTCAAGCTCGGGAAAATTGAGAAAACGACAAAATGAAGAAGTCTGATTTAATCCATTTTTAAGTATTTTATAAAAAGGAGCTAAAAGCTCCTTTTTTATATCTTTTATATCTTAGACACCAAACTTTACTCTAAAATATCAGTACCATAGTGGATCGTAGTATACACTGTTTTCATTTTGCTATTCACTGCAAAGCCGACTCCAACATACTTAAAGTGCGGCATAACGATTGCCTTATAATGTACTCCTCCAGGTCCTTCCTTAACAAAGGCATCAAAACTCTTCTTAGTTGAATCAATCATTACACTTGTACAATCCCCTCCTGAGCAAGAATATCCTCTATATCCCATAGATTCAGTAAAAGAAGATTTCCCACCTCAAAGACTCGCAAACTTAATTCCCAAGTCAGCAAATCGCTGCTGAAGAGAAGAATAATTGTAATATCAGTCAGTTTTTTTTCTCTTGTGTCCCACATATCAGGTTTCAGCCTGTTTTTTCGACCACTCAGTAGCACTCCTCTCAAGCTCACTATGATATGCCAGTGGTTCTAATCCCTTTTCAGCTCTGAGAGAATTATGCCATCAGAGCCAAGCATCTCTAAGTTGCTGAGCGTCAACTCACTCAATTTTGATACTCTCTGGAGTCGTTGAGGCACGGAAATTCTGCTGAGTTTGAGCCGTCTTTTTACCAAGTTTTTTTGCAATCCAATCAAGAATTTCAGTATTCAAAGTTTTTAATTCAGATTTTTCTTTCATTGTTGAATCATTCATCAATGATTCAATCTGCTCCAAATAAGCTTTTTTGTCTGCAGGTGTCTTCTTTTTCGCAAGTTCCTTCTCAAATCAAGCAATAAATTGCTCAGTCTGAGCAGAATAAGCAGAAGTAAAACCAAGAGACAAAACCAAAGATCATAAGATCAAAAATCAGATTCTTTTTGTTATATTCATACAACACTACATAAGCTAAAATTATTTGAAGAACGGCAGAGATACCCCTCGCCATACTATCAAATCTTTAAAGATAATCACAATCCCCATTAGCATCAAAAGCCAGAAGAAGACTACATTTATTCGCCCCTCAACTTTTGAGAAATTCTCTTGTTTGATTCTAAAGATCGCTTGAATTAAAATTGCGAGCAATCTTCCCCCATCAAGTGCTGGAATTGGCAAGACATTGAAGAACGCCAACGCTAGTGAAAGCATCGCACCAAATCAAAGGAAAATCAATATTCAGAACTGAGAAAAAATCCTCTCTCAAAATTTGATCGCTCCAACAGGTCCTGTTAATTGGTTGAGTGCTTCCTTGCTTGAATTTGCATTGAAAGAAAAGAGCTTACTTCCTATTGATCCGAGAGCTGACATCGTCATATTCCACTCTCACTTAATTTCCTTAAGCGCTGCAAGCATAGCCTTTCAAATTGGATACTTTATGGGTAGGACCTCGATATTTCAATAATTTTGGAATACAATTCCAAGCGTACAACTCTCAGCACAATCAAAGGTTGAAGTCTGATTTTTTCCTGCTTCATTTTCAAAGGTGATCTGATTTCCCTGTGTCCCAGCATATTTTTGAAGACTTGAAACCAAAGTATAGGTTGAAACTTCACGACCATTAATATGGGTAATCACGCTTCCTGAAGTGATTCCTGCCAGCTCAGCAGCACTTCCAGATAGTACTTCTTGAACAACTACAGGACCATCCTTAGCCTCACCAGATAAAAGTCCCTCCTTCTCCAAAAACGAGATACTCGGTGTCAAATAACTCTCTGGATGCACACCATGAACTGTTTCAGGAAGAATAGAAATCGGCTTAATACCAGCCATAAATATTCCAGTAAAGATCACAAACGCAATCAAAAGGTTCATTGCAACTCCAGCCAAAATAATAATCACCTTTTTCCAGAGCTTAGCCTTTTGAAAACTATCCTTATCCTTACTCTCTATAGTTTGCTCAGTATCATCTCATTTAAGCGATACGAATCCCCCAAGTGGAATCCAGTTAAGTGTATATTCAGTCCCAGACTTGTCTTTCCAAAAGGTACAAATCTTTGGAGGAATCCCAATTCAGAATTCTTTTACTTTTACTCCTGATTTTTTTGCTGCGAGGAAATGCCCAAATTCATGTAACACTACAAGCAACATAAAAAACAGAATTCACAATACTATTCCGATCATTTTCAAATAAAAATCTAAAAATTACCTTCAAAGTGTAGGGAAATAAAAATAAAACACAAGAGAAAAATCAGCACCTCAGATCTAGCAAGGTAAAAACTATAATATCTAAAAAGGGAAATCTGTTTTTTTGATCTTTTATCTATCCTCCTCTTTTTCTAAGAAATCCTATTGAGAAAAATATCTGTTTTCATACAATTGGAATTGTGACAGTTTTTATATTTCAGAAAAACTCAAAAATATGAATCTCGAAAAAGGAAATCAAATCGAATATGATATTTATCTCAAAGGACTAACTGAAGAAACTATTAGAAAAATGTCAGCTGACCTTGGAGAAACAGAACGAATGCTCAATCATAGATTACAATCACTAGAAATTTTTAAGCAAATGGCAATGCCAAACTTTGGACCTGATATCTCAGATTTGGACTTTGATAATCTCGTGTATTATGCAAAACCCAAAACCTGAACCGATACCTATGCTAACGACTGGGAGAACGTACCAGAAGAGATCAAGTCTACCTTTCAAAAACTAGGGATCCCAGAAGCTGAACAGAAATATTTGGCCTGAGCTGGAGGACAGTTTGACTCAACAGCAGTATATCACAAGATCAAAGACACTCGAGCAAATATGGGAATTATCTTTGAAGACATGAAAGAAGCTGTAGTGAAATATCCAGATATCGTACAAAAATACTTTATGAAAGTTATTACACCCGCCGACCATAAATTTGCAGCATTGCATGGGGCGGTTTGGAGCTGAGGAACTTTCATCTATGTTCCTAAAGGAGTAAAACTCACGCAACCACTTCAGGCTTATTTCCGTATGAATACCGTAGCTGGAGGACAGTTTGAACATACTCTGATCGTGATTGAAGATGAGGCTGAAGCTCAATATATTGAGTGATGTTCTGCACCAAAGTATAATTCAATCTCCTTGCATGCAGGGTGCGTTGAGATTTTGGTAGGGAAGAACGCAAAAATGAGATATTCATCAGTAGAAAACTGGTCATTAAATACCTACAATCTTAACACTAAAAGAGCAATTGTCGAAGAACAATGACTCATGGAATGGGTAAGTTGAAACCTCTGATCTGGAGCAACTATGCTCTACCCTTGTTCAGTTCTCAAGTGAGATTATTCAAAAGCAGATAATCTTTCAGTAGTTCTCGCCTCAAAAAATCAAAACCAAGATGTAGGTGCTAAAGTTATCCATCTCGGGAAATACACTTCATCAAATATCATCTCAAAATCAATCTCTACACAAGGTGGTATCTCTACCTATAGATGACTGGTAAAAATAGCAAAAAATGCTGAATGAGCAATCTCTGGCGTGAACTGTGATGCTCTACTCCTTGATGATAAATCAGTGAGTAAGACAATTCCAGTCATTGAGTCAGAAAACGCTGATGCTATCGTTTCTCATGAGGCTTCGGCTGGGAAAGTTGATGAACATCAGATTTTTTACCTGATGAGTAGAGGGCTAGAGGAAGAGAAAGCCATGTCTCTCTTGGTAAATGGCTTTATCTCTGGAGTTGTAAAACAGCTGCCTCTAGAATACGCATGAGAACTCAATCGTCTCATAGAACTAGAGATGGAAGGTAGCGTCTGATAAGTTTTATCTTGTTTTTGAAGTATAAGAATGCAGATTTCAACAGCAATAAAATTCTGATTTTTCTCCCTTTTTTGCCTCTTTTGACTGACCAATAGCTCGTTTGCTTACAAGGAACTCATGATTGAAGAAAGATGAGGACATGCAATCAGAGTTATCAAGGTTTGACTTGATGGAGAGCATTTTGTAGTCGCATCTCCAGCAGGGCTAGGAGGAGCCACAACAGAGGAATTAGCACAAAAAGTTGGCTGAGATACTGCCATCAACGGAGCTTTCTTCTGCCCAGACGACTACTCAAACTGTAAAATCAATGGGAAAAGAACCACACATACCATCTCTGAAAGAGTCTTCCTCTGAGATGGGAAAACTCGAAGCACTTTCCGAGGAGATACGAGTATCAGAGCGATCTTCTCATTTGATAAGGAAGGGAATCCCTTCTTTGTGCAAAAGAACTCTGGTGAACACGATATTTGACTCTGGAGCGATATCAATAAAGATAAATTAGATGAGATTTATTTCGGTATTGGGAACTTCCCAGTACTTCTCCTCGAATGAGAAGATGTAGTCCCTACCTACAATCAGTATATTGATAACAAAATGAAAGGGGCTTCAAAAAGAAATTTCATCTGTTCAACACAAGACTGAAAGACCGTATATATGGGAGTTATAGGAGGTATTTCAATCCCAAAGCTGCCTGCTTATCTCAAAAAATATCTCAACTGCCGAAACGCGCTTTCCCTTGATGCGGGAGCGAGTACTGCAATGGTATATGATGGACACACCCTTGATAGAAGCCCAAGAACGAGGGTGATGGACGCATTCGTAGTACTAACAAAAGATCAATATAGCAAACTAACAGGTCTTACTCCCACTCCAAAACAAGGAGAAAAAACTGAAGGATACCAGTGATTTATTCCTAGTTCAGAAGATCAAAATCAACTCAAATTCTTCCTCGGACTGATTAATGCAATCTACGAAAAATACGGAAAAACAAAATATCAAACAGCTCTAATTAAGCTTTTCCGCTGAGAAATGAGTAAGCCAGATCTCCCAATAGCAAAAAAATGGCTCTACAATCAGATTCTGATCTCACTTTTCACAATTGATAGTTTTAAGAGCCAGTAATTTCTCAAAAAGAAAAATCTGAAAATAACTTCAGATTTTTTTTATTTTTCAATAATCTTATCAAATCAAAGATAAGGGAAAGTATCAATATTTTCTATGCCATACCTTTTATAAATCTGAACAGTATTTTCAGAAGTATATTCAGACTCTTCAAGCTGTAAATCTCTCAAAACCTCTAGCACACTTTCCTTATTTTCTCACTCTATCTCTAAATATGGAGGGATCAAAGGTCGAGAATCTAGCTCAATCGCACAATCTTTATATCTATAGCTTTCACGAGTATTCTCTTGATAGCTTTTCGCCTTATAGCCAATCTGTTCCAAAAACTCATTTGCCGTATCGAAGTCTGAAACCTCAAATTCCCATTCCCTAACCCCATCTATCGCCAAAGGATCCAGAATATGTTTACAAGTTAAAGTAGTATGGTTGCCATCAGTCCTAAGCCTGATCCACTTCTCTTTTTGAGGAGGATGCATATCATACACATATCTACGAAAGCTCTTTTTTCATAGCGATTCAGCACCAAGTTTCAACAACTTTGCTCTAATCTTTTCAAGATCAATCTCTAGAATTTTCAATTCATACTCAATATTCATTTTCTCAAAACCCAAAATAAATATTTTCTATCCTAAACTATATACTTATGATATTTTTTCTCAAGAAGATCTTTCTTAAATAAAAAAATCTGATTTTTACCCCTTCTATAAACAAAATACACAAGAATTTTTACCCCAAAAATTTGCATTTCACGGCAAAAAGACTATACTTAAACCGACTTTATACCTTCAAACAAAATGAACGAAAATCTCCTCTATATCCTCATCAGTCTTTTTTCTGCAATCACAGTTCGAATCTTATGAATCGCACTCTGGAGAATATGTTTTCTCAAAATCCAAAAGCAACATAGACTAGAACAGGCAAACAAAATCAGATTTCTTCAAGTTCAAATACCTAAAAACGCAGTTGCAAGAAGTTCAGATATTGATGCAAAAGATCATATCCAGTCGATGAAACAAAACATTGAGCTTATGAACCAGGTTTATAAGAACTTTTATGCGATTTTTGACGAAGGTTGGAAGAATAAGGAGTTTGGAAACAATGCAATCAGCATGGAAATCCTAGTTGAAAAGGAGGTTATCAAATTTATTCTCTGAGTCCCTAGCGATCACCTCATGACGGTTGAAAAGATGATTGCGTCGTTTTATACCGGTGCAATCGTAGAAAACATCAGACAGCCAAAAATATTGGAAGCTGGGAAATACTTTGCCGGAGGGGAATTTACACTAACAAAAGACAGTGTTCACCCGCTCAAAACTTATGAATCCTTTGAAGCTGATCCTATGGACAGTATTCTATCTGCTTTTTCAAATATCAGCAGAGATGAAAAAGTCTGAATTCAGATTTTGGTTGAGCCATTACACGAGAACTGGCTTAAGAAGATGAGAAAAACAGCTGATGATATCAAAGAAGGGAAGAAAAAACTCTGATTTTGGTGAATTATTCAAAAACTCCGAGACAGCGGTAAAAAAGAAACTTCAGAAAAAGAGCAAAAAGAAAAGAAGCACTCCTTTTCACAGCAACAGCTGAGTGATTTTGATAAAAAAATGGACGATGAGCTTTTCCGTGTAAAAATCAGAACCATTGCAACCTCTCCAGACAAACAGAGACCAAGGAAAATTATTGATGATATTTCTAGGCTATTCAACCAATACAACTATATCGGACTCAACACGCTGAAGTTTAACAAGGCTCAAGATCTTCAGACTTTTGCTAGGCATTATAGTTTGAGAATATTATATCCAGATACGAGCCTCTTGACCAATATCTTGAAATTTAATCCATCAACCGTCTTGAATATCAAGGAGCTCTCCTCTATTATTCACTTCCCACACGGAAGATTTAACCAAAACCCAAGAATCGCCTGGCAAAAATTTAAGGTTATCCCAGCCCCAGACGATCTCCCAAGCGAAGGAATTGTCGTTGGATACAACAATTACTGAGGAGTAAAAAGAGAAATCAGAATTACTGACAAGGATAGATTTAGACATATTTATATTCTAGGTCAGACCGGTACTGGTAAATCAACAATTATGCTAACACAAGCCATTGATGATATGGATAATGGAAGAGGATTTACCTTCATTGATCCGCATGGAGAAGCTGTAGAATTCCTTCTCAGACATTTTCCAAAAGAGAGAATTGATGATCTGATTTATTTTGATCTTTGAAATACTGCCTACCCTATCGGACTCAATCCACTCGAAGTAAGCCCAGACGATAGCGATGAAAAAGACGTCGTTACCAATGATCTTGTTGAAATGTTTATCCAAATGTATGGACATGAAATTTTTGGTCCAAGAATTCAGGATTACTTTAGAAATGCCTGTTTGCTGCTTATGGATCAACCAGAGGGAGGGACTATCGTAGATATCATGAGACTTTTTACTGATGAAGCATTTGCTGAAGCTAAAATTAGAAACCTGAAAGATCCTGTAGTCGCAGCCTGGTGGAACAAAACCTATAAGAAAATGGGAGATAGAGAAAAAGCTGAAATTATCCCATTTATCCAGGCAAAATTCTGACCTTTTACAACTGGAGTGTATGTCAGAAATATTATCGGTCAATCTAAATCAGCTTTCAAAATGTATGATGCGATGCAACAAAAAAAGATCATCCTCATGAACCTTGCAAAAGGTATCTCAGGAGAGGAAACTTCAAAACTCATCGGTAAAATCATCGCCATGCAAGTAAAACTCTCAGCTCTCAAAAGAGCCAAAATTGAGGAAAAAGACAGAGTTCCTCATTACTTATACGTAGATGAGTTCCAAAACTATGTTTCTCAATCCTTTGAATCGATAATGTCAGAAGCCAGAAAATATAGACTCGGACTTGTTGTTGCTCACCAATATACAGATCAGCTCAAACAAGGAGGACTCTGAGGAGAACTCGATCTCTCAAAAACTATTTTCGGAAATATTGGAAATATGTTCGTCTATAAAGTCGGAGCTCCTGATGCCGAATTCCTCGCAAAAGAATTTGAGCCTGAGTTCTCACAAACTGATCTTACTTCAACAGAAGCCTTTATGGGAGCCTGCAAAATCTCAATCAATAATCAACAGACCAGGCCATTCAGTTTCAAGGCAAAGATTCCTTATGTACTTGAGGCCAAAAATCCACCTGAGAAAGTTCAGATTATCAAACAGATTTCTTCACTCAAACGAGGGACCAAAAGAGAGCTAGTAGACAAAGAAATTTATTTCAGAATTGGAGTTTAACTTTTGATTAATATACAAAAATGAAAAAAATCTGACTTCTTATCTTGTGAATATTAACACTCGTTTCTAGCTTCAGCTCAGCAAGTTCAATAGATCCTATGAATCTGCCAAAGTTTGAGCATTTTGTAAATGACTATTCAAATGTTTTCACTGAAGAACAGAGAGTTGAACTCGGAATGCTTGCAAAAAACATCGAAACAAACTCAGGCTATCAAATCGTGACTGTCCTTTTTCCTCATAGAGCAGGAAACGAGCTCTTTGATATCGCAATTAAAGCCTTTAATGAGAATAAAATCTGAGACAAAGAGAGAAATGATGGACTTCTACTAGCTATTGCGACCGAGGAGAAAAAGATCAGAATTGTGGTCTGATATGGACTAGAGGAGAAAATCCCGGATCTTCTCGCTAGTCAAATCATCGAAGAAGTCATCAGACCTGAAGTCAACGGCGGAAATTTCTATGAAGCCGTGAGGAAGTTTTATGAGAAATTACCTGAATATTTAGATTGACAAACAAAAAAAGAAACTTTTGAAAGTGGAATATCTCTAGCATTCACGTGTTGTATATTTTATCTTGCTATTAGTATAATAATATCGATTATATCATCTATAGTAATTTCTGATAAATCAAAAAATAGAAACAGAAAAAAATATAAAAAAAGCTGGTATCTTAGAAATTTATATCCATTAGCCTCTGATGGAATGCTCGTAGGGATATTCTGAATGCTTGCTAGTATATTTTTATGAGAGATTACCAGTTCAGAACTAAAAGAGACATGATTTCCACTATTTTGATATATTTTCTTAATCTCAACAAGCATCATATTAAATCTTTCAACTTTTTTCTGATCAGAAAAGAAAAAAAGAGGTCTTGATAGTTGATCTGACCGAGATTCCTCTTCTAGTTCAAGCCGAAGTAGCTCAGACTCCGATCGAGGAAGTTCAAGCTCGGATTCATTTGACTCAGGAGGAGGAAGTAGCTGAGGTTGAGGTGCTGGAGACTAAAACCTATTTATTTCTCAAATATACAAAAATGAAAAAAATCTGAACAACAATTCTAGAAAATATTATCATTTTTGGAGGGATTTGAGCCTTTCTCTACTTTTTAGCAGAAGAACAACAAAAAACTTGGACAACTCGAAGCCGAAATGTACGGAAAGGAATCGTCTCTGAATATTACGAATGGCGAATACTAATTTTTGCAGTTACAATATGAATAATCCTCTATCTCATTTTAGATAAAAAAAGATACGAACTCAGATGCAAAATCAGACTACGAAGTATAGGTATTTTACTATTTTTCGCTTTTTTTTACACATTTACCCCAGATTTTTATACAAGATTTAATTTCATCACTGAAAAAAATGGATTATCATTTCTTGCTGTTGTTATACCATTTTTTGTCTCGGCTCGAATGCTTATCATAACTGAGATCAAAGGATCAGAACAAGAGAGAGAAAAGAATTCCAGCAATGAAATAGCACAGCTTCCGCGACGGGGAAGAGGAGCAGCATATGCAGTAGATATTTTACTTATCTTGATCTTTTTTTACTTTTTTACCCTCGCTTTTAGGAATACTTCAAATAATTACCTCCGGCACCTACTCGCAAATACTTTCTTTGCGATCTTGATTTGCACTGGGATCAAAAATCTTGCAAAATTTCTAACACTCAAGCCACTCAAAAGAGAGTCTGAAAAAGACGTTTCTCAACAAAAAAATACAAAAACGCCTATCATAGATTTTTCTAAAAAATAGCCTTTAAATTCACAATACAGAAATGAAAAAAATCTGACTTTTTATCTTATACATTCTAATAGGACTTTTTGGTGTTACTTCCGCTGGTTCAATCAATCCAATGGAGTTACCCAAATTTGAGTATTTTGTGAACGACTATTCAAATGTACTAACAAAGAATGAATTCTCAGAACTTAATGAGCTAGCAAAATCTATTGAACAAGGCTCTGGGCATCAAGTTGTAACTCTCCTTTTCCCTAATAGAGAAGGAAACGAGCTCTTTGATATCGCAATTAAAGCTTTTAATGAAAATAAAATCTGAGATAAAGAGAGAAATGATGGTCTTCTACTAGCTATTGCAACTGAGGAGAAAAAGATCAGAATTATTGTCTGATACGGATTAGAGTGAGATATCCCTGATCTTCTTGCTAGTCAAATGATTGAAGAACAGATCAGACCACGAGTAAATAGTTGAGATTTTCACCAAGCTATAAAAAACTTCTATAAAAACTTCAGAGGCTATGTAACAAATTATGAAAGACCATCTTTTCTTAGAGAGATCATTCATAATATGAAAGAATATTTTAAAAATCTTAGATACACAAAAGTCTGAGCAATCTGAGTACTATATCTAGTTTTAATCACTATGATGCTTCGAGGAGGAAGAGAAGTTTGAGAAACAATTGATAAAAAGACAGATATCAAGAAACGAAAAAGAAGAAGGAGACGATTAGAAATCTCAGGATTCTTGATAATTCTTGTTTCTCTAGGAGTCTTTGATGGGCGAACTATTCCAACATTGATAATCACTTGAATAATAATCACAATCATCTCAAATTTCAATAAAGAAAGATATTGAGAGAGGAAATCCGTTCCAAGTAGTAGCAGATGAAACTCCTCGTCGGACTGGGATGATTTCAGTTCTGGATACTCAGGATCAAGCTCTAGCTCTAGTTCCAGTTCTAGTTCTAGCTCTTTCAGCTGAGGAGGAGGAAGGAGTGGAGGTTGAGGCGCTGGAGACTAAAAATATATTTATTTCTCAAATATACAAAAATGAAAAAAATCTGACTTTTCATCTTGTGAATATTAACACTCATTTCTAGCTTCAGCTCAGCAAATTCAATAGATCCAATGGATCTACCAAAGTTTAAGCATTTTGTAAATGACTATTCAAATGTTTTTACTGAGGAACAGAGACTTGAACTCGGAATGATTGCAAAAAATATCGAAACAAACTCAGGCTATCAAATAGTGACTGTCCTTTTCCCTCATAGAGAAGGAAAAGAGCTCTTTGATATCGCTCTCAAAGCCTTTAATGAGAATAAAATCTGAGACAAAGAGAGAAATGATGGTCTTCTACTAGCTATTGCAACCGAGGAGAAAAAGATCAGAATTGTCGTTTGATATGGACTAGAGGAGAAAATCCCGGATCTTCTCGCTAGTCAAATCATCGAAGAAGTTATCAGACCAGAGGTAAATAGTGATAATTTTTACGAAGCCGTGAGAAAGTTTTATGAGAAATTACCTGAGTATTTAGATGCACAAGCAAAGAAGGAAACTTTTGAAAGTGGAATATCTCTGGCGTTCGGTTGTTGTATAGCTTATGTCATCATTAGTATGATAGTAGCGACAATATCCTCTGCGGTAGGATCAGATAAAGCAAGAAATGAGCGCAGGAAGAGATACAAAGACAGTCGATATTTTACTATATTATATCCATTAATCTCAAAAGGGATACTCTTGGGAATCTTTTGACTATTTATAAGTGTTGTTTTATGAAAACTTATTAGATGGGAATTTACAGAAAATGCTATTTTACTGTTTGCATGCATTTTCCTAATCTCAATAGGAATTACATCTAATCTTTCAATATTCTTCTGAAGTAAATCATGAAAGAGAAGCCGCAGTACTTGATCTGGACGAGATTCCTCTTCTAGTTCGAGCCGAAGTAGCTCAGACTCCGATCGAGGAAGTTCAAGTTCGGATTCATTTGACTCAGGAGGAGGAAGTAGCTGAGGTTGAGGTGCTGGAGACTAAAAAATCTCTTGCTCTTTCAAGTAAAAAACCTATAAAATCTGACATAAACCTTTTTTATCTATTTATTACCACACAATGAAAAAACGACTCATTTGAATTTGAATCACTATCGCAATTTTAGCCATACTTTATTCTGCAACTATCGGAAAGTATAATGCCCTCGTAATCTCCGAGGAATCTGTAAAAACCGAGCGAAGCCAAGTTCAGAATGTATATCAGAGAAGAGCCAATCTCATTCCAAATCTTGTAGCGACAGTTAAGGGAGAGGCGAACTTTGAAAAGCAAACATTAACTGATGTCATCAATGCGAGAGCTTCAGCTAGCCAAATCAAAGTTGATATCAATAACGCTGAAGAGTTAGCGAAGTACCAAGCAGCACAAGGTCAACTTTCTCAAGCACTTGGAAGACTCATGGTCTTGACTGAAAACTATCCAAGTCTCCAAGCAAACCAGAGCTTCAGAGATCTCATGGTTCAGCTCGAGGGGACAGAAAATAGAATTGCCGTTGAGATAAGGAACTATAATACTGCTGCGAAGAATTACAACACGCAGATCAGAATCTTCCCAACTTCAATCATCGCAAAAATCTTTGACTTCCAGAGAGCTAACCTGTTTGAAGCGACTACAGGAGCCGAAGTCGCACCAACTGTGGAATTTTAAATTAAAATAACTTGTAATTCCCCTCTCGATAGAGGGGTTTTTTTTATACATATTAAAAAAAATCAAAAAAACCTGAATTTGATTTCAGGTTTCTTTTTGTACTATTTAAATACATTAACAATTTACATGTTCAGTTGCTCTCGGATCACATCCATACTGAATCAAAGACGAGAATTGTTCAGTCAGCACTTTTCTAAGTTTGTGCTTTAATTTCTCAGTCAATGGGATAGCAGGATCAGTTTGCTCATCTAAAGTACTCAAGTGATGACCTACGATCTTTCCATCTTTCAACACCACAACAAATGGCACATAAAGCCTCTTAATTTTAGGATCATTAAGCCCCTCATACTCAGGCAAAACCTCATCCAACCTTTCCAATAGATATTGATATTCTTCTCCAGCCTCAACTTCACTCACTACTACTCCGCTCTCATTGAGCACTTTTTTATCACGGATAGCCTTTGGATTGTAGTAATAAAGTTTGCTTAGACCATTCTCCTGCATTGCTGCAAAAAGTTCTGGCAAAAGATTCCTACACCAAGGACAAGTTGGGAACCCAAAATAGAAAATTCCTGAAGTCTTACTATCACTCAAAAGTTGCTTAAGCTCTGAAAACTCTAATGTATCAATATCCATAGTAGTCGGAACCTCTATATGCAGATGTCCAGTATCATTAAGCGACTCATATTCCTCCTTAAATGCAAGAGTATCAGAGACTGAATCCTGAATTCCTGTTAAAGTTCAGATTTCTATATTTTGTCCTGAAAGCGCGCCTGTCTGCACATCAACTGCAACACTCTGCTCTTGATTACCAGTCCCGCATCCTCATAAAAGGAGTCCTAAACCGAGAATTCCAGCTCCCATAAGTTGTCTCTTCATCATTATATTCCCAATAAAAATAAAAACAAACCTGAATATAGCATTCTTTCGCATAATTTCAAGTTTTTTTAAAAAAAGACCTTGAAGTCATCCCTCAAAGTCTTTAATGCTAAACCTTTTCTAAAGTTGAGTCCACAAAACCCTCTTTTCACCATTAATATCCTTAAACTCAAGCGCTTTCACCAAAATCTTATCTCCGATATTATAGTATTTTTTCCAATCAACTCAGTCTGGAGCCTTAATCTGCTTTTTATGTAGCAATCACTCAACTCCCTTCACCGTTACGAACATTCAGTAGTTATAAGTGAGCTTCACATAGCCCTCATATTCTGATCCAAGCTTCACATCCTCAATACTAAATCCGCCAGCAGATTTTTTTAGAGAGAATTTTCTCTCTCAAGCAGATTTCTGAGGAATATTAGGCTGAGATTCAGGTTTTTCTTCCTGTTTTTTCTGCGGATTTTTCTCCTCCAAAAGAGCTATATTCGGCACAAATTTGAGGAAATCTGTCGTCTGTGGATCAAGTCCAGCCTTCTCATACACTTCATTGAGCTGCTTTTGAACTTCCTCAGGAGTCCCAACCCAAATCGTCAAAGGCTTTTTATTACTACAAGTTTCACTCAGATGCTGCCAAATATCCACAAAAAAGCTGATTGAAGTGGTCGGATTAAGCTTATACGTCTTCCCTTTCTGAACCTGGAGCTTCGCGACCTGATCCAAGGCTTTTGGAGTCTGATACCAGATCATCTTATGATTTCCCTGCTCAGTATCAACAATCATCGCATCTGCCTTAGTATCACCAATACTCACCTCATCAAACATACCGATCACCTGTTGAACAGCGATATCTTGCAGATTTTGAGCCTGTTTTTCAGTTATTCAAAGTCCTTCAAGTCTGGCTTTTTCAGCTATTTTTTCCTGAACAGAAAAGGTCTTTTTATTCCAAGCATTCATCAACGCTTCCAACTGCTCCCTTTCCATCGCATATCTTTGTCTCGACTGCTTTCTAATCTTCTCAATATGCTCAATATCTCACTCAGAAACGAACGGAGGCAAAGTCTTCATACTAAACGGATCCGAAGACACTCCATCAACCATCAACCTTGTATATGCCGTAAATTTAGGCAAAGAAATCAGATCATTCGTACTTACGAGCTCCTTAAATTGAGAGGTCATCACTGATGCATCATCATATCAAAGCGTAAAAGAAAAGATCGTTCCAACATTTCCAAAGATCGCATCTTTAATCGCCTCATCGAGCTGAGAAGTATACTGATTTGCAACAATCAAAGAGAGTTTATACTTTCTAGCTTCTGAAAGAATCGTAGCAAATGATTTTGTAGCAAAGTTCTGAAACTCATCAATATACAGATAAAACGGCTTTCTCAAATGCTTCGCCATATCAGCTCTTCCCATCGCATCAATCTGAATCTTAGTTACCAAGAGCGAACCAATCATATTTGCATTATCTTCTCCAATCTTTCCCTTTGAAAGATTTACCAAAATAATCTTTCCCTCATCCATAGCCCTTCTGATACTGAGCTTTGTTCTCGGTTGTCCAAAGATATTTCTCACTAAACGAGAAGAAAGAAACTGACCAACCTTGTTTGTAATTGGTCAAACTGCTTCTTCTCTTTGTTTATCTTGCCATCTATTAAACTCATTATTCCAAAATTTCAACAATACTGGATCCTTCACATGCGAAATCACTTCCTCACGAAATTCCTTATCTGTCAGAATTCTAAGAATATGCATCAAAGTAGCATTTGGATAGTCGATCACTGACAAAACTACATTTCTCAAAATATATTCCAGTCTTGGACCTCGTGAATTATCAAAGAGCTTCTGAAAAGTAGAAACTACCCCAGAGGCGATTCTGTTTTTTTCATCTTCATTATCCGCCTGCAAGAGATTAAATCCAATCGGATATTCCGCATCTCCAACATCAAACAAAATCACATCATTGATACGATTTGAGGGAATATACTCAAGCAAATCATCTACCAGTTCTCCATGAGGATCCAAGAGACAAAGCCCATTTCCAGCCCTCATATCAGAAATAATCATATTATTGATAAAGGTCGATTTTCCCGTTCAGGTTTTTCCTACAATATACATGTGCCTAAACTTATCTTCTTGACGAACTCAAAATCTGATCTTATCCCCTCTGTAGTCTGTATCTCAAAGCACAGTCAATTCCTTAGCTGGAGTATTCTCAGGTGTAGGAATCGCAGTTGGATAGGGCAACTTTCTATATACTGTATATTCAAGCCCTTTCACAAAATTCACCTTGGTCGGCAAATGGAAAAAATTAATCACCTGTGCAAACCTAACAGGCAACCACTGAGGTTTTGGCTTCTTTTCAAAACTTCCCTTCGCCAAAAAAGGTGCAAACACTGATCCTAAAACACTGGTTATGCTCTCTTTTACATAGGGATCGGAAGTCGTTAGATTCCATCGCATATTCATATACAGATCGATCACTGGTTTTTCTTCAGGTTTTTCTTCCTCCTTTTTAGCTCAACCATTCCAAAGATATGTAAGTATTTTCCCGAGTTTATTAAGGAAAATCGTCAAATCATCTTCCTCAATTTTGAACGTATATTCAAAAACAATCTTTAAAACTGAGTCCTTATCAAGCCCCTGAAATGTAGCGAAAATTTCATTCATCGGATCCATATAGCTACCATCTTTACTGAAGTCATCCTTAAGCTTGAGAACAGCATCATTTGACATTCCCATATAATTTCTATCAGTACCTAGCAGAACCTTATCAACTTCTACAAGATCAGAAGTCGTAAAAGTTGTATAAAAAGTATTTTTGAAGTAGGACTCAAAATCCCTCGGAAGCTTCACAAAAAGCTTGATCTCAGCTGCATTTCCCATCATAATAAAAGCGATTTTTTTCGCCTTCAGAGAGATCAGATTTTTGATCAATTTTTCCCAATGCAAAACTCAGAGTTCATTATCCTTGAACGGCTTGATCTGAAAATATGAATAAGCTGAAACCTGAGGTGTTGCCATATTTTTTGTGCAACTAAGGAATAAAACTTTTTATTTTTAGTATATTATATCTATTTTTCAAAAAAAAGCAAGATATTCAAAAAGGAATCAA
>CAUTDF010000017.1:0-27005 GCA_963537415.1 uncultured bacterium | reverse complement strand
TATGATCTTGCTTTGACAAAGAAGATTTTTAATCCAAA
This sequence comes from uncultured bacterium, assembly GCA_963537415.1. Lineage (GTDB taxonomy): Bacteria > Patescibacteriota > Gracilibacteria > Absconditabacterales > Absconditicoccaceae > HOT-345. The sequence continues at coordinate 26,967 of CAUTDF010000017.1, read as the reverse complement.
GGCAACTTATCTTACTGGAGAACGTTTGAGTTTTGAAATTACCTTGTATAACCAAGGGAATAAAGAGGCAAAAAATATCGAAGTAACTGATTATTTGCCAAATGGACTTGAACTTGATGATCCGACTTGGACGAATGCTGGAGGTGGAAAAATTACACAGACCGTGACTCAGACTATTCTACCTAATAAAGATTATACCCTTATTCTTAAGGTAAAGATTTCCGAGAATTTTACAGGAACTGAGATTACTAATTATGCAGAAATTAGTAAGGATAACTCTGGAGATTATAATACTACAGATGTAGATAGTACTCCAGATAATAATTCAACGAATGATTGTTTTAGAGAATGACATTTAGTGACTGGAAATGGAAAGCTTGCTCAGGCACAGGGATGTTCTGATGCAACAGATGAGGATGATCATGATGGAGTAAAAATTCTTCTTACAACTCCAAAAAATCCAAATATTAAGAAAGAGCTTACAGGACCTGCTGGGCATAGGTATGCTGTAGGAGAACTTGTTGGATTTAAGATGCCATTTAAGAATCCTCATAATGTTCAGATTAATAATGTGAGTGTAAGAGATTACTTGCCTCAAAATCTAGAATATGTAAGTAGTGAAATCCATGGTGTTACTCCATATGTAAGTGGACAATTTATGAGTGGAGCTGTTCAAGTTGTAGAATATTCAGGTTTTAATCTTGCTCCATTGCAAGAGGGATATTTGCTTTTAACAGGTAAGGTAAAGGCTGATTATCTTGATCAGAGGATTAATCTTGTTCAGATTCTTGTGAATAAAATTGTAGTGGATCATGATACTAAGTGATATCCTCTTAAGGATAGAGGACTTACTATAGAAAAAGTTGTTGATAAGAGAGTTTTGGCAACTGGAGAAGTTGCGACCTTTACAATTAAGGTTTCAGTAACAACTGGAAGTTATACAGGGTTAACTGTTGTGGATACCTTGCCTGCTGGACTTGTCTATGATAATGCTTGGCAGCTCACTGGATCAAGACCTAATATGGAAACAATCAGTTTTGCAACTGGTAAAAATAGTCAAAATCTGGATACTTTGACATGGAAGTTTAAGTTCCCTGATACTATTAAAACAGGTGAGAGTTTCCAGATTGAGATGAAGACTAAACTTACTGAGAGTTCAAAGACAGTTTATACGAATAAAGCTTGTGTAGAAAATCCAGATGGAAATCCTCCTGAGTATTGTGATCCTGAGGATGTCGTTCCTAAAAGACCTGGAGGTGATTTAAGGATTAAGAAGTATGTAAATAAAGTACTAGCTGATGCGGGAAGAGAAGATGTTGAGATGACCGGATTTGCTCAATGACAGACTGGGTACTTTACTCTTGAGGTTAGAGATGCAAGAGTAGGTTTGACAGGATTTGTTGTTAGTGATGTGATTGAATGAAATCTTCAGTATTTAGATTCAAAGGATTTAGCAAATAATGCTTTTACTGGAGAATTTATCAGAGCGACAGCTAATATTGGTGCATATACGTATACTGTTAATGTTGATGTTCAAAATTTGTCTGGAAATAAGACAAAGCTTGAATGGAAGGTAACTATGACAAGTGGTCAGTTTTTGCCTGGTGATGTATATAAGATTAAGTTTAAAGTAAAGGTAAATGGTGATCAGAAAAATATCGGTGTTGTAAAATATGTGACTCCGGATCATCCAAATGGAAAAGATGAAGATGATGCAACTCCTAGAGTTGTAGATGTAAAACTTCTCATTAAAAAATATGTAAGTAGTGCTCAAACTGGCGCTGCTTGGGATGATAATTCTATGCAATTTAGTAATGCATCAACCGCTTTCTTTAAGCTTGAAATTAAAGATGCAAGTAAACCATTGTCTGGATTTATTGTAAAGGATAGAATAGAGGGAAATCTTCAGTATTTGGATTCTACTGATTTGCCAGATAATGCTTTTACTGGAGTGATTACTTTTGGTCCTAATAATCCAACGCGTCCAGCATATACTATTGTGCCTACAGTTTCTGGAACGTATCCAACTGATATTCAGTGGAATGTGAATATGGGGACAGGTGCTTTTATGCCAGGTGATGTATTGAATATTATTCTTAAGGCCAAAAAGAATGGAGATCAGGTGAATACTGGACGTGTAGAATATCCACTTCCATGAGGTGGTATAGGACATAGTCAAGATCCTGCTGCTGTAACTACTCCAGGTGGAGGTGGTTGAGGTGGTGGAGGATGATGAGGCAATTGAGGATGATGAGGATGACGATCTGGATGAGGTGGTGGACACTGTTGAGACGGTAGACAAAACTGATTTGAGATTTGTGATCTAGGATGAAGAGATACGATTAGAGCTGGAAAATTATTTAAGTATGATGAAAACCCTAAAAATGACCTTTATAATGGTTATACTTGTACAGAAACTTGTACTCTTGTAAATAATTGATGAGTGAAAGAATCTCCTGCTTGTTTTGATGTTCAGAATTGATCTATTTCTATTATGAAATGAGAAGTTCTTCCGTTCTTTTGGAATATTGAAGGGCAATTAGGAAAACGTCCGAATGAAGAGAAAATAAAGTATATCAAAAATACTTTCTTTGTTTCTGAGCAGGATAATTCATGTAAACCTGAAGATCAGTCAAAAATTGATCTGAGAACAATGGAGTGTACCTTTGTTGTATATGGTCCTGGGGAAAATCATTCTAAGAAGATTTACGAGTTTGAGGTGCCTTGTATTAATCAACATGGATGGGATTGAAATTGAAAGATATTGCCTCGTATTGCATCCTTTGTTGAGCAAAATAAAAAAGGTTGGTTTGGTGGTAGTGAATTGTTAAAAGTTTGAACAGTTAAAGATGTTTTTAAAACTCTTGATAATTGGGAATATCCAACATTGCTTCCATTTTCTTCAAAGTTGATTTTGACAAATTTTGGAGAATGAGATAAGACATTGATTCGTGGATGGAATGAATTATTTCCTCCTGCAAAATTTAGTGGAGTAAAAACTAGTATTAAGGAATTTTGAGAATATAAGCTATCGCTTGAGAAAATTAAGTATAAAACTTGTACTTCTGCTGTAAATGATAAAGGAGCTACTACTTATCGTGTTAATATTGCTTGAGAAACTGATAGGGTTTGTGAGGTAGACTTTGCTGTAACAGATCCATATCTCATTCAAAAGAGTCCATATGGAATTTGAAATAAGGCAACAGAGGATCTTAATAAGTATAAGCTTAAGAATGGAAAGAGTTTTATGGAATCAATTTTCTATACATCTTCTATTTCTACAACTGCTTATTCGGTTCCAGCTGGTACTGAAAATCTGTTTAGAACCTTTAAGAATAAATACTCAAAGATTGCAAAGTCTGTGAATGTTAAGAAGTGACTTAGTAAAGTTCCTTGAAAGTCAATCTATCTTGTATCAGAGAAGCAAATTGATCTTGATGGTCTGATTTCTAATTCTAGTAAGCCTTTCACTTTAATTGCTACACATCCAGACGCAAATATTTCTATAAAGGGAGATGTTAGTGTGAATGCTATGATTATGACACAATGAACTATTACTTTTGATGCTTCTAATTCTTGTAATGGAGGTGCTAGACAGTGAGGTCACGCTGGTCAAATTGTCAGATGAATTTACTATGCAGGAGAATGATTTCTGTCTTCATGACACGATACTCTCAAAAACACAAACGAGAACTTAAATAACTGACAGTGGTGTAACTACGGAAATCTTCATATTAAATGAGTTGCGATTTGAGATCTTTCAAAGGTAGTAGCTGCTAGAAGATCTGAACTCTATACTTGGTTTAAATGAACTGGTTGAGGAAAGATTTGAACTGAGAAGAAGGATATCGTTATCAATGGTGCTTCGGTACTTGTAGAATACAATCCAGATCTTTGGGGAAATTTGCCTCCAGGAGCTAATGAATTCAATAAGGTACTTGAAGTCTACAGAAAGTAATATATCCCCCCTTAGAATACCAGAGAAAAGTGAGCTGATTAGCTTGCTTTTTTCTGATTTTTTATTTTTTGATGGAAAAATCAGAGGAAATCCTCTAGATTTTATGATCATAATCACTACAAACAGCATTGGGAATATAAAGAGAAAAATCTGGTTTTAGATCTTTTTATCATCAAGATGGAGTATTTTCTGTTTGGGTTGATTATGATTTTTGTTTCTGTAGGTGGGCTTTTGCTTTTTAAGAAGTTACACGTACTTGATAAGCCATGAAGTGATCTAAAAAATACAAGAAAACCTGTTCCTACCTTACAAGGTGTGTTCGTAATTTTAGGGTTGATAATTGGGGTTGGAGTACTCTATCCAGAATATTTCTCTTCTAGATTATTCTTATGATTATTGATTCCGGGGCTCTTGATAGGAGTGGTAGAACTTATTGAAGAGCTTAGTTATTTGGGAAAATTCCCTAAGATACCGCCGTTTGTTAGGTTGATCGTGCATTTTGTTTCAGCTTTTTTGGCTGTTTGGATTGGTGGGATAGGTAATCAGGAATTGATTTTGTGAGCTGAGGTTTATCAGATTCCAAACTGGATTTTCACGATTGGGTTTATGATTTGGACGATGTTTTGTATCAATGCTATCAATCGATTTGATGGGATTTATGCACAGGGGAGTTGAGTTTCAGCGATTGGGTTTTTGACAGTTTTTCTTTTGATAAAGTATATTGTATTTCAGAGTTATACAGAATTTCCAAACTTGGAGGTGCTGACTATGGTTCAAAATCTGGCTTTTTTCTTGTTTGTAACTAGTATGATTTATGCAGTGATTGAGTTTAAGCCTCTAGGGCTTGTAAGAGATGTTGGGATTATGTTTTTTGGTTTTGCACTGGCTTATTTGGCTGTGGCTGGAGGTGCCAAGATTTGAACGCTAATTGTTGCGCTTTCTCTTCCGATTTTTGACGCGATATGGGTTGGATTGTATAGGATTTTTATCCTGAGGAAAAATCCACTGAAAGGAGACTATACGCATTTCCATCATAGACTTCTGGGGCTTGGCTTGACAAGAGGTGAGACAAGGGCATTTATTCGAATTTGGTCCCTTATGATGATGGTGCTGATGTTGCTTCAATGAGCAAATAGATTTTCAAAGGTTGTGATTTTTGTGATGATGGCGATGCTGTTTTTCGGAGTGAATTGGTATTTATTTATTTATAAAAAATTCCCTTGTGGACTTGCGATCCAAAAGGAGAGATAAAGGTCTGAGTATTCAGACTTTTTTTAGTTCGTTTGATTTACATATTCTTGTAGTCCATAATTATAGCATTGTCCTTTGTGATAATCAAGATAGACTTCGTATCATCCCTTTTTTTTATCGATTTCTACTTCAATACTTTTAAGTAAAGTATTGAAATTTTCGTAATTTTTTGATTTTTTTTCATTTTCAATAACCTCATTCACTCATTTTGTGAACTCAGGTATATTCTTTACTTCTCCCTGGTTCTCGTATTTATCAATAATTACCCGATATTTTATAACCTTTGTTGCATAGTCGGTCCAATTACGTCCAGAATACCTCTTAAGAGCTAATATTCGTGCGTCTTTCCCGTCTTTAGGATTGTATTTACTTTTTAAAAATCTTGCTGCACAATCTACCGCAAGTATTGGATGCCATCTTTCATCATGCTTACAAAGTGTTTTTAGGTCTGTCGTTTTTTTGTATTGTTCTATAATTTTTGTTCACAACAATGTGTCTTGCATATTTTTGCTATTTTTTTCTCCTGGAGTTGTTTGGAGTACTTTTAAACCAAAATCTTCAGCATTTGCACCTTGAATATGGATTAATCCAAGACCTCAATCTGATTTTGAAATTTCGATATTTCCTGTTTCTGGATTGGTTTTTCGATTTAATATATTTGGTAAAGTTGGGTCTCCCGCTCATTCTTGTGCCATCATTGCCATCAGAAGTCAACTTGGTATATCATACTTTTTTTCTACGGCATCTGTGATGAGTTTCCGTCTTAAGCATCTTAGAATTTTCTCTTCTGGAGATATTTTTCACTGTATTAAATTTTCTTGTGATAGTTTTGGAAAACTTATAAAATTAATTTTATACTCTTTATTAATTTCTTCGTATCCAAGATCTATTGGTTTCTTTTTGAGTTCTGCCGTTGATAGTTCTTTTTTTGGAGTTGCTTGTTCAATTTTCTCTTTGGTGCTGTCCGTACTTCTATTTTCGCAGCTAGAGAGACCTCAAGTAAGACTTAGTCCAATTAATGCCGCAGTCAATCCCTTTCTTGCTTTTGTTTGGATGTTTTCTAGTCGCTCTTTTGTTTTTCATGCTTTGTTTACTTGTATTTCTTTGTTTTCCCTTGATTGTTTGTTTATCTTCATTGCTGCATCATCATACTAAATAAATTTCCTTATAAGTATATCTTAAAGTTTAATAAAAGCAAAAAAATCAGATTTTTCTTCCTTATTATTTACATAATATTTAATCTGTTGTTAAAAACTTGACAAAAAATATAAAATATATTTTATCGGCTTTGCGACTAGATTTTTAGAGATGAATTGAGGTTCTTGAGCGATAAAAAAGGTAGATTTTCACTTGAAATGTTAAAAAACTGCTAACTACCTGTTATCATATAGCAAAAAAATAGTCAGACTTTTCTCTTGATTTTTGATTTAAATACTATATCTTGTATTTAATAAAAGATCTGGATACAACATCTTGTGTTAATCCTCCTCTTTTAAAGTCCTATTTTTTTTATTTCCTAATTTTTGAGGTAAGATGAGTATTCAGAAAGTAATTAAGAGAAGTGGGGAAGAAGTTCTATTTCAGCCAGAAAAGATTCGTATTGCGCTTCAAAAGGCAAATAAGGAGGTTCCTGAGTCTTTGCAGGCTGATGAGGCATTGATTGATCAAATCCTTCAAAATTTACAGCAAGAGAAGTCTGGGGTTATTGGAATCGAAGAAATTCAGGATTTTATTGAATCTGAGCTTATTCATGCTGATAAATCTGAACTAGCTAAGAAATATATTATTTATCGTTATCAGAGAGCTTTGATTAGAAAAGCGAATACTACTGATGATTCGATTTTGGCGCTGATTAGAAATAATAATGTTGAGGTAGGAAAAGAAAACTCAAATAAAGATTCTGCTTTAGCTTCAACTCAGAGAGATTTGATTGCTGGTGAGGTCTCAAAAGATATTTCTCGTAGATTGCTTTTGCCAGAAGAGATTAGGGCTGCTCATGATCAAGGAATTTTGCATTTTCATGATATGGATTATTTTATTCAGCCAACGTTTAATTGTTGTTTGGTAAATATCAAGGATATGTTTGAAAATGGGACTGTGATGAATGGAAAGTTGATTGAAACGCCAAAGAGTTTTCAGGTCGCATGTACGGTTATGACGCAGATTATTGCTTCTGTTGCTAGTGGGCAGTTTGGTGGGCAGTCTGTAAATGTTAAGCATCTTGGGAAATATCTGGCAGTAACAAAGGAAAAATATTTGAGAAAATATAAAGAACAATTCTGATCTCAGTTTTCTGGAGAACAGATTGCTCAGCTTGTTGCTATGAGGATCAAAGATGAACTAGCATCTGGAGTGCAGACTATTCAATATCAGATCAATACTTTGATGACAACGAATGGTCAGTCACCATTTGTTACTTTGTTTCTTGAGCTGGATGAAAAGGATGAATATTTAGAGGAAACAGCTCAGATTATTGAGGAAATTTTAGCACAGAGGCTTCAATGAATCAAAAATGAAGCAGGAATTTATATTACTCCAGCGTTTCCGAAACTTGTTTATGTATTGGATGAATGTAATGCACTCAAGTGAGGTAAGTATGACTATCTGACTAAATTAGCTGTGAAATGTTCAGCAAAGAGAATGTATCCTGACTATATTTCTGCTAAAAAGATGAGAGAACTTCATGATGGTAATGTTTTTGCGCCGATGGGATGTCGTGCATTTCTCTCTGATTGGAAAGATGAAAATGGAAATTATAAATATGAATGAAGGTTTAATCAAGGTGCAGTGACTCTTAATATCCCACAGATTGCTATTTTAACAAAAGGAGATGAAGCCAGATTTTTTGCTCTTTTAGATGAGAGATTGGAGCTTTGTCGTAAAGCATTGATGTGCAGGCATGAGAACTTGAAGGGGACTGCCTCAGATATTAGTCCAATTCATTGGCAGTATGGTGCTATTGCGAGACTCAAAAAGGGGGAGAAGATTGATAAATATTTGACTGGTGGGTATTCAACAATTAGTCTTGGATATATTGGGCTTTATGAGGCTTCAGTATTGATTACTGGTGCTTCTCATACACATCCTGAGGGAGAAGCGTTTGTTCGTAAGGTTCTTCAGAGAATGAGTGATGCCTGTACAAGATGGAGAGAGGAGAGTGGAATCTGATTTTCACTTTATGGAACTCCTGCGGAATCTCTTTGCTATAGATTCGCAAGGATTGATAAAAAGCAGTTTTGAGAGATTGAAAATGTGACTGATAAAGGATATTATACCAATTCCTATCATGTAGATGTTAGAGAGCATATTGATGCGATCGCAAAATTGGCTTTTGAGTCGCAGTTTCAGATGATTTCACTAGGTGGCGCAATTTCTTATGTTGAAATCCCAAATATTCAGAAAAATCTGACTGCTCTTGAGACATTAGTCAGATTTATCTATGATAATATTCAGTATGCTGAGTTTAATACGAAATCTGATTATTGTCAGGTATGTGGATTTGAGTGAGAGATTACTGTAAATCAGGATATGCAACGAGAATGTCCGCAGTGTAAAAATACTGATCAAAAAAAGATGAATGTAACGAGAAGAACCTGTGGATATCTAGGGGAAAATTTCTGGAATCTTGGGAAGACTAAGGAGATTTCAAAGAGAGTCCTTCATGTAAATTAAATTGCTTAGACTTGTTATACATATTGCAAGTTCAGTCTATGTGTCAATTAAAAAAAGTAAATGAACTTATTGATATAGTTATGGTAATAATTATCTAATCTACTCTACTCTATTTGATATTGGCATCAAAATTTTTACAATGTTTAAGAACTTAGAGAAATATACCATAAAATATGTTGCTGATTATCTACGAGAGCAATTTTATCAAAGGGAATTTTTGTGTCTTGAAAATTTTCTTTAAAAAAAGATTCTGCTTCTTTCATCTTCTCAAGACGAATATAATTACAAATATTCATATGATTTGCAAGATAGTTGAAAATATTTAAATTTTCTGTTGGGCAGCCTTGAGCATTTGCAATATTTTGTGCATACTTAAGGCTAATATCTATGCCTAACTTTATTGTAAGTTTTCTAATTTTTTGCGCAATTTTGATGAATTGTTGGTTATTTGGAAAAAAAAGTGCAAATCGTCCGCATCATTTAGGATATTTGTCTGCCCATTCAGGGAATTTATAAATCCAAGTATGTTCTTGTAATACTATTGAAAAATCTCAGATCAGATTTATTTTTTCTTTCTTTAATAGATATTTGATATCTTCCTCTAAAGTATCAGGAATATCTCAATCTAATTGGAGCAAAGTTATGTGAGCATTCTCTTGGCAAGTCTTTATTGTGTATCTGAAGTTATTTAAATAAAAATAATTTTTTATCGTGTTAAGTTTGATTAAGTATTGGTCTTTAGGAAGTGCAACAATAGTATAGGACATAGTCTTGCAAAAGAAAGTTTAAATGGTATAGCCTCGTGTAATATCTGTTTATGAGCGATGTATAGGTATTTTTAAAATAAGAACACATAAACTTTAGTAATTTGCAGTTGGAATGCAAAATAAAAGTCAGAAAAAGTGTCTTTTTGAAGTGTTATTTTGCATAAAATTCAAGTTTGAGAAAAAGAATAATTTGATAACTGGGATTATTAAATCAAGAATCAATGATTAATTGAAGAAATCAGTGATATTCTATACAAACATACATTTTACAGGATTTAGTGTCTTTTGCTAAATTTTTTTACAGATAAAAAATGGTTGTTTTTTGATCAAAATCTTTTGACATTATACTGGATAAGGATAACATATAAAAATGTTTTTAGTCAAACAGAAAATTGAATAGAATATTATGTACTATTGAACCATTAAAAAACTTGATTCTGCAAATGGGCCTGGGCTAAGAGTTTCGCTGTTTGTAAGTGGATGTCGTCACGCCTGCCCAGGTTGCTTTAATGCACTTTCATGGAATTTTAAGTTTGGGAGAGTGTTTGATCAGGAGGTGATTGACGATATTTTGCAGGAATTAGGCAAGGAATATGTTTCAGGTTTAAGTATTTTATGATGAGAGCCGCTGGTTCCTGAAAATCAGCCAGAAGTTCGAAATCTGATCTCTCAGGTGAGAAAGCATTATCCAGAGACTTCGATTTTGTGTTATTCTGGATATACGTATGAATTTATTAGAGAATATATGTGTCAGTATTTACCTTATACGCAGCAGATTTTGCAGAATATTGATATCCTTATTGATGGAAGATTTGAGCAGGATTTACTTGATCTGAGATTAAAATTTAGAGGATCAAAAAATCAGAGGGTGATTGATGTCCCTCGTAGTTTAGAGCAAAATGAGGTTGTTTGGAGCTCGGTTGTCGATGATCAGGCGAGTTATGTTTTTAGAGAGAGCCCTGAGATTGAGATGTTTGCTGAGGAGATTAAAGCATTTGCAGAAAAATAGAAAAAAAGTCTGAAGAAATTCAGGCTTTTTCTTTTTTTGAATTATTATTCATAAGAGAAAGCTCAAAACTCTCTTGAAATCATGAAATGTGGTAGAATAGTGAGTTCTTTGCCGAAAATTTCTGATTTTTTTGCGGTAAGTGGGGTGGTTTTGATGTATTTTCTGACTTGGTGATCATAGCGTTCTTCAAAACTTTTGAAGATTTTAGGGGCTTTGTCACTGTTGCTTTCAGAGATTACTATAGGAATTAGCATTCCTTCAGTATCACGGACGATAAAATCAATTGCTGAATTATTGATTTTTTGGTAGGTAAAACATTTGTAGTTTTCTGGTAGATTTTTGATAATTTCATTGTAGACAAAGTTTTTTATAGCCGTAATGTTATTGGTTTTTGATCCGAAATTTTCTGTCATATAACTCAGAAGTCCCATATCCTCTATTGCGATCATTTTTTGATGCGAAAGTTCCTTTGTTTTGTCTGTGAAAAAGTGAGGTATCGTTCTGATGATATAGGTGTCTTTCAGTAGGAGGATGTATTTTCTGAGAAGTGGGATGGAAAGTTCGAGTTCTTCTGCTGCAGATTTGTATTTAAAACCTTGCATGTTTCTTTTGCAAAGATATTCTACTACTTCTTGAAACATAAAAATTTCTTCTCTATGAAATGAAAATCCAACATCTTTATCGTATACTTTTTGCAAAATTGCTCTCAGATGATGGGTTTTCTTTTCTTTTGTTGTAGCTTTGATGACCTCTGGATAGCCTCATCGGGTAAGATATTCTTCGAGGAGATCTTGAAGTTCTCTGAACATAATTGGGCTTGGATTATCTATAGTAAGGTAGGTTGTGTGGATTCCTCTATAATAGAGAAAATCAAAAAATGACAAAGGATGAATACTGATAGTTTGTGTGAGTTCAGATTTTTGGAGATTTTGATATTCCTCACTTTGGGTTTGTGCAATACCTGTTACGATGATTGTTGTTTTGATAGTTGCGTCTTGAATTAATTCATCAAGCACACTAATGATATTTTTGCTGTACTGGATTTCATTAAGAAGGAGCAGACTTGGTTCTTGAAAGTCGATTCCATACTTGATCTGCATGTAGCCTCTAAAATCATCCGCATTGAGAAATTTTTTGGCAACAATGTCGTCTTCAAAAGAGAAATAGTATTTTTTGACTGAGATATCAGTGTCTAGTTGAAGTGTTTTGAGGAGGGTTGTTTTCCCAACTCCTCTGCTTCCGTGGAGAAAAATGAGCTTTTTCTCTCCTTTTTTGAGGATGTCTTTGATTTTTTGGAGATAATAAGGGCGGAAAATAAGCATTTCATGATGAGATAGTAAATATCTGTTTTTATAATTAAAAGTTTATAAATATCAATGTTTTGTGTAAAAAATATTTATAGTATACTTTTTTACTGTTAAAATTGTTTAATCTATAATAAAATATTTACAAAAAAATAAAAAAACTGACTGATTTCTCTTGATTGTCTTGGGCAAATGATTATTTTCTATCTGTTTATGCGGAAGGTGATGATTTAGTTTACTTGCTGATTGTGATGTTGCTTCGTATTGTGAGTATTGAGCGTGAGCTCTATTCTGGAAAGGTGAGGAAAGTTAGTTTCCCAACTCCTGAGTGAATAGTATGAGTTTTGCCTGGACATATCAATTTGATGACTCTGCTGAGTGCCTGAAAGGTTGCCTATTTGCCTGAGTCAGGAGAACTTACTTCTCTTGAGGAATTTATGGAGAAATCTGTGAAACTTGATGTAAAGGGGGGATTTGCTCTCGTTGAGGATAATGTTATTACAATAGCAGCCGAATAATTTCAGATTTTTTACCTTTCTAATCTTTTGTTTTACTAGCAATGGCAGATATAAAACAGCTAAAAATTAAGATTGCCTCAACTAAGAATATTAAAAAGATTACTAGTGCAATGGAGGTGATCTCAACAATTAAGCTTCAAAAAGTTAAAAAAAATGCTGAACATTTGAGGGAATATATGAATACTTTTCTTGGTATGTTGTCGAGTGTGAATGCATATACAGATATCTTCCCTCAGCCATCAGATCAGGCAAAGAGAAAATTGGCGATTCTGATTTCTTCTGAAAAGGGGCTTTGTGGTTCGCTAAATACTTCTCTTTTCAAGCAGTTTGAAAATGAATATGCTGATCATAAAGAGGAATTGGATGTTTATGTGATCGGTAAGAAGGGGAGAGAGTTTTGTACTCGTCGTGGATATCATGTAGTTGCTACAAGTTCGCTGCATGATATTTTTACTGCGAAGGATTTAGGTGAGCTTTATACTTTCTTGAGTCAGGCTCAGAAAAATGGAAAGTATATGGAGATCAGGGTTTGGTACAATTTTTTTAAGAATACTATGAAGCAGATTCCAGCTGGGTTTCAGCTCTTCCCATTATCTTCAGAAAAGTTCAGTGAATTTATGGATACGCTTGAGATCAAGATACCAAAGCCTGAACAGCTGAGAAATACCAATTATATGAAGCTTGAGCCAACTAAACAGGCAATTGTTAAAAAGGCGTATGATATTATGATGAATGTAATCGTCTATGGTGCGGTGCTTCATAATAAAACAGGTGAATTTGCTGCTCGTATGCTTGCTATGAAATGAGCAAAGGATAATGCTACAACAATTATTGATGATTTGACACTTGCTTATAATAAGGCTCGTCAGGATGCAATTACTAAGGAGGTCCTTGAGATTGTAAGTGCAAAAGCTGTGATTGAAGATTAAAAGAAAAAAATATTGAAATATTTGTGCTATTCAGGTTTATATTTGTTTTATATTGGATGGATTTATCTACACTTATACCAGATATATTTCCACATCAGGTCGCTGTTGGTACGGTGTCGCTCTTTCAGTCGCTGATTGCTGGGCTTTTGGGAACCTCTGTGTTTGTAATTCTGGTTTTAGTCTATTCACATCTCAAAAAGAGGAATCCGTATAATCGTTTTGTTCAAGGGGTTGATCTCATTGTAGAGTGAGTGTATAGTATGCTTGCTCAGATTGGTGGAGAACATGTTGGACGTAAGGCGATTTTGTTTACTACGACCTTGTTTCTCTTTGTGGTGTGGCATAACTTATTTGGGTTGATAGGAGATATGATTGTGCTAGTGTGGCCTGCTGCTCACCATGTGTTTAGACCTCTGACGACTGATATTGTTTCTAATGGAACGCTTGCGGTTATTTCTATCGTTGCGAGTCTTGCTTATGGATTTGCTTCGCATGGATTTGGGTTTATCAAGAAGTATCTTCCTGTTAATTGAATGGGGATCGTGAAAGAGATTAAACATTGGTATGACTATATTACAAAGTTCTTAGATATTGTTCTTGGATTGTTGATCGGAATTATTGAATTGCTCGGAGAATTTGGAAGAATGCTTTCTCTTGCGCTCAGACTTTTTGGAAATATGTTTGTCTGAATGATTCTCTTGACGCTTTTACTCTATGCGACACAGCTTCTGCTCCATTATCCAATAGTGGGACCACTTGCGATTTTCGCCTATGAGTTTGCGGTTTCGCTTTTGCAGGCATTTATCTTTGCTTTGTTGACGACAATTTACTTCAAGTTGGCGGCAGATAGTCATTAGTGAAAAAAGAACATAAAAATCAGAATTTAAACCTTTAACATTGTTTATTGTTATTGGTTATCAAAAAAGTTTTTAATCTTTAAGAATATAGAAAAATGAGTTGAGTATTGGCATTAGTAGCAGCTGGATCATTTGCAGCATTAGCTATGGCAGTAATTGGATATGCTTGGTTGACAGGAATATCAAGAAATCCAGAAGCATCAAAAGAGATGTTTACACCTGGAATTATTGCATTAGCGTTGGCAGAATTCGTAGCGTTGCTCTCATTTGTGATCGCGCTTATTAAGTAGTTATTATCAAAAAAGTTTTTAATCTTTAAGAATATAGAAAAATGAGTTGAGTATTGGCATTAGTAGCAGCTGGATCATTTGCAGCATTAGCTATGGCAGTAATTGGATATGCTTGGTTGACAGGAATATCAAGAAATCCAGAAGCATCAAAAGAGATGTTTACACCTGGAATTATTGCATTAGCGTTGGCAGAATTCGTAGCGTTGCTCTCATTTGTGATCGCGCTTATTAAGTAGTTTGTTTGATCGCGAAAATAAAATCGTTAATTTGTACTTTAGTATTTTGTGAAAACTATATTATGGGACATGAAGTATCATCTAGTGATATTCTAATCAATGTACTCGTTCAGCTTTTGAATGTTGGAATCTTTTTCTTCTTTTTTATTAAGTTTGCTGGAAATGCTCTCACTAAAGCAATTCAGTCAAAGATAGAGAAGGAAAAGGTTTTGGCAAATGCGGATGTTGAATATGAGAGATTGATTGCAGATGCTCATGAGCAAAAGAGGGTTCTTTTGGATGAAGCATTGGCTCATAAAAATCAGATTGTTGCTGAAGGAAAGGCTTTGGCTGATCAGGAATATCAGAAAATTCTTGAAAAGGCTCATCGTGAGGCACAAATGGTTTTGGATAGAGCAAATCAAGATGCTGATCTTAAGGGGCGTGATTTGGATGAACAGTTTGAGCAGTGAGTAAAAACTGTTGCTCTTTCTATTGTTAGAAAGCTTTTTGCTTCAAAAAAAGATGTTCAAGAGCAGTATTTATCTACTCTTGTAGATGAATTTAGTGAATCATATAAAAAATAATGACACCATCTCTTCGTAAAAAATTTATTGCTTCTTTATGAGATCCATGAGCTGTTAAGCAGGCTTTGGAGATTTTACAGTCGCTTTTAGTTTTGCTTAGAAAATTTGGAAAACAGCTTTCTCAGCAACCTGTAAGTGCTTTTGCACAGGAGCATTATCCTCAAGAGTATGCCTTGTATCAGTTGCTCTGAGGAATTCGCTTGGGAATCAAGGACTGTTTGACGCTTCAGCAGAATTTGTATGAACAGCTCGGTGAAGATGCCTTAGTTGCTTTGACTACTGATGATGTTTTGCTTGGAAAAGAGCTTGGTCAGAAGGATTTGGTGATTGTTGATGGAGGCGATGAATCAAGCCCTGCTTTGATGATTAAATCACCATTTAAGGTGTATAAGAGATCGCTCAATGATGATCTTCATAAAATATTTCATAGTTAGTTTATAAAAAAATCCTTTTGAGATATCTGGATTTTGGACTTAAAAGGAGAAAAAATCAGTTTTTTATTCTTATTTCTTTAGATTATGTCTGCTCTTACACTTATTCAAAAGATAGAACAACAGATCAATGAAGTGAATCTTGCTGAGGCCTTTACTGAGCAAGGAACGATCATTGATATTAAAGATGGAGTGGCTACCGTGTCAGGTCTCCATAATGCTCAGTATTCCGAAATTGTTGTATTTCAGTGAGGTCAAAAGGGGCTTGTGCTGGATTTGATGGAGGATTATGTTGGGGTGCTTGTTTTGGGAGAATATATGGGACTTTCTCAGTGAGAAACTGTGAAGACTACCGGTCAGCTTTTTTCTGTTGGTGTAGGAGATGAATATATTGGTAGAGTATTGAATGCTCTTGGAGATCCAGTTGATGGAGGAAAGGAATTGAAAGCTCAACAATTTTTCCCAGTGGAGAAGGTTGCTCCTGGAGTGATTACAAGAAAGTCAGTTGATCAGCCTTTGCAGACTGGTATTAAGGCAGTTGATGCGTTGGTGCCAATTGGAAGAGGACAGAGAGAATTGATTATTGGAGATAGACAGACTGGTAAGACTGCTGTTGCGATTGATACTATCATCAATCAAAAATGAGAAGATGTGATCTGTATTTATGTTGCTATTGGACAGAAGGAGTCTAAGGTAGTTCGTATTGTAGAAGCTTTGAAAAAGGCTGGAGCTATGGACTATACTATCGTGATTAATGCTCCGATTAATACTCCAGCTGTGATGCAGTATATCGCACCATATGTAGGAGCTACTTTTGGAGAGTATATTATGAGTAAGGGGAAAGATGCTTTGATTATCTATGATGATTTGACAAAGCATGCTGCCGCTTATAGAGAGATGTCGCTTTTGCTTAGAAGACCTCCAGGAAGAGAGGCGTATCCAGGAGATGTGTTTTACTTGCATTCAAGATTGCTTGAAAGAGCTTGTAGACTTAATAAAGATTATGGTGGAGGATCACTTACTGCGTTGCCAATTATTGAAACACAGGCGGGTGATGTAGCAGCATATATCCCAACTAATGTGATTTCTATTACTGATGGACAGATTTATCTTGAGTCAGATCTCTTTAATGCTGGTATCAAACCTGCGATTAACGTTGGACTTTCTGTATCTCGTGTGGGAGGATCTGCACAGACTGGAATTATGAAAAAAGTTGCTGGAACGCTCAAACTTGAGTTGGCGGCATTTAGAGAGCTTGAAACCTTTGCAAAATTTGGTTCTGATCTTGATAAATCAACTCAGGCGAAACTAGCCAGAGGACAGAGACTTGTAGAAATGCTCAAACAAAAGGAGAATAGTCCATTGCCATTTTACAAGCAAGCAGTGCTTTTGTATGCAGGTATTAAGTGATATTTGGATGGACTTGAGTTGAATCAGATTTCTACGTTTGAAGCGATGCTCTATGATAAGCTTGAAACAACACATAAAGGGTTGGTAGAGCAGATCTTAAAAGAGAAAAAGCTGACAGAGGCGATTGAACAACAGATGAAGACTCTGATTGAAGAGACAAGTGATGAGATCGCTGCAAAGAAAAAATAGTCAGAATTTTGTCTTTTGACTGATAGAGATTAAATTTTTACTTTATGTTTGAGGATTATGAAAGGAAAAATTATCGCGATTAGAGGAATCGTCGTAGATATGCAGTTTGATGCACAGAGTATGCCTGCACTGAGTAATGCAGTTGTAACTGCGCAGAAAAATGGAGCAGGAGAAGAGGTTGTTATTGAGGTTTTGCAGCATTTGGACTGAGGTGCTGTTAGAGGAATTGCTATGCAGACAACTGATGGACTTAAGAGAGGATGTGAAGTTTCTGATACTGGAGCTCCAATCTCTGTTCCAGTAGGACCTGAGGTTTTGGGGCGTATTATGAATGTGCTTTGAGAACCTGTGGATAATGCTGGAGAGGTAAAAACAAAACAGCGTTGGTCTATTTATCGTAAGCCGCCTGCATTTCATGAGTTGGCGACTGGTATCGAGAGATTAGAGACGGGTATTAAGGTCGTGGATTTGATGGCTCCAATTCTAAAAGGAGGTAAAGTCTGACTTTTTGGTGGAGCTGGTGTAGGAAAAACAGTTATTATTCAGGAATTGATCAATAATATTGCGAAATTCCATAGTGGAGTATCAGTTTTTTGTGGAGTATGAGAGAGAACAAGAGAAGGAAATGACCTTTTCCATGAAATGACTGATGCGGGAGTAATGGATAAGACAGCGATGGTCTTTGGACAGATGAATGAAACCCCAGGTCCAAGAGCGAGAGTTGCGATGACAGG
This sequence comes from uncultured bacterium, assembly GCA_963537415.1. GTDB lineage: Bacteria > Patescibacteriota > Gracilibacteria > Absconditabacterales > Absconditicoccaceae > HOT-345. The sequence continues at coordinate 8,846 of CAUTDF010000017.1, read as the reverse complement.
ACTTACAATGGCAGAGTATTTCCGTGACAAGGAGAATAAAGATGTGCTTGTATTTATTGATAATATTTTTCGTTTTACGCAGGCTGGAGCTGAAATTTCAGCTTTGCTTGGAAGAGTGCCTTCTCAGGCTGGATATCAGCCAACTTTGGCAACAGAGATGGGAACGCTTCAGGAAAGAATTACTTCAACTAAGAATGGTTCAATTACTTCGTTTCAGGCGGTGTATGTTCCGGCTGATGATCTAACAGATCCTGCTCCAGCAAATACGTTTGCGCATCTAGATGGAAAGGTGGTATTGAATAGAGCGATTGCTGAAAAGGGAATTTATCCAGCAGTAGATCCTCTTGATAGTACTTCATTGATCTTGACGGCTGATGCTGTAGGAGAATTGCATGTGCAGACTGCTGAAAAGGTGCAGAAAATTCTTCAGAGACACAAGGAATTGATTGATATTATTGCGATTCTTGGTATGGAAGAGTTGTCTGAGGAGGATAAATTGACTGTATACAGAGCTAGAAAAATTGAGAGATTCTTTTCTCAGAATCTCCATGTAGCTGAGCAGTTTACAGGAACAGCATGACAATATGTAAAACTTGAGCAAACAATTGAAGGAGTGAATATGATTCTTAATGGAGAGTGTGATCATATTCCAGAACATCATTTCCTTTATAAGGCTGGAATTGATGAGGTGATTGCTAGCTATGAGAAAGAAAAGAAATAGTTCTTTATTTTTGATGGAGTCTGAAAAAGTCAGACTTCATTTCTTTTTTTAGAGGAGTAAATAGTATTTTTTATCTCTTTATGTAGAAAAAAGATGAGAAAAATCAGATTTCTTTTTGTTTTATGAGTATTAAGTTTGGCTTTTTTTGCTGGATGTCAGCAGAAGTCTGGAGTTTCTTCTGATGAAAACTCAAAGCTTGATCTCGCTGGAAAACAGGTTGTGAAGCTGGATGCTTTCTCTGAGAAGAGAGGAAGTTTTGATGGTTATGTTCCTGATGATGTGCGTGGATATTTAGAGGGAAAGTTTATTGCTCCTTGGGTTGGGTACTGTGATAGGGGGCATTTTATCCTTTCTGAAAATAAGAGTTGGGAGGAAAATATTGCTAGCCTTCAGAAGCAGATTTCAAAAGATGAAAACCAGTATAATGAATACGAGATTTCTAAGTTAGGGACTGGAGATAAGGAGGTAAGATTTAATAGGGCTCAGCTTTCTTTTCTAGATTTTCCTTTAACATTCAAAGATGATGGGCTCTTTTCTGGAAAGATTAGTTTTGTAAATCTGAATACGATTGCTTCTGGAAATACTACGGTTATTACTGGGAAAACGGATCCAACAAAACCGAGCTATCTAGCAATGTATCAGGATGAGAATTTTTCACTAGGACTTGAAAATACTTTGCAAACGCAGAAACTTCCTTCGGACTCTTCTCGCTTTGATGATTCAGGTCGCACGTTCATCTATTATTCAGACTATCTTTTGATAGAGCTTGTGCAGAGAGGGAATATCTTTGCACAGATGGGAGTAAAGTACGAACTAGGGGAAAAGATCTATGATTTCCCGTCTATGCATTTAAATCGTAGTAGTTGTTCTCCAGCATTTGAGGAAGGAGAATATAAAAAAGATCAGCTATCTTCCAAGCTTTTGAGAACTGGAAAAGAATATCAGCTTGATTTTTATCCGTTGTTTTCTGGTGCGCAGCTCAAAGATGCGAAACTCATAAAGTTTTTTTACGGTAAACAGGAATCGACTGATAAGCAGCTAAAACCTCTTTTTGAGCTTAGAAAGGCATTTGGATTTGGAAATTCAACTCTTAATTTTGAGTGGAATGAATGGATTGATGAGAGTAAGGATGCCCTGTATAGAGAAACTCCTTTGCAAATTACTGATGGGAAGATTCCATCAGTGAAACTTTCTGGACTAAGCACTGGAGATTATCAGATTTTTGTGACTGATGAACTTAATCAGGTATATACTTGGAAATTTGTAGTGCAAGATAAGGTGGATGGAAAGCTTACTTATCAGCAAGATAAGATGAGGATTAAGATCGTTCAGGATTCGTTTCTAACTGGTGCTGGGCTTAGCGGACAGCTCGATAAGATTTTTGGAAGTGGAAATTATGCGTATTTTATCAGGCAGAATTGGAATCAGGAGGATCCAATTCTTGCTAATAATCAGGAGGAAGCTAATGAGGTGTATGCTAATGACTGAATGGGTAAGACCTTGCTTATCAATTACTTTGTAATGCCAAAGGTCCGCTATACTGGCGACTTGGAGGTGTTAGATATTGATGGTAGAAGTAACAAGTATTCTATTGATATTATGGCTGAGGAGATCCCTGAGGCGAGAGTTTCTCGTGATTTATTTTCTCAGGAGGTAAATGTCTTGCCGGCAAAGGGATATTGGGCTGATAAGATCAGAATTTGATCTAAGAATGCTAAAGAGCTTAAAATTTATTCTCAGGTGTGTAAGAGGTTAGATATTGGAGATTTTTCAGATAAGAAGAGAGAAGAGATTTTTGGTCCTCGTAAGGCATATGACTGGTATGATGACTATAGAGTGATGACTGCCGAGTTAGCGTTTTTTGATTGTGGAGATGCGAGGATTCAGGAGCATAGTGTTCCAGTTGAGAATTTTCAATACCGAAAGAGAATAGATCGTGACTGGCAGTTGCCTCAGGAGGTGAGAGATGTTCCGTACTTTCGCTTGAGCTTTGATAAGACGATGAAGGATGCTAAATACTATATGAGAAGTCCAGTTTGACTCTATAGTAAGGCGATTCCGTATAAAGAAGTTCACTTGTGGGCTTTTGATTATGTGACTGGAAAACCTGCTACTGCATGAGAGATTCAAGTTTTGGATGAAAATGGAAAGCTACTCAAAAAGTTTAGTGTTTGAAAAGATGAATTAAAGTTGGATCTTCAGGGAGTAGATGGAAAGTATGTCCAAGTTAAGTATCAGAGTGAAGAAGGTCAGACTTTTATCTTGGTATGAATTCAGGAAGATGGCTGGCTCGGTGATAAAAATGCGAGAATTCGTTCTCTTGTTAACTCGGAACAGACCAATCAAAACTCTGCATGGGGAAGTGATAGGTTTGATTCTATCAAGGTTTATGGATATACTGATAGAGTGCTCTATAGACCTGGAGATACTGTTCATTTTGCCGGTTTTGTACAAGATTTGAGTAAGATGAGCAAGGAAGCAAGTTGAGTGCAGACGGGAGCTGTTGTGGTAAAATATGGTGATGAGAATAGGGTTGTTATTACAAAACTTGATGAATTTTGAGGATTTGAGGGAAGTTTTCAGCTTTCAGAAAATGAGAGTTTAGGAGGAATTTGATTGGAGTTTATTTATGCTTTGGATCAGAATAAGGTTTCTGTTGAGGATTTTGAGGATAATTATTCTGCATGGGAGAAGTATAGGGAGACGCATCCAATTAATAGATACTGGACAGCCATTCATGTGGAGGAGTTTCAAAAGCTGACTTTTACTACTAAGATAAAGAAAACTGTTGAAAATAATCAGCTTTATTTGCAGTTGACTCCTACATACTATATGTGAGATCTTCTCAAAGACTATGATCTTAAGCTAAATTATTCGCTCAGTAGAGCTGAGAGTTGTGAGGATTGTCGATGGAGAGAGAGTTGAGAGTATTACTATAATCATGTGGTGAATGGTTCATTTTCTCTAGGAGGAGAATATGTTCAGAAGAATCTCTCAGGAAATGCTATTGTATATCAGATTTGAGATTTGAGCAAGCTTGGATATAAGGGGGATAAACTTCAACTCAAACTTGAGATCACGGTAAAGGATAATCTCTCAGATGAGACCCGTGTTAACTATGAATATCTCGATATTGATCCAGAGGTAAAGATTGGGCTTGATGGTTATGCGAATGATTGGATTAATACCAAACTAGTAAAAAACTATCAGGTGAAATCTGAAATTGCTGATGGTTTGGATAAAGTGAAGGAGCTTAGCTACGAGTGGTACTTTAAACCTTATGGATTTACGCAACAGGTTGATACTCAAGGTACTTACTACTATGTTAATGGGGAGGAGATGAAATTAGTTGAAAGTTGATCAATCCAAGCAGCGAAAACATTCAGTATCCCTGTTTTCTTTGCTAAATATGGAGGTGGAAGCTACTTTTTGAAGGTGATTACCAAAGATAATAATGCTGTGGTTAATGGAGAAGTGGATAAATCAATCTATTACTATGATGACTCATTTGATAAGGGATTTCAGTGAAATATGGAGAATAACTATACCTTGCATGTGAATATCCCTAGAGAAAATTATACTCTTGGTGCTGAGATTCCAATCACAATAGATCCGTATATTAAGGGTGCTACGGCATTGATTACAGCAGAGAGAGGGAAAGAAATTTTAGAAAAAAAGATAGTAACTCTGGATGGAAGTCCGCTTTCTGTCAAGGTAAGGGAGGATTTTTATCCAAATGTACAGATTAGTGTGGTTGAGTTTGTGGGAGAAGAGGTGAACCGTCAGCTTGGAGGAAGCTGAGATCAAAAGAGATCTGAGCCAGCTTTTTTTGCCTGATATGCTGAAGCAATGATTCAGGAAGATTTGAAGACTGTATATCTTAAGCTCACGCCTGATAAGACAGACTATCGTCCATGAGAAAAAGTGAAAGTAAAGATTCAGGCAACTGATCATGCTGGAAAGCCTGTAAGAGCTAGGGTTTCTCTTAGCGTTGTAGATAAGGCGCTTGTGGATTTGTATGACGAGATTAAAAAACCGATTCCTTACTTCTTTAATAGAATTGGAAGTGCAGTTGTGAATTATTCAAACTGGAAGAATTTGTATTATGCACTTAGAACATTCTTTGCCAATGGGGAGAAGTGATGAGGTGGAGCTGATGGAAGTTTGAAAAATCTGAGAAAGAAGTTTTATGATCTCGCATTTCGAAATGCTGCGGTCGTAACTGAATGATGAGAAGCAGAGGTTGAGTTTAGTCTGCCAGATAATTTGACGACTTGGATGATCGATGCAGTTGCTGTTTCACAAAAAGCGCAGCTTGGTACTCAGAGAGCTGAATTTAGAGTGAATCAGCCGTTCCTCTTGGAGTCGAATTTGCCGACTTTTGTAACGGTGGGAGATCAGATTTCTTTCCCATTTAAGGTGATTGCTGATAGCTCAAAGATCTCAGCGTGAACAAAGGTTACGCTGAATGGACAGGTAAAGAAACTTGATGGAACCGTGATTCAAAGTTTTGCAGAAAGTGGTGTTGTAAATTCAAAGATTCTTAGTCAGCTTTCTTTTGGTAGCGAACTTTTTGATCAGAAGGAAGTAATGATAGAAGTCGAGGCGAAAGCTGGAGACTATGTAGATGCAGTGCAATGGAAAATCCCTGTTAGAACTGAGGGGCTAGTGAGTAAAGCGTTTGCACTTGAACAAAAAAGAGAAGGAAAGAAGGTATTTACCTTTGAAGATGAGGCTGATCGTGTGAAATTTACGGCTCGTTTGGCACCATTCCCAACCGTAGTCTTTGCGGAACCTCTTGAGTATTTGCTCTATTATTATCCGAAGGGAAGTAGTGAGTGATTGATTCGTACTGCACAGGCTGCCTTGCAGGCTCAGAGGCTGCAGAAGATGGGGGCTCTGACTGGAAATGTACTAGAGAACTGAGAGATTAAGCTCTCAGATGGAAGAGTGATGAGTATGACTGGACTCCTTCAGGATGTTGTTCAGACCTTGGTATTCAGGCAGGCTCCAGCAAATGGAAAAATTGGATCGTTTGCAGTGCGTGATACTTTTAATGATAAATTTGATGGTCGCTCGCTTGCAGTGGCAGCATTTGGGTTGCTCGAGGAGATGAGACAACAAGGATATGGAAATCTGATTTCTCCAACTTTTGCCAAGAGATTGGATGGGTATTTGAATACACTTGGAGCGGATCAGTTAGAGTTCTATTTGTATTATCAAATGCAGAAAAAGACAAAGGCATATCCTGTGAATTTGCAATTGGTAAAACAAATTCAGGCTGAGCATCCAAATAATATAGCTGTTCAGGCGATGAGTTTTGCTCTCTTGGCTAAGAGTGGAAAGGCTGATGAAATCTTTGCGCAGGCACAGAGGCTTCAGGAGCTCTTTGATCAGGCTTTTGCTCAGGGGAAGTATTTTGATTATAAGTTGATTGATCTCAAGGGACTTCAGGCTTATTATTTGCAGGGACTTTTGTCACTCTATACGAGAAATACAGCTGAGAAAAAGGAAGTTGAAAAGCTGATTGTAGCTCAGATTGTGTCTTTGCTTAAGTCAAGGTCTGCATATGGACTATGGAGTTGGTCAGAGACGACGAACTATTTGGTGCTTGAGGCGTTGAATCATGCTTTAGATCAGTATTATATTCATCAATCTCAGGCTACCAAGTGTACGCTTAAGGTTTGAGATCAGGATTTGAATATTCAGACACAGGAAGCTTGTACTGAGATGAGTTTGCAGTTTGAAGCACGTAAAGATTTGCCAGTTGAATGGAAGTGTGAGTGAGCCGCATTCCTAGATATGCAGGTTGATTATTTGCTCAAGGATATTAGCAAAAAGAAAGCTGAACTTCACCAGTTGGAGAGATTTAGTTTTGCTGTACCTCAGGAGGGAGAAATCGGACAAAAGCTAGAACTTAAAGGTCAGTTTAAAGCTTTGAAAGAAGCTCAAAATATGGTAGTTGAGTTCAGTATTCCTTCTTATTTGAAGTTGGCGGCTTCAATTCAGGGAGAAGATGGTCCAAGCATGCAATTTACTCAGGACTGGGAGTGCTACCCAGATAGTTATGAATTTAGATTTGATCGCGTGATTCTTCGCTATGGAACGATGAGGGCTGGTCAACTCTGTACGTTTAGTATTCCTGCTATTAAGTCATTTGCTGGGCAGTTTCAGCTCCCAGCGAGCAAGCTCTATGAGGAAAGTGCAACTGAAGTCTGGTGAGTGAGTAAAATAGAAAAATAAAGAAAGAAAAAAGAAAGCTGATCCTATGGTCAGCTTTTTTTGATTGAGTTGTTTTTAACAGAGGATCTTAAGTTCGCTTTGTCAGTGTTCTTTCCAGTATGGAGTAAGGGGTTAATTATTGCTGATATTTTCATAGACCTCCACTACGGTGTTATTTTGGATGAAAGCAAGATCAAGTCTGATTTCTTTTTCTATTCCTTTGATATAGCAGTAGTTTTCGATACTTCTTTCTAGGGATTGGATTTTCTTTGGAGAGAGGTAATTATCTCGTTCACTGATTCCATCGACGACTTTGACTTCTACGAAAATTATTATTTCTCATTTTGTGAAGATGAGGTCAATTTCTCATCAAGGGATTGTGAAATTTTGGTCTAAGAGTGTATATCCTCTCTGCAGATATCGCTCAAGCGCGATCTGTTCTCAGTTATAACCTTTTGATTTGAGCGACATGTGAAATTAAGAGGGTAAAAAGCTGGTATGTTCAGATTTTCGCTGTTTGATTTCTTCAAGATTTCCTGAGAGGAGGATTTCTGGGACTTTCATGTCATATACGACTTCTGGTCTTGTGTAGTTTGGAGCTTCGAGATTAAGCATTCCGTCTTTGATGGCATAGCTTTCCTCGATTCGGCTTTGTTTCTCTTTGATAACTCAAGGGATGAGTCTGGTGATTGCTTCGATCATGAGCATGGTTGGGGTTTCTCATCCGAGGACAATAAACTGTCCAAGAGAGAGTTTTTTGAAAGCTGAGGGGTATTTTTTTTGAAAATAGAGTTCACATCTATGATCAATCCCTTCGTATCTTCCGCAGATAAAGATAATGTGGTCTTTTTTGCTTTGTCAGTAGGCTATTTTTTGAGAGAAAAGAGTTTCTGATGGAGCTGGAAAAAGTATCGAAAAATCAGAATTTTCTCACTCATTTTTGATGATTTCTTCTACAGTATCGATGATAGGCTCTGCCTTGAGAAGCATGCCTGCTCAACCTCCGTAGATGAGATCGTCGATTTGCTGGTGTGGGTCGGTGCATTTTTCTCTTGGATTGTAGAGTTTTACTTCTAGATGTCAGTTGGTTTGTGCTTTCCCAATGAGAGAGGTTTCAAGGAAACTTGTGAAAATTTCAGGGAAAATGCTGACGATTGATACTTTCATAGTTAGAAAAAAGGGTAAAAATCTGATTTTTCTTATTTTTTAGTTAATCTCTCTTGATTTTCAATCCTAAAATCGCATCATTGGTGGGAAAGGACTTTTATTTTTTGATTTTTGCTGAGATGAGAAAAGGGATTTTTTTGATCGGGAGTTGTGTATTTGGTGTGGTAGTTTGAGGATGCTGAAAGGTAAATATCAGTACGCAGCAGGTACAGCAAATGGCTGAGTCAGGATTAAATACTGTTTCAGAATCAACTAAGGAATTTCTAAAGACCAATGAATATGCTCAAAAGGCTCAGGAGATCGGTAATCAGGCGATTGAAACAACAGTAAATAAGGCAAATGAGCTATCTGCAAAGGTAAAAGATAATGCTCAACAGCTTGGACATCAGGCGGTTGAAGGTGCAACAAACTTTTTGTCTTGAGCAAGGCATGAGGTAGAGACTCAGTATCAAAATATCAAGCAGCAAGCCAAGGATTCGGTAAAGAATGGATTGAATTCAAAGGTTGATAAAGTATTTAATTCTTTCTAGTTCTTTTTTTGAGAGTGAATTTTGCTAGTCCTTGAGCTTTCTCTGTTGGTTTGAAGGGCTAGTTTTTATTTTATTAAAATTTTTTGAAAAAACAAAAAATCTCAGCTCAAAGCTGAAATCCTTAATGGAGCGGGTGACGGGACTCGAACCCGCAACAGTCTGCTTGGAAGGCAGGCACTCTAGCCAATTGAGTTACACCCGCAAAT
>CAUTDF010000016.1:0-28913 GCA_963537415.1 uncultured bacterium | reverse complement strand
GCGTAGCGAGACTGAGGGGCTTTAGTATTCAACCCCCTCTGTCGCAAAGCGACATGTCCCCCTATCAGGGGAGAAAAGTTCTCTCCCGACAGGAGATGATTTAGAGGGCCTATAAGATCTAAGACAAAACAAAAGAAATCTGACTTTTTACCTTTTATTTCATAGCTGATGCTACTAAGAGTACATACGATCAGTTGAGTAATCTTTGATGGATCGGTCGAGCGTGTTGAAATCCCAACGAAAAGCTGACTCATTGGAATCCTCCCCCATCATAATCCGCTGACAACTATCGTTAGTCCTGGGATCCTCAGACTACTCCCAACTCAAAAGAGGGGGAGTGAGTTTCTAGAAGGGACTGAGTTCCTCTTTGAAGATGAGTGGATTGCGATCGCGATTGGAGATGGAGTCTGCTATACAGATGGACAGGCGGTGATGCTTTTTGTCGCATCAGCTACGACTAATCCACAAAATGATGAGCAAGTTTTACATGAGATGAAGCAAAAACTTGAGACTCAGATTCAACAAATCAGATCTGAATGAGACTATGAAGAAATAGAAAGAGCATATCTCCACTTGCAGAAATTGACCGCTGACTTAAAACTCCTCAAGATCAAGGAAAGAAGCTCGAAAAAATAATGACAAGAAATACTACTCTGACTTTTTATCTTTTATTTCCTGATTTTTCAGACGATGGCTGCGATTAAGCAAGTAAAATCTAAAATCAAATCCGTCAAAAATCTTCAAAAGATCATCAAGGCTCTAGAAATCGTCTCTACGATCAAGCTTCAGAAGCTCAAATCTGCGATGATGAACTATAGAGCATTTATGAGATCATTTTTTTGGGTGCTGAGAAAAATTAGATCTGAAGTCAATATCTTTGACTTTGATGAAATGCAGCGAGATGCCTCTGGTAAAGTGCTCTTGATCGTTGCTACGAGTGATAGAGGGCTCTGCTGAGCGATCAATTCGAGGATTTTTAGGCAAATGGAAGAAAAGTACTGAAAGTCAAAAGAGAATGTTGATATTTTCGTAGTTGGGAAGAAGGGAGTAGATTATTTTGTTAGAAATGGTCGAAATGTTGTTGGATCAGTGGTGATTACAGATAAAGTAGAACTCCAAGAGACTAAGCCTATTGCTCTCTATATCAAAAAAGCATTGGAAGAAAAGAAATACTCGAAAATAAAAATCTACTTCAACTATTTTAAGAACACAATGCATCAGTATTTAACGAGGTTCAAACTTTACCCTCTAGATGAGGAAAGCTTGGGAGATTTTGTGAATTTTATTGAGCTAGAGGAAAGTGAACTCAGCACTGATGAAACTAGAACACTGATGGTCGAGCCGAATTTAGCTGAATTTAAGTTTGAGTTTCTCAATCTAATGATTAGAAATATTTTGTATTCAGCGGTATTGAACAATAAAACTACCGAGCACGCCTCTAGAATGATTGCCATGAAAAGCGCAAAAGATAACTGCACGGAAGTCATTACTCAGCTCAAAATCCTCTACAATAAAACCAGACAAACCAAAGTTACTCAAGAAATCAGTGAGATCGTGAGTTCAAAGTCAGCTATAGAATAAGTCTTACTTCTCAATTAAAGGGCAAATAAGAAAACAAAAAAATCTGACTTTTTATCTTTTTTATAAGCTATCATGCTAGGGAAAATCGTTTCAGTAAAATGAGTCGTTGTGGAAGTTGCTTTTGATCAGCAGGTTCCTAAGGTGTATGATGCACTCAAAGTCCTTTCAAAAAATGCAAATGGCAATGAAGTAGTCATAGAAGCACTCCAGATTCTTGAGAATGGGATTGTCAGAGGAATCGCAATGGACTCAACTGATGGACTTAAAAGATGAGATTCTGTAGAAAATACCTGATCTCCGATCAAAGTACCTGTTGGGAACGAGGTTTTAGGACATATTTTTAATGTTTTAGGGCAGAATATTGATGGTGAGCAGCAAGTTTCTGGAGTCAATCAGTGGCCGATCCATAGGAAACCACCAGTTTTTGCATCTTTGAGTACCAAAGCTCAGATTCTAGAAACCTGAATCAAAGTCATCGATCTCCTCGCACCGATTATGAAAGGAGGTAAAGTCTGACTTTTTGGTGGTGCTGGAGTTGGGAAAACGGTTGTGATTATGGAGCTCATCCACAATATTGGGCATCAACATAGTGGAGTTTCTGTAATGGCTGGAGTATGAGAGAGAACCAGGGAAGGAAATGATCTCTACTATGAGATGAAAGCCTCTGGAGTACTTGAAAAAACTGCCATGGTCTATGGGCAAATGAATGAAACCCCTGGTCCAAGAGCGAGAGTTGCACTTACTGGGCTTACTATGGCTGAATATTTCCGTGATAAGGAGGGGAAAGATGTACTATTTTTTATTGATAATATTTTCCGTTTTACGCAGGCTGGAGCTGAGGTTTCAGCATTACTTGGAAGAATCCCATCGGCTGTTGGATACCAACCAACCCTAGCAAGTGAGATGGGAACTCTACAAGAGAGAATCACCTCAACTGATAAGGGATCTATCACGTCTGTTCAAGCGGTATATGTTCCAGCTGATGATCTCACTGATCCTGCTCCTGCGACTACGTTTACTCACTTGGATTCAACTATTGTACTCAATAGAGCTATCGCTGAAAAAGGAATCTATCCTGCAGTAGATCCGCTTGAGAGCTACTCTCTCATCCTTAATCCAAGTGAACTCGGAGAGAGACACTATAAAGTAGCTAAAGAGATTCAGAGAATCCTACAAAAATACAAAGAACTTCAAGATATTATTACCATCCTTGGTATGGAAGAACTAGGAGTTGAGGACAAAGTAACTGTCTATAGAGCTAGAAAAATTGAAAAATTTCTCTCTCAGAGCTTTGCTGTAGCAGAACAGTTTACAGGAATGCCATGAAGTTATGTGAGTCTAGAAGATACAATTAGCAGTTTTGAGAGAATTATTGCTGGAGAGGTAGATGAAATTCCTGAGGATTTTTTCCTTTATAAAGGAACGCTCCAAGAGGTGATTGATGCTTATCAGGAAAGTAAGAAATAAAACTATTTCTTGAGTAAAAAAATAAATCTGATTTCAGGAGTGAAGTCAGATTTTTTAATTTTTACAAGAATATCTTCCACGTTTTACTTGACATTTCACACGAAATACATATATTCATCTTTCAGAAAATAAAATTATTTCTAACATGAAAAACTATCTTCAACTGCTTCGCGAAATAAAAGAGCGAGGCGTAGAAACTGGCGATCGTACCGGAACTGGTACCCTAACGCTCCCTGGTTATCACTATGCTTGTCCATTGTACATGGATAATGATGGGGTTATTCACAATTTTCCACTTTTGACGACCAAAAAGGTCAGTCTAAAATCTGTTTTTGAAGAGCTGATATGGAAACTTCGAGGGGATACGAATATTCGTTATTTGCTCGAACATAACAATCACATCTGGACAGAATGGCCGTTTCAGAAATGGCTGAAAAAGACTGGTCAGTTTGATAAGATTCAAATGTGGGAAGATAAGGCGAAAACTCGCTATAGTGATGAATGGATACAAAAGAAAGCTGAGTTTGAAGAGAAAATCTTAAATGATTCAGGCTTTTGTAGTAAATGGGGAAATCTTGGGAAAACCTATGGATATCAATTCCGCCGATTTGGAGCATTAGATATCCCAAAGAGTCTCCAAAAGAAGTTTTCCAGTTCTGATATGGAAGCATTACGTTTAGCATATCCCGGGAAAGACCAGCTCATGGAGGCGGTTCATCTGATCAAGGAGAATCCAGAGTCTCGACGAATTATTATCTCTCTTTGGAATCCCAATGAACTTGATGAGGAATCTACACTGCTTCCCCCTTGTCCTGCGTTTTATCAGTTCTTTGCCAATGAGGATGGGATGCTGCATCTAAATCTCTACCAGCGTAGCTGTGATACCTTTCTTGGTGTTCCATACAATACTGCTCAAGATGCTCTCTTCCTCTGCATGATGGCACGGGTAACAGGGCGTAAGCCTGGAGTGTTCAATCACATGTTCGGTGATGCGCATATTTACCTGAACCATCTTGATCAGGTCAATCAGCAGCTTGAACGAGTCCCTAATCAGCTTCCCAAACTTAAAATCAATCCTGAAGTCAAAGACATCTTAGACTTTACCTGGAACGATTTTGAACTTATTGACTATAACCCCCAGAAGCCGATCAAAGCGCCAGTTTCTATCTAATTCAGATGTAAAAAACTCCTAGGAAAATCCATAGGAGTTTTTTCTGATTTTAGAGCTGAAAATTTGCTTTATTTTGATTTGTGAGTATACTTAGAAATGTTTATTTTATATCAGTTTTGATGAAGGAATCTATTTTCTTTAATAAACAACAGCTCCAGATTATCCGTTGGTATAACTACCTTTATACCTTATTTTTTGAATATTGAGTCTGGTTTTTTGGTTTTTTGATATCACTGCTCGTGGTAAGCGGACTGGTAATATTTCCTATTTTTTCTGAAGTATATGGAAAAGAAACTGGTGATACTACAAGGATAGAAAATCAGATGAGAACTAGCTATATGGATCAGCGCTCTGTAATTAATAGTTTTTCATGATTTCATGTGCAAATGCTTTGAGGTCCTGTTCAATCTCTTACTGGAGGATTTAGCTCACAAGACAATTTGATCAATTTTAGCGGGCTTATCTTACCAAGAACCGTTCTTATCGATCAAGCAAAATGGAATACCTATGCAGAACCTATTCTCAATTCCACCTATGATAAAAATCTAATTAATAGCTACTTTTTGGATATCTTTGTAACTCCTCTTCAGAAAACAGCACTGAATACAAAACCCTATGCAGGACTTCCAGTTCAGTGAGGCATAAAGCAGTTTTTTGGGCTTTCATGTTTGGATACTATTTCAGCAGGAAGTTTTGTCTGCCAACACTATGTCAACCAGTTTCTCAAGAGCTTTTATATTTATGATTTGGCTTGAGTTGGAGGGAATAATGCTATGAACGATACCTTTACCGTTAATACCCAACCAATCCCTGATGAGTTCTTTACCATCTATGAAAAGCTAAAATATAATTCCAACAACCAAAAAAGATTTTGTAGCGGAATTCTTCAGTATCTCCAATATGGAGGGAAAAATGACAACCGTTTTTGAGAAATCTTTAGCGACTGTGGAAGTGAGGAATATGCTACCTATACCGAGCTCAGAGACTTTCTAACTATTAAAGAGTCCCTTGCTTTGGGATACGTAGATGCGAAAGTTTCTTCATCTAAGCTACTGAACGAATACAAACTCTTTGTAATGCAACAACTCCTCTATAAAGCGCTTTTGGCTTCAGAGGATGCAAATAGTTTACTTCAGTCTTATCTCTCTTTTCTCTCTGATCTTTTGCTCAGAGAGGCAAACAGAAGTAGTCAACTGATCAATCAATTCGCGAGAGATTTTAGCTATTGGTATAATGTTAGTATTGTAGATCCTTATTTGAAAGATGAGAAGTCAAAAATAGATAAAGAAACAAGAAATACTTTAACAACAAGGCTCTTCTCTATTCATAATGGAAATAAAACACTAAACTTTATTGGACTTGCAAAACAAAGCACTCTTAACATTGATACCACAAATACACTCTGAACTCTAGAAAAATCTCACTCTCAAAACCTAGAAGAGCTCTTTAGAGCTAACCTTCCAGGTCAATTTAGACTCACCTCACTTGTCAATCACGAGGAAACTCAAAGTTTAGTAGTAAAGGGACTTGATAGAGATACCGATGTGAAATTGGAAGCTGTGATCAAATTTGATGGAGTCAAACTCTATGTCGAAAAGGTCTCAATCTCTGGAAATAAAGCATTGGAATCATTTGTAAATGCTCTACTAGAAAGAGATCACTATGTCTTTGTAAAGATGCTTCAGCTCATTAGCGATAATCTTGCGATTGCAGATCAGAGTTCGACATTAAAACTTGATCTTTGTACCGAGCTTAAGCAAAAATATCCAACGGGATTACTCCTCTGTTCTGATACTAAAATACAAATCGAAAAAGGTCAAACAGAGCAAGCTTCTGGGACTACTTATACCTTCCTACTCCAAAAAGGAAGCCTGATTTGAGTAGAAATATCAGATAAAATTTTAGAAACCAAAGTCCTTCAAAATCTAGATATCTGAAAAATTACTAAAGATACTCTTGCTCCTATGATCCCTGTCATTGTTAATTACGAGCCAAAGGATGAGATTTCTGGTTTCGGAATGAAAGAGCAACTTCTGGTTAATGACAAGTTTATGAAATACTTCTCAAAAGCTCCAAAAAAAGTAGAAGTTAGCTGAGGAAGTGTAAGGATTTACTTTGAAGTTGAGGGTATCAACTTTATTGGAGGATATGATGTGATTACCAATCGTTTGGCTCCGATTTCTCTTGATTTCTGAGCTGCAAGAAAACCAATCATTATCCAAAAGATGGAACTCAATCTTGATGATGAGCATAGAGATGAGTTGAATGCCTTTTTGCTCAATCCAATCAACTATATACAAAAGATCAATCCAAACCTTGTAAAGAAATATTTTGTAGATGGTAAGCTCACACTTTCACAAGAGAATAAATAAAAAAGAAACCTGAAGTTTAATTCAGGTTTTTTATTTTTTGAAAAGATGCTAAAGCTGATTTGCTACGAGATTCCGGAGATATCCCGCTGTCAGACTTCAGCTTTTTTTCATTGGAGAGGCATCATAGTTTCCTGCCCAGACACAGAGGATTTTCTTTTTTGCTGTATGTACTCAGCAGGTCCAACCATCAATAAAGTGTCTAGAGGTTCCAGATTTCACGCTCCATCCTGGCATATTGAGATAATTATCCAGTCAGAAACTGATTGTTCTATACTGATTTTTGCTTAAAATATCTGCCACCTCAGCAATTGTCGATTGATATTCATCAGCTAGAGCTCAAGAACTAAGAAATACTTTCCATAAGCTCGTAAACTCCAGAGGAGAAAGCTCATACGTCCCAAGCCCGACTGAGAGTCCGAGATTGTGAGCATTAAAGGTCTGACTATCCTGAAGAATAATATCTGGGTCAGTATTTGCGATTTCTTGTCTTAGTCTATTGATAAATGCGATAAACTCCTCAACTCCTGCGTCATGGAGGAGCTTTACAGCTGGGATATTTAAGCTACTTCCTAGAGCAGTTGCTAAGCTCACTTCTCCATAGTAGGAAAGTGAAAAGTTTTTTGGGCTATAGATCTGCTCCTCATCCAAATAATAGGAAACCGGCTCATCAACCATCATACTTCCTCAGGTCAGTCCGAGCTTTTGCAATGCAAAAATATACAGAAACGGCTTAATTGCTGATCCGGTCTGCCTCTTACTGAGACATCAATTCACCTCTCAGCTTTTCTTATCATCAAAAGCCCTACAGGTATTCATTGTTTGAACTTCTCCTTGCTCATTCAAGACTAGGACACAGCAGTCTCACATTCAGACTTGTGACCTATATTCCTCGGTCTGAGCTATGCTCTGTCCTACTTTCTGATACAAATTGAGATCAAATGAAGAAAGCTGATTTGAATGACTTTTCTGATAATAGGCATTAAAATGCTGAGCCTCTGTAGGAACTGGAGAATGAAGTTCCTTATCTGAAACAGGAGGAAGTTCATCTCGATTTTTACACGATAATTCCTCGCCTATCAGTGGACAAAGCACTTTTGCTCTGGTTTTAATCTTTTTAAATCCTGAGGCATTGAGCGGATTTTTCCCAGTTTGCGCTGTTGCAATCAAAAAACTCAACTCTGATGGGAAAAGTGCAGAACATTCCTTTTGAAAATAGTTGAGACAAGCAGCTCTATATCCACGGATTCCATTTAAAAATTCCACATTATTCAAATAGGCAAGGAGGATCTCATCTTTTGAATGATGAAGAGAAAGGTTAAAGGCGATCAGCATTTCTTTGATCTTTGTACTCCAGGTTCTATGATAACTTTTCCAAGTAATTTTCACTAATTGCTGAGGAATAGTAGAAGCTCACTGCCTTCTTCCATGTCATTGAAGGTTAAATTTAATGGCTCTGAGTACAGCAACTGGATCGATTCCTAAGTGCCAATAATACCTACGATCCTCTACACCAAGAACTGCTTGCTTAAGATTTTCAGGAATCTGATCAGATGTTTCGTACCCTTGTATCTTGATTCCACTGATAAGCTGTCCATTGGTGTCTTTCAAAACTTGATTATTAAGAGTTGGAAGTGGATATTTGTATAGACAGTTAAGCAAGAGAAAAAGAGCCACTCCTCACAGGAGGGTAAAGAGACAGAAAATTCAGATTTTTTTGATTTTTCAGAAATATAGTTCTCTCATCTATCTAAAAATCAAGATAAAGACTTCGATTCTGAGCATACGAAAACTTAGCTAAAAAACAAGAAAAAGTGCCTTGCGAAAAGACACTTTCTCTACTAATTTATATTCTATACATTAAATTTGAAAATAATTACATCTCCGTCCTGTACGATATATTCCTTCCCCTCCAGACGAATGAGTCCTTTCTCTTTGGCTTTTGCCCAACTTCCAGCTTCCAAAAGTTTATCAGTACTCACCACTTCAGCTTTAATAAATCATTTTTCAAAATCTGAATGAATCGCTCAAGCCGCCTGCGGAGCTGTAGAATCTACAGGGATTGTCCATGCTCTTGTCTCCTTCTCTCCTGTTGTAAAATAATACATCAATCCAAGCTGCCTAAAGGCAAGCCCGATCAAATCATCCAAGGTAGGAATTGGATTATCTCCATGAAGCTCTAAGAGTTCAGTCAAAAACTCTGCCCTCTCTTCTGGAGAAAACTCCATCATTTCAGATTCAAGTTTTACACAGACAATAGCCACTGGAGCATTGAGTTTTTGTTCAAATTCTTTTTTAAGAGCTTCAGCATTCGCTAAATCCTCCTGTGCAATATTCAAAGCATAGATAAAGGGTTTTAGCGTCAAGAAGTTATAAGATTTGATGAGTTTTAAATCCTCAGGTGAAAAGTCAGATTTTATAGTATTTGCAAGATTCCCTTCCATAAGCACCTTTTGAATCGCTTCTAGAATCTCCACAGTTCTCTTTTCATCTTTATTTTGAGTAATTCTGGCTTTTTTCTGAAGATTTGGTAGATTTTTTTCAATCTGTTCAAGATCAGCAAAGATAAGTTCAGTATTAATAATTTCTCTATCTCTCAGTGGATCAACTCCTCACTCTACATGCACGATATCTGAATCATTAAAATGTCTCAGCACCTGAACAATTGCATCCACCTCTCTAATATGCGAAAGAAACTTATTTCCAAGCCCCTCTCCTTTGCTCGCTCCCTTAACAAGCCCAGCAATATCCACAAACTCAGTATGTGCATAGACAATTTTTTGTGTCTTTGACATCTCAGAAAGTGCATCCATTCTAGGATCCTTTACATCTACGATCCCAACATTAGGCTCGATGGTACAAAAGGGAAAATTTTCAGCAGGAGCAGAATAAGACTTTGTCAAAGCATTAAAGAGTGTAGACTTTCCAACATTAGGCAGTCCAACAATACCAATCTTCATTATCAATAGTGCAAAAGGTAAAAAATCTGATCTTTAGTGTAGCGAATCGCTCACAAAAAGCAATGTAAAAGCAACTTCCCTCTTTTAGTCTATTTCGTCGACTTCAACCAGTATTTTCTTTTTTTTGTAAACTTTGCATCGCTTGAGAAGGAGAAAACAGCAATATCCTAGGATTGTAATCACCCAAACAAGCAGCCTAACAACTCAGTACAATAGCAAATATATCGCAAAAATTGCTGCAATCTGAAACACTGGGTTCTGGTAGAGTTTCGTAAGTTGCTCTAAAACCACAGAGCATACCTTGAAGTTAATCGTTTTTTGTGTATCTACAAATCCTCATCGAACATTTGTTTTTAGGTTTCACCAGAGTTTAGAAAGTTCCTTCTCAAATTCAGACTTCTCTTCTTTTTTCGGGAGAGGTAGTTTTTGAGCGTCACCTTGCTGAGAAGATCACAGGGAAAGTGGATTTGTCGAGGTCTGAATAATTTTATCGCTCCAAGTTCAGATCTGATCACAGCTAAAAGGAAAGCTACTATTCATCCCGAGGAGTGCAAAACCAAACATGATTGTCATAATCATTGTAAACCAATATCCTGTACGAGAGAAATACTGGAATCGAGCAATATTTCTCACTTCAGAAAAATACTCTCAGAGATACCTTAGGATCCAAGCTGTTCCGAGTAAAGAAATCCAGAATGCGATTACGGTTTGCCAGTTATTTTGAGGTAAGAGCATCGATAAAATGAGCCCTACAAAAAAAATAGTTCAATAGATCCAGATTTTTTTTACTTTTCTGAGGTCAATTGCAAGAAATGGCAATACGATAAAAAAGATACAAAAAAGCAGTCCAGCGACAAGAGCTCTTTTTGCTAAGAAAAGTTCATAAAAAAATACAAAATAGAGCACACTTGCAAGTGCTAAAAAAATAATAAATCTGATTTTATTTTTTTGTTCGGGTCTCATTTAAAATCAGAATAGGCTAAAAAATTTCTCCTGAAAGATCAAAATGACTGCTACTCATAAAATCATCGCTGGCAAAAAAGGAACCGCCTGATCTGCCATTTTTTGTGAAAGGAAGCTCGCTTTCTTCTGATAGAGTTTTGTCTGAATAAAGTACCAAACGAGTCAGATCCCTCAGCTAAGGGTAAGAAAAAAGAGGAATGCGAGTACTTGATCGAGAGTTGAGAGTTGATGACTAAGTCCAGCATAAAGCAGTCCTCACAGGTATGGGGAAATAATCACATCTCAAAAACCAAGTCCCTCCTCTTTTACTCAGTATTTTACTTTAACGACTCGCCTTGCTGCACCATAAAGCAATAAAAAGAACATGAGAAAAACTAAACCTCACCAAAGTATTTTCATAGGAAAGAGGCCAGCAAGCAAGCCAACTCAGAAGCTTCCCATTCCCACAAGAACCAGAGGAATATGCACCTCATACCGCAAAACATCATATACCAATAGAAGCCGAAGGATCCAAGCATTTACTATCCAGAACATCATAACTCAAAGTCCTTGTGACCACAAATACCAGTACAATAATCCAAAAATAATAGCTGAACCTAGCTCTAGTATGGGATAGAGCCGGGAAATTTTTCTATGGCAATAACGACACTTTCCTCACTGGAAAAGAAAGCTCAAAAGCGGAATCAGATCATAAGGATATAGACGATGCTTGCAAGTTGGACATTCTGATCTTCCCCAAAGGATAGAACCAGCCTGTTTTCGAGTAGTTGCGTCTCCTCGTCTAGAAAGTATTACTGACCCAAATGAGCCGAAAATCAGTCAGAGACCGCATGCAACGATCAATCAAAAGAGCATTTTTGTATTTGCAGGGAGTAAATTCGCTCTTTACTATATCTTTTCTCGAGAAGTTTTCAAATAAAAAAGAAAGCTGACCTGTTTTTCCAAGTCAGCTTTTGGTGGGATTATTCCTTAATGATCTGAGGGGCAAAGATCGGCACCTCAATATCTTTTCACTGATGATCTTCAGCTTTTTTTTCTTTTGATTGAAAGAGTTTTTTGAGTAAGAGATATCCTCCTAGCACGGCTAAGGCACATCACAGAAACTGAAATGCTACATTCATACCAACCAGAGCAGTAAGAAGTCCAATTCCAAGTGAGCCGATAATCTCTCCAATTTTACTAGAGAATTCTTGCATTCCAGCGATGAGCCCTTTGTCCTTTGGTTTTGCATATCCTAAGATGAGTGCTGAGGTGATTGGCTGCAGCATTGCTATCGCTAATGACAATCAAAAACTGGCAACCACAATAGCTATAAAACTACTTGTACTTCCAAGCCAAAAGAATAAGCCAGCTGAGAATAAAACAAGTATCGTAATCAGGATTTTTTTACTATATTTATCTCAGATATTTCCAATCAAGATATTGACTAAGTAAGGCAACCTCATCACTGCAAATAGAATCGCAATCTCAGAGAGGGAGAGATTATTCTGCATGGCAACAAGTGGAATAAAGAGAAATCCAACATAATTCATAAAATTCACAAGCGCCTGAGAGGAAAGTGCGACATACATATGCCCATCGTAGCTCTTCATTGCTTCAAACATCTTTTTCCAAGGAGAAAGTGAGAAAATCTCCCTAAAATAGAGTAAAAGCATATTCTTTTTTCTGAGAATATTTTCCATATTTTGATATTCTTCATCAATTTCATACTCAAAGGGAAGGTCAGTATTTTGCTTTTTTAGATATTTTCACCAAGTTTTGCTAAACTTACGGCGAACAAAATCCTGAATTTTTGAGTCCTGTAGTATTGATAGAATTGCGAAGATTACTACGAACAGATACATATATGGCAAATCTAAATACTTGACCAAAAATGCACTAATCAACGCTCCAATCACATAGGCCATATTAATGCTTGAAAAGTAGACTCCAAGTATCTTACTACGATTATTTGTTTGAGTTTTTTTTCAATACAAGGTACGGTAGGTCGTATACATTGTTGAACTTCCAATACCATTAAGAATCACCGCACAAATAAGAAAAAAAGCTGACTGCTCAAATCCTGCCCAAAAGTAGAATGCCCCTGAAATTGCATACCAAATCTTTCCATAGAGCAAAAGATACTTTGACATTCCTTTATCATTGAGAATTCCAATAGGAATAACTGTTAAGAGCTTGATTATTGGAAGGAGTGTTCAAATCAGAGTTAGATTGAGTCCGCTACCGATAATACTTTTAACATAAATAGAAAAAAAGGTATCAGCTCCTAGTCCCCACCCCATTGTAAATAGGAAAAGTGAGATAGATACCCATTTAATAGAAAATGGGATTTCAGCTAATTGTTTGATTTTCTCGGATAATGTCAGTTTTTTTGTTTTCTTTGCCATTGAGCATTTTTTTGAGTAAATAATTTACATTTTCTGAGTATAATTTTTTTTTAAAAAAAAGCAAAAAAGCTACAAGAATCTGACTGTTTTCTCTCTTGAATTCTGTATATTTACATAATAATAAGAGCGTAAATTTTATTTCTCCTTGCATTTAAGATTTAAAGGCTTACACTGAGGGAAAGAAATCTGATTTTTTATCTCGTTTTGCTAATGAAGATGAAGCGAAAACCGAGTACTCAAAATCTTAGCTGGTCAAACTCTAGGACCACACTCCTGGAATATTGCCAGAAAAAGTATTTTTTAAACTACTACACCTTTGCCTTAAAACCGCTCAATATCCCTCTTCGAAAGACGACACTTACCCTTAAAAAACTTAAGTCTATTGATATGCGAATGGGAGAAAAGACACATTTTCTCATCTCAGATTACCTTCATCAGCTCAAGAGAGGTCCCCTTTCTCCAGAAACACTTATGCAGATCAAGGAAAACATTGCTCAGGAAATGAGACAGCAGTTTGAACTCTCAAAAGAAAGAAACTATCAGGATTTTTCCTTTGCTCGAGAAGAAGGACTCAGTGAACATTATTATGGGCAAGATATTGATGATCTCCTTGAGCCGACAATTCAAAGAGTTTGGGAGAACTTGGATGCCTTCATCTGATCTTCACGGCATGAAAGGATCCTAAATATTCTAGCAACTCCTCATGATGCAATTTATATTGAGGAGCCAAGAAAACCAGACTTTAACGCGATGAGAGTTCAGACTGAGCGTCTTGATGCTCTTCGCCATGTCAGTATCATGGCTGCTCCAGACTTTTGAGTTGTATTTCAGGATGATAAGTATCTTATCCTTGATCGAAAGTCAGGAAGAATCAGTGATGAGACTAGGACTCCGGAAGATCTTACTGATCAGCTCAAAGTATATGCACTCAAGCTCCTTTTAAAACTCAATGACAGCTCAGAACTCTGAAATATCAATATTGAAGCATATGAAATCTATCTGCCAAGTATGCAGAGTTTTTGAGGTAGGGTAAAGCAAGCAGATATTGATGCTATTGTTGAAAAAATAAAGGAAGATACTGACTTTCAAAAGACCTTTTTTATCAGTGATAATGTGCTTTTCCCATCAAGCTACTTTAGGCGTACGACAACCTTGAGTAAATGCGAAAAATGTACTTTTAGGGAAGCGTGTGAAAAATTAAAGCAATTTGAATAGTTTTCAAAGGTATCACTTTAAAAAAATAAAAACCTGAATCTAAGTTCAGGTTTCTTGTTTATTTAAAAATAGATACTAGAAATAATATAAACTCCAAGAATAAGCATCAGTATTCCAACTCCCAAATGGATCAGCTTTGTATTTTTATTTTTTAATTTTGCAAGCTTCTCCACGCTAGATTTTCCAGTTCATACCAGGAAGGTTATTGCGAGCATTGGGAGAATAAAGATGAAATTATACAGCGCTAGATATCCCATACCTAGTAGATTGAGTTCATTACTTTGAGCGGAAAGGAGCCCCAGGATTACAATATATGGACCAGAAGAGCAAGGAAGAAGGAATAAACTCACTAAAATACCAATTCAAAATGCACCAATAGGAGACAATACTCATTGGATGAGTTTCATCATGGTTGGTCTCCATTGACGAGGGACTTCCATTAGAAAAACCTTTCCATACCAGAAGTAGTCTTTAATATTCGCCAATCAGATCAAAATTCAGATCACACCTATAATCCACTTAAAAATTGTGGTTTCCGCTGTAGAGGTAGCTAAAAGCTTGAATACTCAGATTCCCATCAAAAAATAGGAAAGAAATATTGCGAGTGAAAACAAGACTCCAGAGAAAATCGTTCTCTTTCTGCTTTTTGACTTACTTAAGATTGTAGAGAGGAGGAGCAACATAACTGCAAAGGCACAAGGATTGATACTATCACCAAGCGCGGTTGGGATCAGGATTCCTATAAATTTCCATGGAGATTGTTCACTATTTTTACCATTATCTGCGAAACTAGGCTGAGTTCAAGTTTGATTTGTAGCTTCTCATACTCCTTCTCCCTTTTCAAAATAATTTATGATTTCTGTAGGGCCAATCAATGAAGTCTGAATTTTATTTTCTTTTTCAACAAGCATCAAGGGGATTTTTGTTTCTGTAATTGGAAGATTGATTTGAGCGAGCTTGTCTTTGAGGATTTGGAGATTTTCTGGGTGATTTCGTATCTCATATTTAGTGATTTTATAGGTATCTTCTATATGATTTATTTCAAAATATCTCTGCGTCTTGGCACAGTAACTACAACCTTCTCCATAGAAATAATGATATTCATCAGCAGACAAAGCCCCTCCAAGCAAATACATCCCTCAGAGCAAGAGCAGAGAAAGTTTTTTTAGCATTTATATTTAATGAAGAGTAAAATCTTGTTTTATAGCCCCATTTTTCTAGCAAAATAACTCTCTTTTGCCTCATATACGACCTGAAGCTGCACAGATTTTCAGAGACTGGTTGTCAAAAGTGATTCTACAAGCTTTTTGATCTCTTCATTTTTGAGGAGCATCTCTGCGATTTTGGTAATAACTATGATCTCAACCGTATTTTCACTAATAGTCTCAATGATCGCTTGATCTTTGAGATTTGCCTGAGCGGTTGGCTTTGGAATTTGAGCGACAACAGACTGCCAAAGTGATTTCAAATCATTAGTTCAAGATTGCATCTGACTCGATGCAGTAACTGGCTGGGGTTCAGCTTTTGGAGCTGCTGGTGCTGGCTGAGTTGATGGGGCTTCTTCCTTTACACCTTCAGATTGAACGGATCAAAGAGACGAGGCTACTACTTCACTTTTTGACTCTGAATTTGATGGTGAAGATTCAGGTTTTTGCTGCTGAGGAGCTGGAGTTTGGATCATATTTGCAGCAACTGGAGTAGAAACCGATGGCTGAGAAACTTGCGGAACTGAGCTACTAGTAAGCTGTCTTTCTGGATTAAGATAGTTATTCAGCGAGATTTTATACGCAATAATCGGGTAAGGATATCGCCTCAAATTGCCCAAAATCTCTCAAAAAGTCGAGCAAATCTTAAGATAAAAGTCCGTATCTTCCAAAAGATGCTGATCAATATATCCAATAGTCTGTTTAGTGAATTGTCAGAGATCAACTCCACTTTGAGCAATAGTATCCAAAAACTCAAAAATCTGATTTCTGTCTCCTTTTTTGATAGTTTCTAGTAGAGTTTTTATGGTATTTTCTCCAGCTACCCCAAGAAATTTTGTAATATTCCCCTCAGTAATCTCTCAGAGAATACTCACCTGATCTATATATTTTACAGCATCTCTCACACATCATTCCGAAATATTTGCGATTGTCTCTAGTGCTGGAAGCGTATACCCAAGCCCCTCAGCCTTGCAAATCTTTTCTAAGTGCAAGGTCATTGCCTGTGTTGGCACCTTTCTATAGTTAAAAACCTGACAACGAGAGATAATCGTATCTGGGACTTTGTGGATTTCAGTCGTCGCAAAAATAAAGCAGACATTACTTTTTGGCTCCTCGATTGTCTTTAAGAGAGCATTAAATGCTCCCTTACTGAGCATATGGACCTCATCGATTACATAGATCTTCTTTTGGAGTGTTGTCGGTGGATAGAGTGCTTTGTCTATAATTTCCTCTCTAATATTGTCCACTCCTGTATGAGAAGCGGCATCGATCTCAGTATAATCGAGACTTGTTCCCGCATTGATAAGTTGACAATTACTACATTCATTGCAAGGATTTCCAT
Organism: uncultured bacterium; assembly: GCA_963537415.1. Classification (GTDB taxonomy): domain Bacteria; phylum Patescibacteriota; class Gracilibacteria; order Absconditabacterales; family Absconditicoccaceae; genus HOT-345. The sequence continues at coordinate 12,253 of CAUTDF010000016.1, read as the reverse complement.
TTTGGAGATTAAGACAGTTAAGTCCCTTTGCAATCAGCCTAGCTGAAGTAGTCTTCCCGGTTCCTCTCGGTCAAAAAAGGAGATAATTATGATGAATCTTATCTCTAGCAATCATCTGAGCTTTGAGAATATCACTAATATGCTCTTGTCCGATCATCTCATCAAAGGTCTGTGGACGATACTTGTTTGCGAGGCTCATCAAAATATACAAAAATAATAAAAATCTGAATTAAAGTGTATGATTTTCTTCTAAGTTTTCAAGTGATGATGAGCGAGGTAAAGATCAGATTTTTGTCTTCTATAGTATTGACTTCTTTTGTCTTTTAGTTATAGTATTTTAATTTATTTTTTTTATCTTTACTTGGTTAATGGAGAATATTGAGAAAAAAGGACTACTCGAAAAAGAGAACGCACTAATTAATTCAAGCGAAGATCACAACTCGGAGTCCGATCCTTCTGAGCACGTTCGCTGTAAAGTCTCCGAGCAATGTTTTGATATCCTCTCCTCGGTAGCAAAGGCTAGAAGAAGAGTCCTTAATCCTCTCTCTCCCGATGAGGAACGAGCACTAAAAAAAGCCTATTTTAAAAGACTTGAGCTTAACTTTTATTCTCCAAAGAATACCTATCTACAATACATTTCTCTTGAAAATATTGAGAAGGTAATGAGTTTTCGTCCTTATCTAGAGGAGGTAGGAATAAAGATCACGGCTGAAAACCTTCAAGAGATCCTTGCACTATCTCAAGCAGTGAGCATCTGATGATCATAAAAAAAGAGCTTCAAAAAATAGGTATCACACTCTGAGATCAGGTTTATGATATAGAGACTCTTTCTGGGCTCTTTTTCAAAGACATTCTAAAACTCAAGAAAATTCATGCACTTTTGAGAAAATTGGAAATACCTATTAGGAATAGCAATCTCTTTAGTATTTGTGAAACGAGTAAGCACGAGCTTAAAAAACTCCTTAGACTTAAGCCAAGACTTGATAAATTTCGAGGAGATGAGAATGATAAATGGTGAACTCCGCTCTTAAATACGATCAAAAAAGTTACGAGGCAAGATCTCAAACTCCTAGCACAACTTCCAAAGGAACTAAAAGATAAAATCACTATCTGAACACTTCCTATTGCACTTTGCCTACTCAAGAGTGCAGACCTCCAAGAAATCAGAAACTATCACCTAAGGAAAGCCGCTTATCTCAAGAACTACCAAACACTCTCTGATCAGCATTATACCCTTCTTTTTATGGAAGGAGGAGACGAGTATTGGGAGGATATGCTGGATGATTCAATTGAGGAACTGGAGGAAGAATTTCAGGAACTACTCTCTACTCTCAGGCAGCCTGAACCTCTGCAAAAAACTACACTTGAAACACTCCAAGAAGATGCACTAGAAAGTTTTGAAAGGGGAGAGATGATAACTACTCTTCCAACGTTATGAAAGTATAATAAAGCTGAGATCAGACAGCAAGACCTCTGATTTTGCTATGGATATAGTGGTATTGAAATGCTGAAGAAGTCCAATCCCTTTGAGGTATTGATCAAGACTTCGATGAAAATCACTGAGCAGGGGTGGGAAATCAGACTTCCTTTTTGCTGAGATGAGAGGCATAGAACTTGGATCCCCGTCTCGACTCAGGAACTCGATCAGGACTATGAGATTAACGATAAGGAAGAAGGGGATCTCTTCGCAAATATCAATAGCGATAGTGCATTGGGATTCAGAATCTTAGAGATTGCTGCGATGAAGAATATGATACTGAGTAAAGACTTTGAATATCCAGAACTCAGTAAGCAGGCATGGGAAAACCTCAATAAAACGGGGACCTTTGCTATCACTAGTGAAATGCTGGGTAAGATCAATGAATGAGGATTCTCACATCTGTTTCTGCGTTCACTGATGGGAGAGGGAGCTTGCCTATTATTTTCCACTGAAGATAAGGAGATCCAGGAGCTTTTGTTCAGGTTTCATCGTTTTTGATTTATTAATATTGGAATAAGTAACCCTTGAGATATGAATCATTTTGATCCAAAGTATACAAAAGTTATATGGGATCAGAATTGAACCTTTGGACGTTTCAGCGTTACTAAGGCTGAGAAGTGCTTTAGTTCTCTCCATGATTATTCACTAGAAAGATGCTTTGTTGATAACAAAACAGGAGAGAAAAAGGTGATCATTGTCAATCCTACTGAGACATCTCATAAAATTGAGCTTCCTCTAGAGAGGTGTATGCAGGCTTTCCCTAAGTGGGAGATCGCTATCTTTGATATTAGGGAAATGTTTAAGATGAAGAAGCGATGGAAGTCAGTCTTTTCGTAAGCTTTTGAGCATTCTTGGTTGATTCTCTAGCTACGCTGCTCTGAGATAGAGAAAAATGAGCAGTCAATTTTAAAAAACAAGCGGTTGTTTTTCCAAAAACAAGCAGTCATTTTAGGGAAAATGAGCGGTCATTTTTAAAAATTGAGCAGTAGTTTTTAGAAAATGAGCGGTCATTTTTGAAGAGGTATAGAGGTTTGCTCTCTTTCTCCTCTCTGAACATTCAAAAAAGAGAAGCTGAGCTTCTCTTTTTTTGGTAAGGTGGGGGAGAATTATTTACTTACCTTTTCGTATTTAACGGTTGCAAGCATCTCCTTAAGATCCACTCCAGGACGAAATTGAATTTTATTTCCCTTGATCTGAGATGCATTTACTTTATTAGCACTATCTACTCCATTACTGTTGATTACGATTTGGAAACTTCAGAAATCTCCGAGCCTCACGATCTTTCCCTCAGCAAGATGCTTTGTTAAGATCTTGGTTAGATCATTAAGCACAGCAAGCATATCACTATCAGATACTGTAGATCCAGCAGCTGCGATTTCCTTTGCAAGAGTCTTAAAGCTGACTTCTCCATCTGAATTTGCGATAGCATAGAATTTTGCTTTTTCAGTAGGTTTAAGAGGATTTTTTCTCTCTACGATGTTATACTTTACCGCCATCTTGTATTTTGGTTAAAGAATAAAGATAATTTCAGTCTAGGAATCCCTGAAGACTTTGCAAGGAGAAGTTGAGAGAAATGAGAGAAGGGACTGAGAGGAGGCTTAGGAACCAATGGTTGAGAGATAATAATGAGGAATAAGAGGCTAAATCTGGAATAAGTTGAGTTAATATTTTGAAATTAGTTTGACTTCTTGGTATATATAAGTATATGTGAGGAGTGATATAAAAAATATATTTCTCCTCCTTTTTTGAAAATTAGTCAAGTATTTATTATATAATGCCTGATCGTATGAAAAAGATTCTAGTTATCTTATTGGTCCTCTTTCTCTTAGGACTTAGTGCCTATTTTTCTACTCTGCATCAGATGGATGAGTTTTCCTACCTCTTTATCAAAGAGCAGTTAAAAGATAAGTCTGGAGAGGAATCAATAAATCAGGTGCGTACTCTGTTGTCTCAGTGTATAGATTCTTCCCGTGATAGGAGTGTAAGATTTTTCTGCAAAGTATTTCTAGAGAATAAATTTCCTAAGCTTCAAGAGAAGTGGTGAAATATCTCTACAGGAGGAGTTGAGTTTATAAAATGATGATCTCTCTCAAATGAAAAATGGCTTGAGTATGCTTGACTCTCAGCTATAGCAAAACAAGGATGGAAAAATGAACCTCTTTCAGGCGATAAAGATGAAAGAGAAGATATAAAAAAAAGGGTTAGACTTTCAGATTCATACTATAAGGTAAGGTATCATTTTCTCCCATTCTCTCTCTTGCTCCCTTATACAGATTGTTCAAAAAATCTAGATAAGTTTTGTAGAAATAAATCAGATATTTCTTCAAGGATTGTTCCTTTTCATCTTGGAGATTCTTATTATAATAGAACTCTCTCAGTAGATACCTTAAATGGACTTTGATCGAGAACCGAAATGGAAGAGTTAGATATGGGAGGGAAACTCTTTGAAGAGATGATTGTTAAGTTTAATGATGAGAGCAAGAATAATATCAATGATGGTAGAGAGATATCTGTAGATAATAATGATAGAATAATTATCTATTTTGATAATAATGGAAATTTTTATTCAAAACATGAGGAGATAAGAAAATACCTCAAGAGTCTAGGGAATACTGTTGTGGAAGATTATACTGGAGATTATAGTGAGCTAAAAAAATGGTATATCGGATTTTGACCAAATATGCAGAAGCTTTTTGCCTCTGGAGAGGCGAAAATCGTTGATGCTTGACGGCAACAGTTTATTTGGCTGGCGTCAACTCCGAATAAACTCTATATTCGTTCCTATTCAGGATCTCATCCATTATCACTAACACTTTCCCCATTTGCATTGATAGATGTAGATGCTTCAGATTGAACTTTGGCTTTTGAATGAATAGTCAAGTAGCTGAAGACGGATTATTGAGCTATAGTATTTACTATAAGGTAGAAAAGGTAGAAAAGCTAGAATAAGTCAAGAAGAAATTAAAAAGTGGGCTTGCAATGCTCAGGAGAACTTGTATTAATGGAGGTATTCCTTCTTTATGTTCAAGATATTCTTTTTTTAGATTTATTCTCTAAAAATAACGAATGAAGCTACGAAAATCTTTGCTTTTACTCCTTCTCGGTATACTTGTTGGAACGATAGGAACTGCTCTTTTCTTACTTAAACACTCAGATTATGATCCTTGAAAGATTAGAAGTCCTGAAAAAAATATACCAAGAACTTCTGAGGAGAAGCTTAATATCTACTTGGGATCAAAAAATGCAATGCTAAGACGAAATGATCAACTGGTAGGAGTTTTTCCGTTACAAGAAGATGTTTTCCCCAAAACTCTTACTCAAAAATCTGATACGCTTGAGCTGAGATTTGGAGAGTGGCTTGATTTTAGGGCGATAGAGTTTCCTTGACGGCAGTGAACAGGAGCGATACTGACACTCTCTGCACTTTCTGGAGATCTCGAAGCAAAGGTTATTTCAAAGCGTCATCGTTCACTCAAAGAGAGACAAGAAGCCCCAGACTATAATGATGATAAATTCGCTTATCTCCGAATAAAACAAGGCGAGGAAAAGGTTATTGACTTAGATGATTATAGAAACTTGCACTCTCCAGAGCAGAGGGCGACGATCGGTTGGGTTGGCTTTGATATAGAGATTCGCCCAATCGGTCTTGTGTCAACTATGAAATATAAACTAGATTATAAATCAGATTAAAATACTAAAAAAAGAGAAGCATTCAGACTTCTCTTTTTGATTAATATTTTATCCATTTAGAAAGACAAATACGTTTCTTTCTTACTTTCATCCTGGTAAGAAGCCAAGTTTCTCTACTAATTCAGTGAATACTTCTTCAATAGATTGGTTCGCATTTACAGTAATAAGTTTATTGAGACTGTTTAGCTTTTGAATCACTGGAAGTGTCTCCTGCTCAAAAAGATCTAACCTTTTATTTACCGTTTCCATATTGAGGTCGTCTTCACGATTTTGTTCTTTAGCTCTAATCTGAATTCTCTCAACAGCTAAGTCTCTAGAAAGATCAAAATACACAGCAACAAAATCTCTCTGATGTCTCTCTTGATAGCTCAAGAAGAATTCTAACTGCTGAGCATTTCTAGGAAATCAGTCAATCAAGAAAGCTTCCTGTGGTTCGAGGAGGTGTGAGCAAAGTCTAAATAGATCAAAAACCAAATTATCACTCACCATTTTCCCTTTTTTAATTGTATCTTTTACATACTCAGAGATCAGATTAGTATTAGAGTTGAGTGCTCTAAAAATATTCCCTGGCTCTAGGTATTTATAATGTTCAAATGCTTTAAGGATATTACTCGCTTGTGTTCATTTTCAAGAACCTTGGATTCAAAATAAGACGATATCTTTTTGCATATAGATTTAATTGGACAGATAAAAATAGTTCTCAGCAAAGAGCACACCTAAAAAAAGCCCGTTTATTTCGGGCTTTATATATGAAAAAATAATTATCTCTTTGACCAAGTTGGAGCTTTTCTCGCTTTCTTCAAACCAGGCTTCTTTCTTTCTTTAACTCTTGGATCTCTCTTAAGCAATCCATGAGGTTTTAGAGATACTCTAAGGTCAGAATTCCATTCTACCAATGCTCTTGCAAATGCAAGTCTAATAGCATCAGCCTGTCCAGCAACTCCTCCTCCTACAACTTTGATCTCTGCATCAAACTTCTTCAATACATCTACTCCAAGTGTAGAAAATGGAGAAGTAGCGATCTGAAGGAGATATTGATTTCCTCCAAAATAATCAGCAAGCGTGTATTCCTTTCCAGAAGCTGTTTTCAAAAGATAATTTCATGCTCCCTTAGCATACAACTTTACAGTTGCAGTAGTTTCCTTTCTTCTTCCAACTGCATAATTATACTCTCTATTTGCCATTATTTATACAAGTTAATAGGTTTAAAATTATCGTATTTTGTAGTAGTTCCCTTAATAAGCTTCATTCTCTTAATTCTAGGATCTCTAAGCTTATTTTTTGGAAGCATACCTCTTACTGCATACCATAAGGCTTTCCCAGGATTCTTCTTAAGCAATTCTCCAAGAGTAATACTTTTCAAATTTCCCTTGTATCCACTGTATGAATAGTATACCTTATCTGTTAACTTCTTTCCAGTTACAGCAATTTTTTCAACATTTTCAACGATAACAAAACTTCCTGCATCTCGGAAATCTGAATAATATGCTCTATCTTTTCCCATCAATTTTTTAGCAATATCTACAGCCAATCTTCCCAAAGTCTTTCCTGTAGCATCTACACGATACCATCTTCTATTTTTTTCTTGGTCTGTTTGCTTAATCCAGATGGTTTTATTCAAATCCTTTTTAGTAAACTCCATTGTATCTCAATACGATAACTAAAATAAATTATTCACACTCAGTATTATGCTAATTTCAACATAATTTTTGGTGAAGCATCTCCAACTCTATATCCAAGTCTATATTCAGAAGTGAATCCAGACTTTCTTCCTTCTTCTTTGTATTTTGGAACGAAAGTATCAATTACCTTCTTACCTTCTGCCTCTCCATATACTGTAGCTTTCACATATCTAATAGCTTCTCTCTGAGCAGTTTTCTCATCATTTTTTGCATAAATAGTAAGCAAAGTTGAGAAAAAATGATCAGCATAGGCTTTCAATACTTTTGCTCTCTTTGGAGTTGTTGTCAATTTTCCAGCTCTCAAAAGACTAGAAAGTTGCATTCTCATAAATACTGATTTACTTTTAGCTCCTGTATTTACCTCTAAGAGCCTGTTATGCTTGTGTCTCATCTTAACATAGATAATAAATGATAAATTCCCTACTTTAGCTATCCGATTAATACTTTACCGATATTTGCGAGTGAAGAAGTAATCTCATCAATAGCTTTTCTTCCAACTCATTTCATTACTAATAATTCAGATTTCTTTTTCTTTTCCAAATCCTCAACATAGAGAATATTATTTTTGATCAATGCGTTTCTTGTTCTTTCACTCAATGGAAGCGCATCAATTGGCATTGTCTTTACTGATCCTGACTCTTCTGGCAAAGCTTCTTCAGCTTCAGAAAGATCATCATACTCTACAAGTACTGATTTGTCAATATATACATTATCAAATACGAAGAGTTTTGCATAGCTTGTTAGTACTTCTCCAGCGAACATAATAATTTCCTTTGGAGAGATATTGTCATATTTTACCTTAATTTCAATATTAAGTGCATCCTTTGTACTTCCGCTAAAGTCTTCAATAACCTCCTCTACATCATATCTTACATAGTCAACAAGAGAAAAGTCGTTATCAACAAGAAGAAGTCCAACTTCTTCAGTATCTTTTTCTTTTTTATCTCTTTGTCTAAGGTATTCTAGACTATAGTACCCATATCCTTTTTCAACTCTTAGTTCCAAATTGATCTCTGTAGAACTATCAGTTATTTCAAATAGGAACTCATCTCCATTAAGAAGTTGTACTCCTGATGGGAACTTAAGATCACTTGCTGTATATCTTCCAATTCCCTTAAATCTCTGAGCAATTCGTTGAAGTGATTCAGCATTTTCATCAATTTTGAAGCGAAGCTTCTTGAAATTCAATAGAATACTGATTACATTTTCCTTTACTCCTGTAATAACATCATATTCGTGTGGCACCCCTTTAATCTTCAACCCTGTTACAGCTCCTCAAAGGTTGTAAGCAAGGATAATTCTCCTCAATGCATTTCAAAGAGTGTGTCAAAATCATCTTGGGACATATTTCAATTCAAACCTTGTAGCTCCATCATCCAACTGACTGAAGCTAATCTTAGGAACTCCAATAAAGTGTTGTATATTCAACATAGAAGTAGAAATATGATATAAAGTTTTTGTTGATTTTTTACCCTCTTACTAAGCTCTCGCGTAGAATTCGATAACCTTTAGTAGATCTCCTAATGGTTCAATTTCTCCTTTCTGAGGCATTGCAAGTACTTCAATTGCATAAGCATTTTTATCAACCTTTAACCAAGAAGGCACCTTTGCAGGAGCAGCCTTAGATGCATTAGCATAAAGTGGTGAGTTCTTCAACTTCTCTTTTACAGAGATCTTATCACCAACTTCTACAAAAGTTGAAGGGATATTATGCTTCTTTCCATTTAGTTGGAAATGTCCGTGAGTAACCATTTGTCTTGCTTGCATAATTGTATTTGCAAGTCCAGATCTAAGAACGATTACATCAAGTCTTCTTTCCAAGAATTGAAACAATGCAAAGTCGTGACTCATCTTATTATTCTTTGCATACTTAGCAGCAGTCTTCTTTACAATAGTTGAAAACTGTTTTTCTGATAGAAGGTAGCTTCTCTTTACTACTTGTTTATTTCTTAGCAATTTTCCATATTCAGAATTTCTCTGCATAGAAGCTCCATGTTGTCCTGGCAAAGCCTTTCTCTTTTTAAGATTGTACTTTTGTGGACCAAAGAGATTCAACTGTTCTCTTCTACAGAGTCTAAATTTTGCTCAAGTATATCTCATAATTCACTATGAAAATAGATAAATAAATTTGAAAAATCCGATTTCCTTTTTTTAATCAAAAAGACTAATTTCTCTTTGGTCTTTCTCCTTTACAACCTCCGAATTGGATTCCAGTTTGTTCTTTGATATATGCAATATCAATCACTCCAACTTCATTGATTGCCTTAAAAACTCCTTCTCTTGCCATACCAATTCCCTTGAAAATGATACCAATTTCTTTTAATCCGTATCCTTGTCCATCCTTTAGGATCTGCTTTGTCAATACTTCAGCAGCATAAGGAGTACTTTTCTTTGAACCTTTGTATCCAACCTTTCCAGTACCTCCACCGAGAATCTTATTTCCTTCCTGATCAATCAATGTGATCAAAGTATTATTTGAAGTAGTATGTACATGGAGCACTCCACTAACTACCTTAATATCCTTCTTTTTTGCCTTTGTAACAGCCATTTGCTATAGAAAAAACTATATAAAATTACTTCTTCAATACTGGTCTCACCTTTGATCTTCCAAGAAGTTTTTTTGCAGTTCTTGCATTCTTTCTTGTAAGTTGTCCTCTTACTGGCAAACCAAGATTATGTCTCATTCCTCTGTAGCATTTAATTTCCTTCAATCTTTTGATCGCAGCAGCTACTTCTCTTTTAAGATCATTTTCCAATACATATTTTTTCAACTCATCAGAGATCATCTTTTGTTCTTCTTCTGAAATATCTTTTACCTTCTTCATAATCTCAATATTGAGTGCAGCCAGAATTTTCTTAGATCTTTCTCTACCAATTCCGTAAATATTTGTTAGCGCAATCCAAATAGATTTCTCTTCTGGAAGGACATGCCCCATCAATCTAAACATCGTTCAAAAAATACAATAAATAAAAACTATCCTTGCCTAGCTTTATGTCTAGGGTTTCTCTTACAAGTCACATACAATCTACCCTTTCTTTTTACAATTTGGCAATACATACATCTCTTTTTAAGAGAATTTACAACTTTCATCGTAATTAAACATATTATGTAAATAAGCACACTAATGCTGCGGACTATTTGTCACGACATTATATCTATACACTATCCTTCCTTGTTTCATATCATATTGATTCACTTCAACCTTTACATGATCTCACTCAATCACTGAGATATGAGATTGCTTCATCTTACCTGCTTTATAACAATTGATAACCATATCTGTATCTTTCAATTTTACAGTATATTTTCCAGCAGGAAGGACTTCTAAAATCTCTCCATCTCGCTCTAAGACTCCAGCCTTAGCCATTAGCAAGAAATCTTTTTAGCAACTAAAGTTGTTTGAAGTGGTCTAAATCCTTTCAATCTTGCGTATCTTGTTTTTCTCTTAAACTTAAGCACGCTTACTTTTTCACCCTTTTGAGTAACCCCAACTTCAAATTCAACACTAGCACCATCTACTACAGGCTTCCCAACTTTCACATCATTACCTGCTTCATCAAAGATAGCCAAAACTTTATTTGCTACAAACTTTTCTGATTGATTTACCCCAAGATTATCCACAATAATTTCTGCTCATTCTGAGACAATATATTGATGTCCTTGTAGTTCTACAACTGCATACATTCTTATACAAAATATCAAAATAAATTTTACACAATCTTTCCAAGTTGTGCCAAAGTATTATACTTTCTCTTTGTCTTTCTATAAGCATTAGAAACGATTGCTCTCATTCTCTTATATCTTCTAGAAGATGGAAAATCATAGCTCACAAACTTTCTATACCACTTAGTACCATAATGCACTTGCTTTTTTGCTTTATCCAAAATATGAGAAGACCAAAGTTCCTTTTTGTAGAAAGAAATAATCCTTTCGTTTGTATTCAAATCTCCTGTTCTTCGAACGGTAAATCACATAACAATAGCAAATAACAATTAAAAACATTAAGTTGCCGAGGACCGGAATCGAACCGGCACGGGATTATAAGTCCCAAAGGATTTTAAGTCCTTCGTGTCTACCAATTCCACCACCTCGGCCCAAAGAAGAACCTGACACAAAGTCAGATTTTCTTTTTTTATTTTACAACTTCATCATAAATTTTATCAAATACTGATGGGAAAGCGACTGCAATATTAGAAAGAACCTTTCTATCCAACTTTATATCCTTTGTATTCATAAGATTAACAAATACTGAATACCTATTTCCCTTTTCTCTAATCACAGCTGAAAGCCTTTCGATCCAAAGTTTTCTAAAATCTCTCTTCTTAAGTCTTCTACTTACATAAGCATGCTGACCTTGTTTTACAAGAGCCAATCTTACCTGCTTATAGAGATTTTTTCTTCCAAGTCTAAACCCTTTAGCTTGATTGATAAATTTTTTATGTCTTCTCTGTCTTCCAAGACCATTAGTAACTCTTACCATTTTATCAACTATTTATAAGGAAGTAAATTTTTTAGCATCTTTGCTGTTGCACCAAGAATCTCTTTTCCATAAGCGAACTTCTTATTTGTCTTTCCCTTATTAGTTAAGAGATGATTATTACAAGACTTACAAGCAACTACTTTCTTAGATTTTGTAATCTTAAATCTTTTTGCCGCTCCTGAATGAGACTTCATCTTATTTGCCATCTGTTGTGACACTATTTACTAAATAAAATAATACTATATCCATTAGCCTCTTTTTTTGGTGTATCATATTGAGACTTCCCATAACTTTGCAAAGCCTCTTGGATAATCTTTAACTTTTGCACAGCCTTATCTTCATACATCCTCTCCCTTCACTTTAACCTAATTGAGAACTTCACATTATCTCATCACTGAAGTATTTCCTGTGCTTTCTTTATTTTTAACTGAAGATCATTATCTCCAATTGCATAGCTAATTTTAAGCTCTTTTGTATCTTTTCATTTCTGAGCTTTCCTCCTCTCTTTATCTTCTTTACCTTTTTGATACATATACTTTCCATAATCAGTAAGCCTCACTGTTGAGAGCATCTTTTCTGGATCATATACAAGCTGAACTAGATCAAGTCATTTTTCAGCAGCCATCTCTAAGGCAACCCTTCTTGGGAAAGTTCAGAGATTATTTTTATCATCATCTATTATCATAATATTAGGAGCCTTAATCTGATCATTTATAAAGATCATTTTCGCCTTAAAATTCCCAGCCATATTTTTTTCTGATTTATTTTGTCCAGAAAACTCTTTTTTCTGTCCTCAAAATTTGGAATTTGTTGTTGCTGGCTTAAAGCTTTTTTGCTCCATACACAAAACAATAATAATAAACACTCGCTCCCGGAGGGACTCGAACCCTCGATTTCCACCGTGAGAGGGTGGCGTCCTA
>CAUTDF010000015.1:0-29207 GCA_963537415.1 uncultured bacterium | reverse complement strand
CCCATGAACCGAGGTTTTGCAGACCTGTACAATAGACCACTCTGTCAGGGCGCCATTCCTCTCATATCTAGCAAAGAGTATAGTTTTTGGATGCGAGAAATCAAGTGATTTTTGATTATAGAAATTTTTAATGAAATTCACTTGAAATTTTGAGGAAAACTAATATAATAGCACTCGCTATCTTGATCAGAATAGTGATCTCAGATATGGGAGTGTAGCTTAGTTGGTAGAGCAGATCCCTCTTAAGGATAAGGTCGTGGGTTCGAATCCCACCCCTCCCATACTTTGTACTCAAAATAGCAAATATACTAAAACATCTTTTTGAAAAGATGTTTTTTTGTTATATAAAAATACAAGAGTGTTTTATCATTCCTTTAAATGAATAATTGGAGAGCTATTTGAATGCAGTGAATATGTTTATGTTTGTCGGCTTTTTGCCTGATTTTCTCTTGCTTTCCTCTTTTAAAACTTTACTCTTAAAATACTTATCTCAATAACTTTTTTGTATGAAAAAGAAAAATAAAACTCAGATCAATATTGCACGAGCTGGAGGGGGAACCTGAGGCCATGTTTTCCCTATTCAGAGTGTGATCCAGTATGCGGAATCATTACCAACATATCGCTCAAAGATTCATCATCACTATCGATTTGGTGCTGAGAAGAGTCTAGAAAAACAGGTTTCAATTACGCTTTCTGAAAAAATAAAAAATCTGACATTTATTTCTCTCTTTTCTGGAAAGCGAAGGAGAGAGAAGACACTATCCTCGTTGATAAAAAATATTCTTGATATGTTCAGATTTTTAATTTGAATTTTCCAAGCGATCTACTATTTGAGGAGATATCATATAGACATTGTCTTTTGTAAGGGGGGATATGTTGCACTTCCAGTCGTTCTAGCGGCTAAGCTCTTGGGGAAAACGATTTATGTCCATGAGTCTGATACTCACCCATGACTAGTAAATCGTATAGCTTCAAAGTTTGCGAAATACATATATACAGGGTTTTCTAAGGTACTACCTTGAGCGAAAGTGGTTTGACAGCTGTTGTCTGATGAGCTGGTAGTTGCCACGGATTGACTAAAAAAAACCTCACAAACAAATATTCTCTTGATGGGATGATCGCAGTGAGCGATGACGCTTTATTCCGCTATTTTAGAGCTATTACCAGCACTAGAATCAGAAAACTTCCATTTTACAGTAATTCTAGGAAAATTAAATACCCAGTTAAAGTCTGACTTTGAAGCCTTCTCTAATGTAGAAGTGAGGGAATTCTGTTCGCAAAAGGAACTTTGAGAGCTATATACGTGCTCTGATATTGCAATAACAAGAGCAGGGACAACATCGCTAGCTGAGCAGGATCTCTTTGATTTGAAGCTGATTATGGTGCCTATCCCTCGAACCCATGACCAATTTGCTAATGCAAAACGATATGTTGAGCAGAGGAACGGGATATTGCTTGATCAAGACTCTCCTGAGTTCAAAGCTAAGTTACTTGCTGAGCTTTTGAAACTCAAAAATTTTAAAAAAACTATAACGCAAAAAGATATTAAAACAGCAATTTCAGAGCCAAAAAAACAAATCTTATCTGATATGCTTGGCTAAAATAAAAAGAGAAAAATCTGATTTTTATCTCATAGTAAAAAGCAAATGAAAATAGTACTTGTTGGGGCTGGAGGAAGTGGAATTTCAAATCTTGCCTATATTCTGCAGGAACTCTGATATGATAATCTGTTGGCGATTGATGGATTTGAAAGCCAGATCACGCAAGCTCTTGAGAAGAATGGTATTAAAACCTTGATTGGACATTGACAGTATCAAATAAAGCCGGATGATATTGTCATTTATTCTGAGGCAGTGGTTAACTCTCCAGAGATCCAGTCAGCATTTCAGCTGAAATTAACAAATCAGCAACCTCTCAAAATCCGAAACTATTTTCAGTTTCTTGGTGAGATGAGTAAATATTTCCGTACGGTTGGTTTTTCTGGGACTAATGGAAAGTCAAGCTCTTCAGCACTTGCTATCACGACTGCAAAAAAACTGATTCCTCAGCTTGGAATAGGGATAGTCTGAGCTCTTATCCCAGATTTTGACTCAAAAAGCTATTATCTCAATCAAGAAAAAAAATCTGAATTTAGACTTCTTTTTGATGCAATTTTTACAGGAAGACAAGTTCCCTATCATCTTATCAAGCAGCGATATTTCTTCCTTGAAGCTTGTGAATACAAAAGACATTTTCTAAATCTTGATCTAGAAAAGCTCGCTATCACAAATATTGAGCTTGATCATACGGATTATTATCAGGATTTAGATGATTATACCTCAGCTTATTTACAAATGATAGACAAAACTTCTGATGAGGTTTTTGTCCTTAAAAATCTTGAACAAGAAGCTATTCTCTCAAATCCAAAAACTAAGATTCTACCAGTTAAACAGCGAAAATTAAAATATATTCGATGAGAACATACCGATCAAAATACTTCACTTGTTGCGGGAGTTTTGCAGAGTATTGATCCTACGCTCTCTGATGAGCATATTTTAGAAGCTATGTATGAGTTTAAGGGAATCTGGAGAAGAATGGAGTTCCTTACTACCCTCCCAACTTGAGCAAAACTCTATACAGATTATGGACATATTGCATCATCTCTAAGTGTTGGGTATAATATGTTGCATCAAAAATATCCAGAAAAGAAGATTATTGCCCTTTTTCAACCTCACCAGATGCACAGAGTGCTTGTCGGATGGGATGATTTTTATCCAGCCTTGGCACAGTTTGATCAGAGAGCAATTTATCAAATTTATGCTGCGAGAGAAGATATTCAAGATTTTGCTCAAGAACCACTTTTTCAACAGCATCATTTTACTTCAGTAGATGAACTCGGAAATTATTTTGCAAAAGAGCATAATGCTGAGTATCTGCAGAATTTTGATCAGGTGATGACATTTCTTGGACAGACAAGTCCTGATGATATTCTCGTAGTATTTACAGCTTGAGATCTTGACTTTCTGCTCAGAAAAAAGCTCTGACTACTTAAATAAAAAAGCTGAAATCTTTGTCTATAGAGATTTTGACAGAACAACTTTACAGAAAATCAAAAAAGCCTGAAATTAATTCAGGCTTTTCTTTAATTTTTTCCCTTATTTAAACATAAGTTCTTTAGGTAATTGCTTGCTAAATTCATCCCAATTTCCTTTGTCTCCAAAGTTATTAAAGAAGGTAATCCAATTTTTGAGCGTTGTTAATTGTCCAATCTTTGCAGGAGGGAGATGATAATTCTCAAGTCCTTTCTTTACTTCATCAATCATACTCAAAAGCTGGTTTTGTTCGCTTCATGCTGTGATTTTGATTTCATATGCTTGAGCAATAGATCCAATCCTAGAAGTAATAAGCCTATAGGCATTGGAAACTTTTCCATCGTCTCCTGAGAGTTTGGCTTCATAGAGAGCTCTCATATCAGAGAGTAAGAATCCTTTATTTAATGCAGCAGTGATCTGACTGAGTTGTGCTTCAGTTGGTACTTTTTTCTGATCAGTTTGGTATTCAATTTCTTGACTAATTTTTGTCGCTTCTTCCTGAGTTAATATTGGTGTCACAGGAATTGTTGAGTTTCCAGTAATGAGTTCAGAAACCTGGCTAATAAACTCTTGTACATTAGGTAAAGTATTACCTGTAGAGAGAACGCTCGTATGAGTAATGTTTTCTTCCTTAGTTAGTAAGTTTCCAAGTACCTTAATATCCTCAATCTTACTAATGTCATTATCTTGCATAGTTAATACCTTTGACTTTTCAAGCTTAGTGATAGGAGTATCTGCTTTATTAGGAGTCTTAGCTTTGACAAGAAGCGTTGCTCAGGTATTTCTAATCTGGGTCTTTTTAGTGTCCTTTGAAAGTTCAAAGGTTGTTTTTTGATGTTGTTGTGTCTGGATCGTCATTTCATCAGTCTCAACCTCAAGAGCTGAACTTTCTTCATTTGCTTCAATTTTTAAGAAATCTCAGTTAATAAGTTTCAAAAGATATCCTCATTCAGTTTTTTGTGAAAGTCTAAACTGAGCAGGTCCCTGAACCTCAATTTGGGTTTTTTCATTAATGCCAAAAATAATCTTAGCATTTTCTTTCAATGTAATTAGATCTCCATCAAAAAGCTTTGAGTTTTTAAACTGTTTCCCTTCTTTTTCAATAATATAATCACCATTTACCTCAAGGATAGATGCAATCTGATCAGCATTTGTAGTGTTAAAAAAAGGATTCCTTTCTATAAAAAAGGCTCTATAGTTTTGGATGTATGGATTGTCCCAAAAATATGATCCAAAAAAACCGATGATCAGTACCAGAGTGATACAACTATAGACAAGTTTTTTGCTGAAAAAAATATGAGTCCTCTTGAGAGAT
The DNA here is from genome assembly GCA_963537415.1 of uncultured bacterium. Lineage (GTDB taxonomy): Bacteria > Patescibacteriota > Gracilibacteria > Absconditabacterales > Absconditicoccaceae > HOT-345. Next base: position 24,821 of record CAUTDF010000015.1, on the reverse strand, counting down.
TTTTCTGCTAAAGCTCTCTGCTCAGATATTCTCTGGTAGAGGGAAAATTTCTCATGGTCTCTGAGTTTATTTTCTGATAACTGATTAAAATATTCCTGCAATTTCATTGTGTCAAAATGTGTCCAAAAATAATAAATACAGCCAAATCCTGTCTATTTGTCCATTATCTTTAGTCCCTCAATACTCTCAAAATAAATAAACCTTGACTAGAAATTTCTGAGTTTTGAGGTGGTATTTTCTCTACACTTAGTACTACGAATTATTTTGACATTTGTGACAAAATCTTCCTAATATTTTTTGGTTGACTTTTACAAGTATTTTGCTACACTTTTTGCTATATTCGCCAGTTGCGAGATTATTTTTCTTAACAATTTGAAAGTATGCAAGTAAAAAATGGGTTTAAAAATCTGATTATCCTCTTGATAGCTCCAATTCTTGCCCTTGGTCTCTTTTATCTGACGCATGATTTGTCTGGCCTTACAGCAAGCGTGCTTGATGTTCTAGAGCTTAAAGCTATTGAAAAAAATTGACGAGGGGTGGCATATAAAACTCACAATCAGACTTTTGAGCTTTTCGGTTCCGAAGTTGCAAAAAAAGGAGAAATGCTGGCTTTTCAAATTTTTTATAATCCAGAGTCTATCAAATTACAGCTTGATCAATTACACCCATCAACGGCAAAGATAGACGCCTCTGAGCCTTGAAAACTTAGTGTTAATCTCGTAGTTGCCACTAATGCTCCACTTGAGAGAGAGTGGTTTTCACTGCCATTCTCAGGAGAAGAGGAAAAAGATATTCTTCTTGGATCTGCAACACTAAGGTCAGGAGAAGTGCTGACTCCTCTATCGATTTGAAATCTGAATATCCCAGTTAATGATCATGTTTTACCTTAATAGCTCCCAAACATAGCGATGAAAAAAAGTCTTTTGCTCCTTTTATGAGGAATGGTATTCTCAGCTCAGGTTTTCGCAAGTGGTGATCCCGATTCTTTTCAGATTGAGGTCAATCCACCGACTTTTGCTGTAAATCAGTCTGTAGATATCACTATCAAGGCAATCAAAAACAATCAAGTTATGAAAAACTATGTAGGACAAGGATTTCTAGAAATTAATGGAGTTGCGGATGGGAAAGAGATAAATTTTAAAGATTATACCGTGCCAAGTGATGGAATTATTGAAATGTCCGCATCTGATCAAGGAGTAAAAACATTTTCAAAGGGATTGAGACTGAATAAACCAGGAAACTTTACTGTGAATATGTCGATACTAAATGATACAGTATCTGGATCAACAACAATTATAGTAAATGGAGCTTCAAAAACTGATAAAAAGGGAATCACTATTATGGAACCAGCTGCTGGTACTAAAAACAATAAAAGTGTTCTGGATATCTTAGCATCCGCTCCAGAGCTTCCAAATGCTCGTATGCAGATCCTTCTTAATGATCTTGTGATAAAAGAATGAACAAGTGATGCAAATGGAATGCTTACTGATAGTATCCCAGGTCTTAAAGTCTGAACAAATTATGTACAAGTAAAAGCAATTTCTGTAGCTGGTGAGGTGGTTGGACTCTCAGATAAGGTTATTTTTACCTATGAGCCACAGAGTACGGATCTTTTTAAAGGTATCTCTGCGACGCCAAATCAGAATTTAAAGCTTTGAGATAAAGTGAGGTTTGAGGTGATGACTGATGATAATGTTAGTTCAGCAAAGCTGATGTTCTCGTGAGGACAGGAATATCCTTTAGATAAGGAAAAAAGCTGACTTTTTGTGAAAGAGGTTAGTCTGGCACAGACTGGTGATATTCTTGTATCTGCAAATTTCTCTTCTCCAAGTATCAATAAAGACTACGATCAAATTCTAACACTTAATGTTAAAGATAATCTGAAGATTTGAGAGGTAAAAATTATGACTCATCCAGATTTCCCAGGCGCTTTACAGTTGAGCTGGGAAACGCTTGGTTGAACAAGTGAAAAATATGGAATTAAATACGGTATTGCAGCAGATGCACTCTCAGGACTGGTTCTGACGACATGAGATTCTGCAATCCTCTCTGGATTTACCTATGGAAACGAGTATTTTTTTCAGATCCTAGCCGTAACAAATGACAATATTCCAGAGGGGCTTGCTTCTGAGGTGATCTCCTTTGTAATGCCGGTTGCTACGGGAACTGAACCAAAAAAAGAGGCGCTTTCAGGTTCTCTTTTGGTAGAAGATCAGACGGGAGCTGTTAGCGAGCCAGAAATGCCAGCAGCACCTAAACTTCCTACCTGTATTATTAAAAATATTAAGGTAACAACTGAGAAAATCTGAAACAAATATTATCTCGTGCGAAAACCATGAGAGAATATTCAAAAGTACCGTATCTATAGATCAGATTTTGCAGATATGAGTGATAAGACCTTTCTTTGAGAAACTGAAATTCCAAGGTTTGAGTACCCCTTTGATAAAACGGTAGAAGAAGATATTTATGCTTATTACACTGTTGAGGCAATTTGTACTGATGGAGAAAAGGTTGAGCTCACACATGCAAAAAAGGTTCAGGTAGGACCTTTAGAGGATATGCTATTGATTCTCGCAGCTACAGCTTTGCTTTACTTAATCTATAGAGTGTATACCTACAGAACTTACTAATCCCTCTTTTAATTAGCTTGATGCTAGTATGAAACTTAACAAAAAATATCAGCCAAATCATCTCACACAGCTAGGAAAAAATAATAAAAAAGACTGAATATATCCAATTTTTTTGCCATTAGTAACAAAGTTCTCAGATGAAGAACAAAAAAGTTTCTATTACCAAGAGCTGATGGCGAGAAATTTGCTCCAATTTACGGGGAAAAATTATCAGCCATTGATTATTAAGCATCTGCATAATCTTGATTTTTCTGTGGCTCTCAAGGGGAAGGAGAAGCTTCCCTTTTTTGCTCAATATGAGAGGCTTCAACGCCTTGGACAAAAAAATCAAAAGAAAACAGAACAATATCTTAAAAAACTATTTTTTGATGCTAATCTTGAGGGGGTAAATTTTGGTAGAGAATATATAAGAGGTGTAAATTCAGTATTTTCTCTCCTTTGAGAAAAAAAACTCCTGAAGAAAACTCCTCAACTCGTCTATCGAGATATTTCAAATCAAAGTATTGTAAATACTGATGATATTGAGTGGAGAACTGAATCACAAGTGGTGCTAGAAATTAAATGTTTTGTTGAGACCAAAAACGAGGTGCTAACGCTTATCGTAGATGATATTATGAGCTTTTTTTCTGATGTTGGAGTAATTGTCCATTCAAATGACAAAAGATACAAAAAGCATATTGGGAAAAAAATTATTCTTCCGATGATCAATAAACCGATACCTATCTTTGGGGAATCGACAATAGATACGGTAACTGATAATTGAATTTTTAGAATCAATCCACTATTGAGTCCGGCTCATCTTATCAAGGCTCAGGAATATAAACTTCCAATTGATGAGAACTTTGTAGATGAATCAGGGCATTTTCTGGAAAATGTAGCAACATTTGCTGGGCAGTCCCTCTTTGATTTTACAGAAAATATTATTGAAACTTTAGATACCATAGGAAATCTCGCTTCAAAATCTGAGAAACTTCAGCAAGTGCCTTATTCTAAAATAACAGGTCAAAGACTGATAAAGAAGGTTATTCCTTTGTGGGTTCTTGACTATAGTTCAGAATATGAGAAATTCATTGATTGGGTGCATAATACCGCTCCTAAGTTAGAGTCACTTGTGCTTTCTTCTGGGCAAAAGGTACTACCGATTGAGGCAAAAGATTATTTTTGATGGCATTTAGCAGGAGATTCATTAACGGAGAAAATCTCTTTTGCGAGGCCGGATTTTCTTGGTAGCTATGAAAATGCTTATGAATATCTTTTAGTAGCTTTGATACTAAATCATTGGATTGCTTCAGATTTTTCTGTCTCTGATTTGATAGATACGCTTTATCTTCTGCCAGTAGAGATGAGAGAATATCTGATCGATATTGAGTCAGAACCGTTAAAAAAACAAGTAGAAAGTCTGCTTGAGTATACGCTGAATACTGAACCAGAAATCGCTATAGAAAACTGGATATCAGAGCTAAAAAAACTTCAGCGAGTGGAATATGATGCGAAAACAGAAAAAGCTAAAATTCTTATTTCAAAAACTCCCTTTTCTGGTCGAGATACCAAATGAACTATTGACGAGCAGTTTTTAAGATCAGCTATCCTCGCTATTCTCTGCAAAGAAAAATCTGAGTCACTTGTTCTTTTTTCACCTTATGCTGAGAACTTTACAAAAACATTTCTCTTTTTGAGCTATGTATTTGAGCAAGAAGCTAAGCCTATTGTTATTAGTGAAATTCAGGCTTTGCGTTACCAATATCCAATTCCAGAAAAGGCGGAATTGTTTGCTAAAGAGTATGGACAGGATGCTCTAAGATTAGCAATTGCTCAGCAGCAGAAGATTGAGGAGACAGTCTTGCAGCTGAATTTTGAATACCTCAATCATCTTCGAAATCTCTTTAGGCTTCTATATGAAAAAGAAGCGTTTCATGTTGAAGAAATCTCTCAACTCGAACCAATAGAATTGTGGATATATTCTGAGCGAGAGGAACTTTTAGAAGAATACTATCGTTATCAGTCTTCAGGAGTAGGACTTGAGAATTTAATCCAAAAGATCCAAGCTTTTAGTAAAGGACAGTTCTCACGATATCTAGAATTTGTCAAAAAACAAAAAAAATCTGAAGCATATTGAGTGGCTGGACAGATCTTTGTGCAAATTTTGCAGGTTTTGATGCCGTATGTACCAGAATTTGTTGTTCAGATTGAAGGTATTCTGACAGAGCAGCTTCCAAAACATCTTCAGAAAAGTTTGCATCAATGAAAAAAGGACTATAAGCTTCACCTTCTTTTTGATATCATCAAGTGAATTACGCAACAAAAGGCTCTCATCAAGTTAAAAAAACATCAGCCAATTCATCTCGCAGTCAAAGCAAATCAAGATATCTTAAAGCTTATAGAACAGCATCAGGAAGTTTTTCATACCCTTTTTAAGGTGGACGATATCAATATGGTAGAACTAAATGCACATCTTCCGTCAGGTTTTTCTTGTTTTTCTATATTAGAGATTGAAATCTGAATCAAATCGAGTGCAGAGCAGGTGATCGGAGATGATTTAGTGATATTGGAGAAACTTTATAAATCTAAAATACAACAGGCAGAATATCTTAGATCTACGTTGATGATGCTTTCAACGAATCCACTCATCACGCAGGAAAAAGTTAAAGAAAAGCAAAAAGAACTTGAACTTCTCAAGGATGAAATTGATAGTCTTGACATTAAGATAAAAAAAATTAAAATGCAGAGAAGGGCATAGCTCCAATTTTAGTAATGTTTTGTGTGCAGATAGGTATGAGTGATAAATCAAAAAACATCTTAAAGTATATGATGATATTTTTCCTATGTTTTTTTTGAGTGTTTGGTCTAGTATTATTTCTAAATTCTAAAGCAGAGCAACCACAAGAAAAAACTGAGTTTACCATCCAAACAACAACAATTGATAAGATAGATTCTTCTATTAGCTTGGAAAAGCCAGGGACAATTCTCTCTAGTCAAGATATTACCGTAGCTGCTCAAGCAAATGGTAAAGTAAGCCGTATTGCTTTTAAGGAGGGGAATCAGGTAAAAGGTTGAGATCAGATTGTCTATCTGTCTGATACTGTTGCTAGTTACGAACTTCAGGTGCAAAGAGCAAAAAATAATCTTGATAGAGCGCTCCTTACTAGAGAACAAACCGAAAATAGCCTTAAACAGCAACTTGATCAAGCTGAAAATAGCTATAAGACAGCATTACAATCTTTTGAGGCAGCTCAAGTAAGTGCAGAAAATGCCGTTAAGCAAGCGAATATGGGGGTTACTTCAGCTGATGATCAAATTTCTGCATTAAGAAAACAGTTTCAACCTCAAAAGCTTGCTCTTCTTTCGCTGTTAAATTCAGTAATAGAATCAAGTGACAAGTGGCTCTGAGTAACAAAATATTATGATGATTTGAAGACAGGATTTGAAGTTTATCTTTGAGCAAAAGATCAAAATCAGAAAAATCAGACAGAACAAGCTCTGAGAGATCTTTATATTCTCAAGGAGTCAATCACAAAACTACCCTCTTCACCGCAAACTGATGCCGAGTTAAAAGATTCAGTGCATCAAATTGATGCCGCATATACCCAAATTGAAAATTTTGCAGGGATGATGATTCAACTGATGAGAAATTCTATTCCATCAGCGGGAACGCTTGATCAAGCTACAATTGATGGGGCAATCAGAAATTTTGAATCAATTCAAGCTGGACAAGCACTCATAGGTTCTAAGGCGAATTTCATTTCTTATCTTAATCAGGTAGATGCTCAGCTTTCAGGTTCTGGAACTTTAGCACAAGACAGTGCAAAGATTACTTATGAAGATGCTCTATCCAGAAGCAAGAATACTCTTTTTACGAGTGAAATTGCGGTCAAAAATGCAAAGGTAAATTATGAAACACTCCTAGCAAATAATCCTGTTCAGTTAAGACTTCTAGATAATGCAATCGTTGATGCAAAGATAGCGTATGAAACAGCACTTACACAGTACAACAAACTTGTTGTGAGGACGCCAGTTTCAGGGATTATTGGTGAGATTCTAGTTTCGGAGGGACAAGATGTTGCAGCAGGAAACCCAGTCTTTAAAGTTTCAGGACTCAAGAAACATCAGATCGAGGTTCATGTAACTGCAAATGAGTATAAATATCTTCAGCAAGATAAACCAGTTTCAGTAACTTATCAGGGACAAAGTCTAACTGGATCAATTAGTGCAATTAGTACCGTTGCAGACAAGACAAATCTCTTTAAGGTAACGATTGAACTCGATTCAGATTTGGAACTTGTTGGAGATGTTGCAAAAGTCAATTTCCCTATTCTCTTTACTCCTCACACCTTGCTTCCTCTAGAAAGGGTGAAAATTCTAGAAGATAATCTTGCTGCAGTGCCAGTGATGAGTGGAGGGGCTCTTGCAGAGAAGCTTGTAAAAATTAAAACAATATGGGGGAATTTCATTGAACTTGAAGAACCATTCCCAGCTGATCAAACTATTGTTACAACTGATATGAGTTCCTTTGATGAAAATAAGTACGTGATCAAATAAGGAAAAAAGCTCAAAAATCAGAAGTTTATTCTCGTTTATTATTCGTTATGGCTAAAGAACAAAAAAAAGCTACAGGAAGTAAAACCATGCTTTTAGGAGCTAGTGGAATATTGCTGCTCGCTGTGATTTTTACAGTGATTGCTCTATGGAATCCCAATAGCAAGGCACCAGTTTCTGAGCAACTACTTCCTGAAAATCAGACATGAAGCGAAACAGCTTCATCTCATCAAATCAGTACTTGAGATGACTCATTAGATATCTCAGGTCAGAATTCTTTATCTCTTAGTACATGAAATACTATGACACCAGAACAAGCAATTAAAGATTATCTCACTTCAGCAAATCAAGATATTCAATCAGAAACTGTAAAAAGTGGTGATACAATTACAGTAGACTATATTGGAAGACTTAATGACAGTGAAGTATTTGATACGAGTGTTGAGTCTGTAGCTCAGGCAAGCGGAAAATATAATCCAAATAGAAACTACTCAGAAGGACTTTCTTTCAAGGTTGGAGCTGGTCAAATGATTGCTGGATTCGACGCAGGAGTGATTGGTATGAAGGTTGGGGAGACAAAGACCGTTAAAATCCCAGCTGCACAAGCTTATGGTGAGAGAAGTGAGGAAAATATTGTTCGTTTCCCAATTAAAGACCTTGGAGAAGACGCTAAAGATGCAAAGGTTGGAATGCAGGTATATCTTGGAGGAAGATTCCCAGCTGTGATTACTGAAATCACTGATACTGAAATCGTTTTTGATGCGAACCATGAACTAGCAGGAAAGGATCTAATTTTTGATATCACAATCAAAAATATTGCTCCAGCTGCAAAATAGTGTAAAAAAGATCAAAAATCTGATTTTTTATCTTTAATACTTTGATAACTATGAAGCTTTCCATTTATAATGGTGAATTTTACCAGAGAAGCAAGCGATGGTATCTTGCTTTTTGACTGATAGTCCTTGGAATTGTTGTGCTCTCTATTATTTACGATAATATTTTTGGTGCGGTGCTTGTATTAGTGCTTGTATGAGGGTATCTCTATATTCAGACTAAAATTGGGATTGAGACGAGTATGGAAATCAAAGATGAAGGTATTCAGGTCCTAGATAGACTATTTCTTTACGGAGAGCTTCAAGGATTTGTCTTAGAAATGGAGAAAAAAAGCTGAAAATTGATAAATATAGTCCTTGTAAAAACTAAGGGAGCAGAAGCTTTTACCCTTAGAGCAACTTCGGAGGAGTTACAATCTTTTTGTCTTGTTCTTCAAGAAAGAATTCCTCAACTTCAAAGTTATCAAGTTTGACTTCTAGATAATCTCTTTAGAAAGTTAAAAATCTAAAAAACAGACCATTGGTCTGTTTTTTGTATTGAGTATCTTTAATCGATCCTGTCTTACTTCTCCACTGATAGGGGGAGATGTCCGAAGGACAGAGGGGGGTGAGAATAAAGTCCCTCAGTCTTGTTTACATAAGCCAGTTCCCCGCCAAGGGAGCAAGGTTTTTCATCATCACGAAGCGGAGCCGTGGCGATCTTGATATTCAAACTACCTCCTATACAATCTCCAAAAATTCTCTTCAACCTGAGCCCAAAGTTTCTCTTCACTTATTCCTAACGTCTCGGCAGCAAATTTCCCAACAATACTTACCTTTGCAGGACTATTGATTTGACCACGAAAACCTTGTGGAGAGAGATAGGGAGCATCAGTTTCAAGGAGGATCTGACTAAAATCAGTTTCTCTGAGGCTTGCTCTAATTTCCTCAGCCTTTGGATAGCTAATATTACCCGTAAAACCAATAAAAAGCTGATTAAATTCAGATTTTAAAACTTTGATTTCATCTGGTCAATATCCCCAACAATGAAAATAAATCACAAGATCCTTAAACTCTCTCAAGATTTCTAGTGTCTCAGAAAAAGCATCTCTAGAGTGAATTACTACTGGTAAGTTAAACTCCCTTGCCAGCTCGCATTGTGCTCTAAAGAAATCTCTTTGAAGCTCAAGAAAGCTCGCTCCTTCTGGATAGTGAAGATCGATTCAACATTCTCAAATAGCTACAATCGAATCTCTATTTTCCTCAATTTGTTGCTTGATCAGCGTGATTTCTTCCTCAACATTTCCAATTACATTTCCGACATCACAGGGATGAATACCAAGACTCGCTTTTATCCAGAGGTCTGGAAAAGATGTTCTGCTTTCATTTGAAATAGTCAAACCATTAGTATTATATTGACGATTTGCTCAAATATTTACGAGTCCATGTCCTCCTACTGTAGCAAATGCTTCCAAAAGCTCTTTCCGATTAGGGAAAAGGTCTTCTTGATTGAGGTGGGTATGGGCATCAAAAATACGCATTATCAGTACTGCAAAAAAATAAAAAATCAGATTTTGTTCATGATTATGCAATATCCCACTATACTCAATTAAAGAAAAAAAACAACCCAACTTCTGATATTTAGGCTGTCTTTTATTGTGGATAAGTATTACTGAAAGAGCTGAGAGAAGTGTTGCTCTTTGAGAGAGATACGTTCAGAAGCAGCAGATCAGTGCTCTAAATTATTAGAGTCTGATGTTGCCTGGCTTTGGTATTGATACCAATAGGCAAAACTCTCCGCATAGTCTTCCTCTTTATTGGTTTCCGCATATAGAGAATGAAAATCCTGAAGTTTGCAGGTTGATTGCTCTTCTTTCCAGCAGATTTGAGTAAAAAGTTTTGCTTTAGGATCTTTGAAAAAATAGATATAATGACCGAGCTCATGTACTAAAACATGTTCAATATAACTGAAAAGTTGGACTGAATTAGGTAGCGGATTGCATGTGCTGATGTAGAGTTTAATTTCCTTAAAGCGGGTATCTTTTGAGAGACTGTCTTCTAAAATATGGAAACTTCATTTACTTATTTCGCAGCTAGGGACATAAAAAACCTCAATTTTATTATCTAGATTTTTTAGATCTTGATCAGTCAGGATCCCTTTATTTTTTAGGTTTCAGAGTATCGTTTGAATGCTGTTTTCAGTGAGTTCTCAGAAGTCTTCTAATTCTGGAGTATTGAGCTGTTCATCATGATGAGTAATGTTAACTAGTTGTTGTGCAGGAGTAAGTGTAGAATAGATGTTTTCTCCAATTAGCTTATCTTTTGACAAATGAAAGTAGGAATGTGTTCTTTTTAAAAGTGAAAGCATGAGGTATTTTCTACTACAATACTGGTCTACATCGTCTGACGGAATTGCAAGAAAAAGTCTGAGTAAATCTTGATAATCGTATTGTAGTGAAAACATTGAGCGATTTTTAAGAAATCAGTTGTATCGCAGAGGGACAATCATTTTTAGGTCTAACTTTCCTTTGTAAATGCTACTTGGAGAACAGGTTTTTTTAAGTGCTTCTTTCATAAGTCAGAAGGGGAGCCGGGTTTCAATTGTAGCGTCTTTGAGCTTGAGAATGTTTTCGATAGTGGGTTGGAGTTGTAGAATATTAAAGTTCTCTCAAAGAAAACTAGCCTGAGTAGTTCATAAAAATCATCCAATAGCAAAAAAGATAATCAAAAGTCCATTTTTAAATTTTTTTACCATATTATCCATTGTTTAAATAAATTGTATACTAATTTTAATCACAAAAATAAAAAATGTCAAGTTTTGTGGGTTTTTTTATATCCTTAAAAAAATATATAAAGAAAATTTTGCAAAAATAGAAAAAATCTGTATTATTCCACTTATTTATCTTGAGAGTGATAAGCGCTTTTAGTTATATATTGAGAAATATGTTAAGAAATTTTTTAAAGAAGCGTATGAGAGTTGCTGGTTTTTGATTATTATGCTTGTTGCTATCTTTATTCGGGCAAGTAGAGGCCAGTGGAACTGGAGAAGTTACATATTACGCCCCGATGCAATTCCCATGCCCATTAAGTGATCCAAATTGTGCAGAGGTAAAGTTTGTGATGAATAGTGATGGGACAGCGAATACTTGAGAAACTAGGATTGTTTTCCCAGATACAACAAATTATTACTTCTGAGATATTCGAGAAGTTAGAGAAATTCAAGAAGTTCCTTGAGAAAAGGTTGTTCTGGTAAAGAATCAGGGAATTTATTTTTCAAATAGTTGATCGGTTTATAGAGAGGCCCTTAGTGGCTCAGTGATACCTCCTCTAATCAATCCAAGTATTATTTATAATGAGGAAAGATTAGTTAAAGGCTCTTGGCATTCTACTATTCCTACATTTGCTCGCTATATCCCAGTAAAAGATAATTATCCATCATGACAGATTATTTGATATTTCCTGATTTCCGGAGGGGTGAATCAAGATTATTCTTATGCCCCAGTTTACAAGACTACAACTTATTATACTACGGGAGTTACTGCGAATTCAGTACCTCTAGTTTTAAAAGATAATGGAATGAGTCTGGATCTGACTGGAATACAGAAAAAGCATACAACAACATTGACTAATTACATCACAGGGACAGGAGAGATTAAGCTTCTCAGCTGAGAAAAGGTGCTATTTGTTCAGGGGGGAGGAGTGTTTTTTGAAAAGAATGATTCCGTATTTAGAACCGCGTTGGGAAATCTTGTCTCAGCTCCAGCAGATCTTGTCTATGATTTTGATAATAGGATCGCTGGAAGCCGAGTGAATGCTCCTTCGACAATTTCAAAATATGCAGAAGTTAGAAATTCTAATAGCGAACTAATTTGATATTTTCTACTTACATCAGATGGAAATTATCTCTATGCTCCACTGTATCAAACGACCTCTTTCTTTACAACAAATGGAACTACAGTAAAGACCGTTCTCTCTGGAGAAAATACCCTTAGATTTACTGGAACAAAGGAAATCTTAACTCAGCAACTTCCATCAATAGTAAATCTAGAAGATAAGAGTCTAGTTCAAGCTTTTCTCACAACAGGGACGCTTGCGGGTTCTCAGCTCTACACACTTGAGGGAGAAAAAATACTCTTCTTTGACCTAGGAACTGGGACGCTGGTATTGATGTCCGGCTCTTCAATTTTTCAGTGAGCTTTTACTGGAGGAATTGCAGGAACACCTAGCTACGACCTAAGTACTCTTAAGCCTACCTGAATATCTCTTGGTTCTGTTGTCGCTTACAATGAAGTTAGAAAAAACTGAAATCTCGTAGGCTATGCGCTAAAAAATCAGTCAAATCAGCGATTTTATGCAGCGAAGAGGGTTGTTTATAGCTCTTCTGGAGGAGGCTGAGTGTACTGGATTGCTCCACAGCCAGTAGTAAATACTTCCACAGGAGATAAACAAGAGGAGAAAAAAGAAGAAAAGAGGCCAGAACAACCTCAGGAAAAGCTCCCAGAGCAGACGAAGAAAGTGTATTCGTGAGAGGTAGATATCCCAAACTGTTCAATTCAGGATTCTCAATTCGCTTCTGAGCAGAATGATGCCTATCTTTGGGCTTGCCAACACAATATTACAACGATGAGGACAATCCAGGATGCGAGGCTAGACCAGCCACTAACTAGAGCAGAACTCGCAAAAATAATGTCTGTATATGCGATGAAGGTATATCATCTCAAGCCTCTCATAACAGGAGCTGCAAATTATAAAGATGTGAATACTGATCTTGGAGATTTAGCAGATTATATCCAGCTTGCCTACCAGCTCCAGATTATGGGAATCAATGCTGATGGAACGCCGATTCAAGCTTTTGAGCCACATAAATTAGTGTCTAGAGCAGAATTTGCAACTGTTCTTTCTAGAGTGATCTGGGGAAATAAACATAATATTTCTGGAGATGATCGATATTCTGAGCATCTTCAGGCGCTCAAGAAATATGGAATTATTAAATCTGATATTCCAGCTAATTGGTGGGAATTGAGGGGACGAGCACTTCTTATGCTACATAGAAATGCTCCTAAATCCTCTGTTGAAATAAAAAGCTAGTTTAGAAATAAAAAAATCTGACCTTTTGAGTCAGGTTTTTCTTTTCTTTTTTGAGAAGATTTTTCTTTGATTCCTCTCTAAAAAAACAAAAAAGCACAAAAAAGAGAAAAAATCATTGCAATTTGTTGGCAAATCACTATAAGTTATCTCCAGTTAGTGTTTTACTTATCTAAAAGTACTTGTTAAAATGCCAAGGAGAACAATTAAAAACAGAAACATTGAGGTGATTTTGCTTCAGGATGACAAGCATCTCGGTGAAAAATATGAAATTGTAGCTGTAAAGCCAATTTTTGCTAGAAATGTACTTTTGCCTCAAAATATTGCTGTTCTTGCGGATAAGGCAAATAAGAACAAGTATGAACAAAAGATGCAGGCTGCAGTAGTAGCTAGAGCAAAGAAAGCTGCAGGTCTTGATGATCTTTTTGCTAAGATGTCAGAAAATGGTGGAGTGACTATTACTAGAAAGGTAAATAAAGATAATGTTCTTTATGCAAAGGTTCACGAATCTGATGTTGTTGAAGCAATTAAGGAAACATATGGAGTAGATGTAGATTCTCACCTCTTCAAGCTAAAAAAGAAGATCAATGAAGCAGGAACTTTCGTAGTGCCATTCATGTATAAGGATATGAAAAAAGAGGTAACAGTTATCGTTAAGCCTGAACATGTAGAAAAGGTACAAGAAGATAAATCTGAAGAAGCTCCAGTTGCTACAGTTGAAAAGACAAAAGAAGAGCTTAAGGCTGAAAGAGAAGCAAAAAAGGCAGCAGAAAAGGCTGAAAAGATTACAAAGCTTAAGGAAAAGTATAAATAATCTATGCTTGAATATAAAAAAAGCTTCATCAAGAATTGATGAGGCTTTTTTCTAAAATCTCATCTTGAAAAATGTCGTAAAATCCATATTAACAAAGCAATCTAATCTCTTTATATTCTACAAATGATAATGTTGAAAAAGAATCTTTTCTTCCTAGTAATATTCTATTTATTTGTGCTTCAGGTTGCACTTATCGGTTTACTCTTTAGTGTTCCTCAGTTTTATACTCTTGCGGGAGTAAATCTTGGCGCATTAGTCGTTCTTTTAGGACTTCATAGTTTCTTTTCAAAGAAAAAAGATGAAGAAATCTGAGATAAACCATTTGTCAGAGAAGTAAGCTACACTGAAAAAGAGGAAGTAAAGGACGAGGAAAAAGTCTCAGAATCAAATATTGAAAATATCAAGATTAAAATCAATAGAACAAGAACTAAACCTGTTGCAAAAGGTTCTTCTCTCTATCGTTTTCTAGCATTCCTATTTGCTCTTGTTGGTTTCTGAGGAATCCTGTTTATTCTTTGGGATATTGTAGACTTTGGTGCGATGATCCTCTGAGCATTCTGTATGATAATTTTCCTCCTTGTTGCTTTCAAAGGAGCTAATCTCCGAAATAAATCATTTTTCGCCTCAGTATATGTTTTGATCTTCTTGTGTCTAGGAATCCTTGGGGTATGGGGGCTCTTTACTCCAGATTCAGTGACTTTGAGGGAGGATATAAAAGATTCAATAACTACTTTCATCGCTGGATTAAAATGAAATGTTCCTGAGAAAAAAACAGAAAAAACTGATCAGAATCAGCTTTCTGGATATGTATTTGAAGGGACAGGAAGTGTGACTAATGTAGTCCTTTCAGGAAAAGAATCATCAGAGGAGTTAACAGGAGATATCCCAACAACACCTATTGTCTTAACAGGAGCTCAGAATTCGGCAGCTCAATCTGGAACAACTACTCAGACAACTATCCAAACTGGAACCTCAGTTCAGACAACAACAGGCGTACAAAATACTGTTCCAGCTGTAGAGACCCAAAACTCAGCAAAAACTTCTAGTGATGAGACTGCTGAAGTAACTATGATAGAGGCTATTAAACACCTTATCGTTGCAAATGCGATTCCACTTTCTACCTCAAAAAGCGTAAACTTTACTCATGTGGCAAAGACAAGTAAAGATTATCCTTATATGAAAACTGCGCTAGAAAAAAAGATGATCTGATCAACTACAAATCCTTATACCGTGCTCAGTTGTGATGTGTATATTGTAATGAGAGGACTTGCTGAGGGGCGATCTGTTGCAAAGGGGGATGATGTAAAATGAAATTATCGAAAAGTTGCAACTGCTAAAAACGAACTCAATGGCTGCCAGCAGGGTGCAAAGCTTACTGTAGCAAATCTGTAAAAATAAGAAAAAAATATTACTTTTGGCTATTGTTATGCGACAACTACAAGTGCTGCAGGAACATGGGCTTGCAACGATGAAGTTCAGGTTCAATTAAAGTTAGAGTAAGTAAGCTTTCTCTATGATCAATAAGAGCCCTATCAATTTTTATTGTGGGCTCTTTATTTTATACCTGGATAATGTGATGAAAATTATTTTTAAAAATATCTTCTTGTTTCTCTTGGCTTTTTTTGCATTTTGCTTTTTGTTAATCTGCCTTTCGCCAACTTATCGTAATAAAATTTATGATGAGTTTAAAAGGGGGAATATACGATTCCCTCCATTGCAAAGAAATCTGCCGCTTTTTGAATATTTTTTAAGTTTTCCACGTAGTTCCTGAAATCAGGAAGTAGTACTCGAACAATGAGAATGAATATCAATACTAGATGAAGGTATATACCAAAAAGAACGTTTAGGTTTTTCTATCTTAAATATTTCTGGTACAGGTGGGCTAGATATCAGTTATTTTTTTTTGTATCCATGAAGCAAGTATAGTAAACAGTATTTAGTAGATGAGAGAAGTTTTAAGTCTTTATATATAGAGCCTTCAGAGTCAAGATGTATAAGAGTTATGTATTGATATATGTCAAAACCAAATGAATGTACAGCATTGATAATTAATCCTAAGGATATATCTATGGAGTCAGATAGTAATATTTTGGTTTCTATTAGGAATCATTGATGAATTGAAAGGACGTCGTTTGTGTTGACTTATGATTAAAAAAAAGAGAAGAAATCAGACTTCTCTTTTTCTATTAATACAAAACTGTCGTATCCCAAGGTCTCCAGCCCGCATACAGAAGTGGAGACTTTCCCTCTTGGATTACCTGATTGTCAAACAGGTTCGCTAAAAAAAGATATTTCTGCCTCAAAATCCAGCTTTCATTCGTCATAACTTTAAAAAGCTGACGGTTATTGAGATAAAGATTGTGACATTCAGCAAAGTCCTCAAAGGGATTCGTCATTCCGTACCTACTGCAAAAATCTTTTTCTTCAGAAGTTTCTTTTCTAATATTCTCACTATCCCATGAAAGGCGATAGTACTCGAGTGAACTATCATCTACCGAAAATTTTACCTTTCCAAATTCAGTATAATTCTGATCTTTATACTTGCTGAGTCCTCTTAGTGCTCAGAGGTCCACCACATGTCAAAACTCATGACTACTTACTCCCCAATATTCCTCAGGTGCTCCAAGAGAGGCAAGGTTAATTCTGATTCTTTCAGCTGTTGCTCCTCATCTTCTTTTCCCAGGTTCTCAGTTGATAATATAAGACTTTAGTGCAACGCTCACTGGCGTCCCTTTCATAAGATGTTTCTCTATAAATCAAATAATAGAGAGGTATTCACTAGTGTATCTCATCTTATCATCAAAGTTTACTCCTCAGGTATAGATAACCTTCTTACAAAAAGTCTCTTGCCCACTGCATAAACGATCTAGAGGAGAAGAAATGAGTTCAATAGTCGGACTTGGATGTTCAGTGTTTTTTTCTTTTTGTTCTTCTTTTAAATAGTCAACTTGGATCATTGTAGTTGGAATATCGACTTTCTTTGCTGTTAAAATCAGCATTAAAAAAATAATTACGCTTGCTCAAAAGAGCTTTCGAAAATCGTATATTGTCAAATTAAGCCAGATTTTCTTTTCCATATCGCAAAATATCACTAAAAATAAGGTCTTGTTGTTTCCCCTTATTATTATATATGATTAGCTCGGAAATTGCAATTTTTTGAGCAAAAAGTTGAAGTAAAAAAGCATAGCCTCAGATAATGATCTTTGTACCTTGTTGTTTTGCTTTAAAGAGATTCTTTCAGCTACCACCAGTGATATTTTCAACAAGCAGGAGAAAATCCTGATCCATCCCCTTTTTTATCAATGCTTCAAAAAGCTCTTTAGATTCCTCTTTTTTTACCGACAAGATAAAAATTGCTCCATTGGGAAATTGTATTTTGTCAAACGCCTCAATTGCTTTTAATACAGAGGCCGTTTTAGAGAGATGAAAAATCTGATTTTCTCACTTTTGTTGTTCTTTATTTATTTTGGAATCTTCCCCCTCTGAGATCAAGCAAGGAAGTGTTGTATCAGTGTGTGAGAGAAAAAGTGCTTTTCTCTCTCTGAAAAGTTCTAAAAACTCATCCCAACTGCTAAACTTGACTTCTTCGGAATAAATAAAATAAAAAGCTGATCTATCATACATTTTCTTTTCTACTTGTAGATTGCCATCAAAAATTTTGATCATATGCTCAATCTGATTCCAAATACTTGAGAACTCTTGCTGAGTTATGATCTCTCTTAGTTGTGGTTCATAATCTGCAAATTTTTCTAATAGTTTATTTGTCTGGTAAAAGGCTACATTGCCCTTGATTGGTTCTAAGGTTAATTGTGTCGCTTCAGTATGAGTAAAAAATTTCTTGGTTTCTTGTCCTAAGATACCAATAAAAACAGTAAAAAACTGCTTAAATTCTATTAATTGAGTCAGTCTTTTTTCTTCTATTTCTCCATAGCTAGTGATAAGACGATATTTATACTCGAGCATTTCTAAATAATTGAGAGTATAGTTCAAATCATAGGGACGAGAAAGGTAGAGATTAAAACTCTTGTATCGCCATTCACTATCAAAGAAAAAAATCTGATATTCTTCATATTTCTCTTGCTGTTCCAGAATCGAAAAAAGCCCAGCATGTGTTGCTAAAATAATTGGATAATCAACTTCTTGCCTACTATCTTTGAGTGCAGTATAGATTTCATAGTCCTCTTTTGAGTTCAAGTCAAGCACTCCGAGTCCCTGTTCAAGATGGGAAAAATATTTTAAGAGGAAACTGATTTCAGCTCCTGTAAAAGAGCCTTTATTTGCAAATTTTTTGAGTGCAGAACGACTGAGTGTTTGTT
Organism: uncultured bacterium; assembly: GCA_963537415.1. GTDB lineage: Bacteria > Patescibacteriota > Gracilibacteria > Absconditabacterales > Absconditicoccaceae > HOT-345. The sequence goes on along the minus strand of CAUTDF010000015.1, from coordinate 6,631 downwards.
CCTCTTTAACAAATCAAAGATTCTTGATGCCTAAATCATTAAGAAGATTTTTTGCAATATCCAGTTTTGATTTATTTGAAAAAGCAAAGATGCTGTGTTTGTGGCAAGCTAGGCTTGAAAGCAATTCCTTGAACGCAACATCTCATACTCCATATCTTTTGTAGTTATCATACTTTTCAAGATCAATGTTATAGGTTCCTGAAAGCATTTGTGTATGTGGTGGCGTGATTTTTTTTAGAGGAGGAAGATCAATTTCAGTTTGTTTTTTGCTCTCCTTAATATCAAAAATTTCCTTCAAAAAGCTCTCACTTTCTCATAAAAATACTCCCAAAATAGGATAAGCAGAAATCAGTATTCTGATTCTATCTATTAAATACAAAAATAGACTTGCAGAGAGTTTTGCGTCATAAAAAGCGTCGTGAAAATGCTCTTCTTCATCAATTTTTAGCTGAGCACTGAGTTTTTGATAGGACTGCTTTGACTTGAGCTGTTGGATGAGGACTTCCTGTGCATAGCTTGCAGGATAGTGAATCAAAGTCTGAGAGAGTTTGAAAGTATCAAGCGTTGTTTTTCGCTTTAGTCAGGGGAAGAATTTTTCTAGAAAGTGAAGATCAAAACTAATATTATGCCCTACAATAATCGTATCTTCTCAAAAAAATCATTGAATTTCCTCTATAATTTCCTCGGGATGGGGTGCTGATTCTAGTTGTTGGATTGAAAGCTTGGTTATAAATCAGACAATACTTTTGAGTTCAGTTGCTTTTTTCGCAGGACGTAAGAGGGATTGAAAGCCTCACAAAACTTTTCCATTCAAATCAAACTCCATAATTCAAATCTGGATTGGCTCATCATTATGGAGATCTAAGCCTGTTGTTTCAAAATCTAGTGCAATATAGCGAAAATTCCTTCCTCCCATCTGTTTTAAAAAGCTAAATCAAAGACTAAATCTACAGATTCTTTGACTTTTTACAAGTTGATTTCTTGAATACAATATATCGTTTTTAGAAAATGGCAAGAAAAAGTCTTGTGTTCTTTCTCCAAAAAATACAAAAATAAAAAAAACTGACTATACTTGATGATGAGTATTTTATATCTCTAGTATTTAGGGGATGTTTGCTAAAATCCTAAAACAACGATCATTTAAGAGTTTCAAAAAATTGCTGTTAAGATCAGTATTTGTATTTTTTTGACTATTTTTGATTTCTCCTAATGTAGGGAATATTGCTAGTGCTACAAATAATAGTGAAAGTGTTGATGAAGTGCAGCAAAAAAATCTTATTGAGCGAAACACGATATTGGATATTGTGAGTAAGGCAGCGTATATTATTGTTTGGCCACTCGTAACAATTGCTGGAATTGCGATGGACAATCAGATGGTGTATGGATCGTTTATGTATTTAGATGCTCCATTACGAAAGCTTTGGAATCTTATTAAGAACTTAGGAAATTTCGCTCTTGGATTTTTGTTTCTTGCTTGAATTTTATGATATGTAATTTCGCCTTGAGGAATAGGAAAGATTAAAGCCTTTAAAAATACTTTTAATAGTCCTACGGATTTGATCAAAAAAACCTTGATAGCTGGAGTTTTGATACAGATGAGCTGGTTTATTATGATGGTTTTGGTTGATTTATCAACAATTCTGACCTATTCAGTTGGTGCATTGCCTTCAAGTGTATTGAGTAAGATAACAACTGATAATGATTCCAAAGTCATGACAACAAATGTAATTGTTGATCTTTGAGATGCTCAAAAGGGATGAACTCAGGCTGAAAATGAGTCTTTAAAATTCTACTCAACTTTAGCAAAAGAGGATGGGAAAGGAGAGATGCATATCGCTCCATGTGAAATCTTTAGTTGATCACTTGGAGCTTATGTGATTGAGAGAAAATATAATTTACTTAGAGATCCGCATAAAAAAGGCTTGATAGATATGGAGGATGGATTCTGTACTTATAACGGAGCTCTCGTTGCTTTTTCTTCGTACGGTATATCCTCTCAGGATAAAACTATCACATCTAAGGACGGATTCTCAAGTCGTGTAACGCTCATGAAAAAAGTCCTTGCACAAGCTACTAAAGAGGAAATTAAAAAACTTGAAGATATAGGTGTTATTGTGCCACTTTACAAGCCTTCTATGGTATCTGCTCTGACTTCACAGAAAGAAGTTACAATAAAAGATACAAAAATTGTAGCAGGAGTAATTCCTTCAGAAGCAACACCAGGATTTATTAGTAGTAGAAAAGAGTGTAGTAACGAACAATGTAGTGAAAAAAAGTACAAATATCCATACTCAGAATATTGACTAGAGGCTTCAAAAATTATGGAGAAAGCAAATTCTCGAACTGGGCCATTTGTTACTTTGTATAATGGTTTAATGGCTTATTCAACATCTATTGATTTTTCAAAACATGGAATGTCGCAAAAGCTTCTTGTTTTAGTTTTGAATACAGGTTTTGCAGTTCTTTTAATTTTGCCGTTGTCAGCATTAGTTGTTGTTTTACTTCGAAGGGTAATAGTGCTGTGGGTTGCAATTGCTGTATCTCCTCTTATTGTGCTAAAAACAGTCTTTGGAGGGCTTTTTTGAAAGTGGATTGATGGAGTTGAGTTCTTTGACCTTGAGGAAATTATAAAATTGCTCTTTGCACCAGTATTGGTAGGATTTTGTGTAGGAATTTCGCTGATTTTTATGTCAGCATTGAAAACTACGCTTCCAACGAATGGAATGATTGAGCAGTGAATGGAACAGAGGTATAGAGATTCATTTAAACAGGCTACAGGAATCGAAATTACTTCAAATGAACGTGGTGATAGTCAGGAATTAAATATTCTCTGATTTATCAAAATTAAGGCAAGTATTGCGCTTGTTAATTTCTGATGGCTTATTATTATGATTTTTGGTATGGCCATAACTCGATTCCTGCTTTTCGCTGCTATAAAGTGAACAAAGATTGGAGAAAAAGTCTGATGAAAACTACAAGAATTATGAGAAAGTCTTTTAGCTACTACACCAATTATTCCAACATCAAGCGGTGGTATTGGTTTTTGAGCTATTGTAAATAAACCACAACAATTACTAGATAGTAAGATGTCTGAACTCAGTAAGTCTAGAAATTCTCAGCTTACATGACTTCTAGAACCAAACTCAGACGCTGCAAAAGAAAATAGAAAAAAGTATAACGCTGAGAATTTTATAAATTCAGAAGTTATTTCGTATGTTGCTGATGAAGATAATAAAATTGAAAGACTAAATGAATTGCAGTGAATATATGATGCCCATGAAAAATATCCTTACTCTACTGATGATATAAGAAATCAGAGACTTAGTGTTCTAAAAACGGAATATTCAACATTGATCTCCCAGGCGCTTGCAACTGCTAATGTTGAGCAAGCATTATCTCTGGCTAATTCTCCTAGAGTTTTAGATTTGTATACATGAAATAGAGAAGAATTGATAAATAATATGAGTCAAGAAGTGAAAAAAGCAATTGAGTTTAAAGATGGGAAATATCAGAAAAAACAAGTAAATTCCTAAAATAAGTCAGAAAATGATAATTAGAATGTTTAATTATTTATTTTAACAAAACAAAATGAAGAATCAGATTTTATCCAAAAAAATGAAATGGATAGGAGGGGTAACTCTATGAGTGATGGTTTTTCTGGTTTCTTTTGTTTTTGCAGAAGATTCAACTTCACAGGTATGTTCAAGATGGGTGACGGAATTTATGGATACATTATATCGCATTACTCAGCTTTGTTCTTGGCTTCGAATTGTTTTGGCAAAATTTGTTGGAAAATTAATGACAAATGCATTGGTCTATGCAGAAGCTTTTCAGATGGATACCTATTTGTGGAAGATTTGGCAAATGGTAAGGAATCTAGTTAATTTTGCAATTGGATTTTTCTTTCTCTATCATATCCTTAAGTATGTGATTTCGCCCTCAACTAATGAAAAGCCTCCGCAAGAGATCATTAAAAAGTCTCTTATTACAGGTGTACTAGTCCAAATGAGTCGGTTTATTGTGATGGTTCTTGTAGATCTTTCAACAATTCTAATTGCAACAGTTTCAGCTTTCCCATCTCAACTTGTTGACAATAGCCAGCAATTACAAACTACGATAGTTGCAGTAAAGGATGCAGATAAAACCTTAAAATATATGAAAAGTCAAGCAGTAGTATATACTATTGATGGTGAGCTTACTACAAAGCTTGTAGATTTGCCAGAAAGGAGAGAAGTTCCTAATGAAAAATTTATTGATGAAATTATGCCGAAGCCAGAAGATTTAAGTGGACCACTTATGCGATTAGGATTTTCTGTATTTAAAACAAATGATTATTTGCAGTATAATAACAATAACGTAGCAGGAGTTTCTTGTCAAGATAAAGCATTTAAGCAGATTTTTCAATTTATTTTATATAGTGCAGGTCTTGTACTTTTTACCTTATCTTTGCTTGTTTTGACTGTTGTTTTAATTGTGAGATTAGCATACTTGTGGGTGGCAATTGCTTTAAGTCCTCTCATTATCTTTATTAAGCAATTTGAAATTAAGGGATTAGATCAAACAAAAGAGTGAGGCTTTCTTAATGTAGATACAATTATTGGATTGATTTTTCAGCCGGTAAAATTTTGCTTTTTTATTGGATTAATGATGATTATAATTGTAATCTATCAATCATTTTTCCAATTAGACTATAAAGATGCTTCATTTGCAGAGGGTAATGTTAGTATTTCGACAACTAAAAATGGGGAAAGCTGATATTCTTCCGCTGTAAAAATTGATGGATTACTTAATATGAATATGTCTAATGCGAAAATGACTATTCAGGAAATATTTATTGCAATCCTTTCTCTGGCATTTATGCGAATGATTATAAAAGTAGCTATTACGAATAAGACAGGCGTTAAAAAACTTGATCAGTTTACAAGTTCTGTTGCAAAAATAGGACAATCTACAATTGAGTCTACTCCAATTATTGCAGTACCTAATGGTAGTCTCGCCTTATGAGATATCTACTCTTCTCAAGAAGGAAGAAGTGCTCTTCTTGAGTCAAGAGAGGCTGGGGTTAATCAGTGGGCAAGAATTAAGAGAGATAAGCAAGATGAAGAACTTAGTAGGATTTTATGAATCTCAGTAAATAATGTAGGACTCAATAAACAACGAAAATGACGCTTGGATGATGTTGTGGCGAGAACAAGCTGATGAGCAGAATGATTAGATAAATATAGAAATACTGTTATTGAAACTAGAAAAGCAAGAAAAATCTGATTTAGTGATATTGATAGTTGACTCTATACAATATTATGAAAAACATCAAGTAATACTATAGCAGTCCCTTTATGATTGGTTCCTATTGGTGAATTTGTTCGTAAAAATCTATATGGAAAAAAGGCTGAGGAGATTGAGAATGCTTTACAAAAAACGGATACAAAAACGTTCCAAATATTTTATAGGTATGCTCTTGATATCCCAGAAACAGAAAATAATATTCCTACAAGTTTAGAGAGTTATAAAAAGAATATAGAAAAGCGAAGACTGGAAACTCAATCATAAAAAAATAATCAAAATATTAAAAGAGGATTTTACATCCTCTTTTTCTTAAAATCAAAAAAATAAATAAAAAATCTGCATAAAGACTGATAAAACAAATAGTGACTTTTTTTGAGCCTTTGTTTTTTTACGTATAAAGTGAGAAAAGTCTGACTTTTTTCTCTTTCTAAAAATAAGTTCCAGAGCCAACGCTACAAATAAAACAACCATTTTTTTAAAAAAGTGATAAAATAAATAAAAAATCTCTTGATTTTGTATTTTATTTTCGTATACCTTGTCACTGTCATCATAGACAGACGAGGGTGCGGATATGATGTAGTTGGTGTAGCATAGCAGACTTCAGCTCTGTTTGTACGGGTTCGAGTCCCGTTATCCGCTATTACACTACATGGGTTTCGTATCAAGGTGTTCAAGGATATCTATTTATTAGCTACAAAAAGTGGAGATAAATGATTGGTCGTATCTTATTATGAATACTGCTTTGTTGAATTTGAGGGCTTTTCTGTTATTATTCTTATGATATAGTAAAGTTCTTTGGTAGAAATGCTTGGGCAGAGCTTCATTTGTGAGGTACGAGGAATCTAGTACTACTACTTGGATTTGTAGTTATGGTGCTTTGAGTATTAACAATGTTCGGTGTCTTTGTATGAAATCCTACAGAACAGATTGATCAAATTCAATGATTCTGAGGGTAGAAAATGTTTTGGGCTCTTAGCTCAGTTGGCTAGAGCGCCTGCTTTGCACGCAGGAGGTCATGGGTTCGACTCCCATAGAGTCCAAATTTAAGTTCTTTGGTCTAAAGGTCTTGTAGAGAGGGGAGATGGCAGAGCGGTCAATTGCATCAGACTGTAAATCTGACGCCTCACGGCTACGTAGGTTCAAATCCTACTCTCCCCAGGCTAATTTGACGATGGAGGATATGTCCCCGTAGTTCAATGGATAGAACAACAGCCTTCTAAGCTGTGGATCTAGGTTCGATCCCTAGCGGGGATAGGTTGTATTTTTTTATGCTCTCGTGGTCTAGTGGTTTAGGACGCCACCCTCTCACGGTGGAAATCGAGGGTTCGAGTCCCTCCGGGAGCGA
>CAUTDF010000014.1:0-33240 GCA_963537415.1 uncultured bacterium | reverse complement strand
TTCAGAATGCTTGATTTTAGAGAAAAAACCAAGAAATCTGATTCTGGTTTTTTATTTTTTATACCAAAAAGCAAATGGCAATTAGAAATATCGCAATTATCGCCCATGTAGATCATGGAAAGACTTCACTTGTAGACCAGCTCTTGAGGCAGTCTTGAACGCTCAAAAAAATGGAAGAGCAAGACCTCGTTATGGACAATAACGATCAGGAAAGGGAGAGAGGGATCACTATTTATGCCAAAAATACTGCGATTGAATACCAAGGTGAGAGGATCAATATCGTAGATACGCCAGGGCATGCGGATTTTGGAAGCGAAGTAGAGAGAGTATTGAGAATGGTGGATTCTGTGATCCTCGTAGTAGATGCCTATGAAGGTCCGATGCCACAGACCAAGTTTGTACTTAAAAAGAGTCTCGAACTCTGACTTAAACCGATGGTCGTACTTAATAAAATTGATAAACCAGCGGCAAGACCTGACCGAGTGATTGATCAGCTTTTTGATCTGTTTATTTTGCTTGGGGCGAGTGATGAGCAGGCGGATTTTCCGATTATTTATGCCAGCGCAAAAAATGGATATGCGATGAAAAATCTGACTGATGAAGCGAAGGATTTGACTCCGCTTTTTGATGCGATCTTGGAAAATGTGGCTCCAGCAGCTGAAAAATCTGATCTTTCTTTTTGTATGCAGGTTGCAAACCTCGGATATGATGATTATTTGGGAAGACTCGGAGTAGGGCGTGTATATCAGGGAACTTTGAACGCAGGAAGTCAAGTAACGATCATCGGAAATGATGGAGTAAAGAGAAGCGGAAAGATTGCGCATATTTTTAGAACGCTCGGACTCCAGAGGATTGAGATCCCTCAGGCAGAATGTGGAGATATCGTGACCATCAGCGGAATCCCAAATATTTTCGTGGGAGAAACCATTGGAGTAGGGGAGTTTGAGGCGATGCCGACGATTGCGATTGATGAGCCGACCTTGAGTATGGAGTTTTTGGTAAATGATAGCCCGTTTGCTGGGAAAGATGGGAAATATATGACGACCAGAAACATGGCAGAAAGACTAGAAAAAGAAGCTGAAACCAATGTCGGTTTGAAAGTTGAAATGGTAGAAGGAAAATTCATCGTCTCAGGAAGAGGAGAGTTGCACCTTGGAGTGTTGATTGAAGCGATCAGGAGAGAAGGTTGGGAACTGCAAGTGTGAGCACCTCAGGTAATTTATAAAGAAGAAAACGGACAAAAACTTGAGCCAATGGAAAATCTTGTCGTTAGCGTGGAAGATGGGCTTTCTGGAACGGTGATTGATATGCTCGCACCTCGTAAAGGACTCATGCAAAATATGAGTTCAGAAAACGGACTTACTACGATGGAATTTATCATTCCAACCAGAGGTCTTCTCGGATTTCGTGGAGAGTTTATCCTCACGACGAAGGGCGAATGAATTATGTATTCAGCTTTTTCTCACTATGAACCGTTTAAATGAGAAATTGTAAAGAGACAAGTCTGATCTATGATTTCATCTGCCACCGGACAAGCGATGATGTATGGAATCTTCAAACTCCAGGAGAGAGGACCAATCTTCGTAGACCCAGCTCAGCCAATCTATGAAGGAATGATCGTAGGGGAGCATTTGAAGGGAGGAGATATGACCGTAAATCTCACCATCAACAAACAAATGAATAATGTCCGCAACTCTGGAAATGATGAAGCGATGAGAATTGATCCAATCGTGCATTTGTCTCTTGAGCAGGCGATGGGCTATATCGGACTAGATGAACTGGTTGAGATCACACCAAAGGCGATAAGAATTAGAAAGAAGTATTTAACTGAGTCTGCGAGGACGATTGCAAGGAAGCAGGGATTGATTTAGGATTTTACATATTAGGATGGAGAATACAATATTACAGCTTAATTGGCAAGAAGCAAGAAAATTTTTTTTAGATGAAGAAAAATATTATACTTTTGATTTACCTTGATATTTCTCTTTTTGAAAACTTTTATGGAAAATCTCAAACCAAATTCAGGATAAAGAAATAGAGAGCTTTTTTTCAAGGGATCAACATCCTAAAAATATAGAAAATATTAATTATACCTTATTTCACAATAAAGATGGTGAATATTGATGGAGGGCGTTGAAGCTCGTTCATCCTGTTTTATATGTGGCATTAGTCCATAAAATAACAAAGGAGGAGAATTGGATATATTTACAAAAAAAATTTGAAGAATTTAAAACAAATAGTGTAGTAAATTGTTTTAGTATCCCAGTTCTTCCTAAAGAACAATCAGCATCTTATTCCTCAGTGCAAGCAAATACCTGGGTTAGAAAGATAGAAGAACAATCTATGATATTATCTTTGAAGTTTGATTATTTATTAAAAACTGATATTGTTAGTTGTTACGCTTCATTATATACTCATTCAATAGCACGAGCATTACACTGAAAAGAACAATCAAAAAATAATAGAACTGATAAAACTTTTTTGGGAAATAATATAGATTGATATATTCAATTAATGTCGTATGGACAAACTAATGGGATTCCTGAATGACCTGTTATTATGGATTTTATAGTTGAAGCTGTTCTGGGGTATGTAGATTGATTACTTACAGATAGTATTAAGGATATTAAAAAAGAGGAATACGAAATTTATAGATTTAGGGATGATTATAGAATTTTTGTTAACAATCCAAGTATATGAGAAAGAATTTTAAAAGAATTAACCCAAATACTTGGAGATTTTTGATTGAAAATTAATGCTAATAAGACGATTATGGAAAAAGACTTTTTAGTAGCATCAATGAAGGCAGATAAATTAGCTTATCTTGATATTCAGCAATTTATTGCTAATTCTCATTTTCATTCTGACATAGATAATAAGTTTACTACACAAACAACATTTAATATACAACAAAAACTTTTATTAATGTATCGTTTTTCTAAATTATATCCAAATTCGTGAAGTCTTGTGAAAGGACTTAATATAATTTATCGTCAAATTTCTTCTTGGAGACAAACCAGAAAAGATCCTTCAGTTTTAATAAGCATTGTGACAGAAATTGCCTATAAGAATCCTAGAACTTATACTATTTGTGTTTCTTTGCTAAGTAAGTTACTAAGTTTTAATAATGATGAGGTAAGAAAGAAACTTTTAGAGAAGATACATTTGAAATTTAAGAAAATACCCAATACATGACATTTAGAAGTTTGGTTGCAAAGATTGTCCTATCCAATTCAAAAAGATATTTTATATTCTGATCAATTATGTAAAGCTGTTTTAGATAAATCAGTTTCAATTTGGGATAATAGCTGGTTAAAAGGTAATTTATTTACAACAATGGAATCTACAGATATTGTGGACAGAAAGGTATTAGAAAATCTTGATCGTATCATACAAGAAAAAGAGGTGGATTTCTTTGAAAAGAAAAATCCTTATAAAGAATAAATTTTATTGTTTTTATGTATAAAATCATTATTTCCTCAACTTCCACTTGCAATTCTCCCCCGCTCCCTATACTTCAACTAAGCAAACACTAAAGACTTTTAAAAAACCGAGAGAATAGTAAATGCGATGATCAGAATGCTGAAAAAACTCTCAAAACTGATCAAGAATCCGCTTAAATGATCAAAAAATGCTAGAATGCAAAAATATTTGACCAAAATGCTAAAAAAAACCAAAAAACCAATCAGATTTTCATCTTTTTGATCAAAAGCGCAGCCTTTATCGCTTCACTCAATAAACTCATCAAAGATAGCAACGATGCTTGGAAACTTCATAAAGCTCAGCTTGGGAGATGGACAGAAATGAGGAAGAGAAAGGTCCTAAGGAACCTACGGAGTAAGACAAGTAAAAGTGTTTTATAAGGGCAATTTAAAAAACTATTTTTATTTATATATATACTAATATGTGCTCAGAAGTTCAAGAATTTGATGAATTCTCTTTTATCAATAGTTGTTTGGAGGGAGGAATATCGGAGTCTTTATCTGTAGAAACCGAACAAAAGATAAAAAGCGTATTAAGGTTTGCCATTTTTTGGAATCTTTTAGAGGCAGATCCTTGGTTTAAGAATTATGTTTCTTTATGAAAATTAGAAAATTCTGATTTACATACTAGAATAATCAATAATCTTAGTGAAGAAGAAAAATCTTCACTCAATTATTGTATTTTTTTCTTTAGTGAAAGATATCATATTTGAAATGATTACAACTTAGGATGTAGGGATTACGAAGATTCTAAATGGGGCGAATATCAGGGGAAACTGCAAGAAATAAAAGAAGAACAAGATGAGACCACGAAGCAACAATTAATTCAAAAAAACATGAAAGAATATCTAAAAATTTGCTTATTTATTGTCTATCGTTTAAGAAATAATCTTTTTCATGGTATTAAGCAATTATCTGATCTTAGTCAGCAAAATAAGCTTTTTAATGTTGTTAATAGATTTCTGAGTCTTATTATTGCTTCTTTGAGAAAGTTTTATAATACCCATGGCTGATTATCCTCATAGAATATCAGCCAAGAAATTAAAAATTATTTAACTATTTACTACCAAAAAAGCACTCTCTGATTAAAAAAGGGAGTACTTTTTTATTTGAAAATATAGTTTTTTTATTTGAAAATATAGTTTTTTTATTGTTTTTTGTGTTTATTTTGTTTCTTTGATTGGGAATCTTTGTTTAGCTTGCTTCCTATCCAAGAGATAGCTTTTATAATTCGTTTTCAACACCAAAATAAGCATATAACTCCTAAAAGATAGAGGAAATAAAATAAAGAAAAGAGAAAAATTTGTATTCATACTCTGTCTATATTATTTCATATAATACTAGAGCTTATATCCCTTGAATTATTAAAAACTTCAATTAACAGAATTTGTCCTCATTTAAAAAGCAACTCAAAAAATAAAATGCCAATATTAGCGATTATTCACCATATAATATAATGGAGAATTCTATCAAAGAGTGAATTATTATATCTTTCTAAGTGTTGTCTCCAAAAATATTCTTTTCATTCAAATATTTCAACAATGAAGTAACCAATGGTTACTATTAGCAGTCAGAACATAAAAAGTATTGGCAGTGTAGTATCAATATTTATTGTCATTTTTGTTTAAATAAGAAATAAAAACTAATTCATTTTACTAATGAGATAATTTACAAAAGCAGAACAACTCACAAGCATATATTTAGCATCATCAAAAGTAGGTGGTGTATCTCCCTCTGAAAGCGCATGTCTAATGCCTCATGCATTGCTTGTATAGCCGTAAAGCTTATTAAAAGCTTCTTCAAGTGCTGGTGGGATTATCACTCCTTTTTCTTTTAATTTTTTTATTGCTTTCCCTAAAGTTGCTTTTTTATCACCTATAATAATTTGACAAAGTGCCTCAACTGCTGAGATAGATTCTTTGATAGAATTTGCATAATCAGAAGGTTCTTTTTTAAAGAGTGAAATCGCTTTTTGAATATGTTTATTTACAGGGGAATAGGGGGTTTTATGTGCTTGATTCACGGCTTCTAATTCTTCTTTGTTTATTATAGGGATAATTAATCCATCTTCAGACATATGATAGGCACTATTTTCTTCTGTAAGAATCAAATTTATATTTGTTATAAATCAAATTTTATCTGTTTCATTTAAACATCAAAAAACTATTTCTATGTAATCATAAATTTTATTTCGGTCTTTAAATAGTATATTAAGATCTTTTTCTTGAAAAACATTTACTGTATTACTAATACTATTTATTTTTAGTCAAAAGGTGTTAGCAAAATTTAACAAAAAATCACTCTCTAGATGAATATAGTATTCGTTTCAATAGTCGTCAAACTCCTTATAGCATAATGATTCTAAGAAGATAAAGCTAATGTTCCATAATTTAATTTTAAGTTTTTCAGTCATACTATCTTTTTGTAAAAAAGGTTCTGGTTCAATTCACTCTCTTTGAGAAAAAGTCATCATTCCTATATAAAAAAGTAAATTAAAATTGAATATATTTTTTTAATTTTTCTTTTCAAGCAAAGTCAGCTTTAGATTTTCTTTCTCCTCCTTTTATTTGAATATTGCTTTCCTTGACAATCATTTCTAATTTTTTGTCTTCCTCTCTTATGTAGTATAAAGTCTACGATTATAAAAACCAATATCTACTCCCTCAATAAACGAATCTCTTTTTTTACTTGGCTTACTAATCAAATCTAGACAATTAGAAATCACTTTCTTCTTGCAAAAACAATCAGAATAACTATAGTCAATCTTGAAGAGAACTTTTTATCTTACTAATAAAAATACGAGCATGAAACTCGATGGAAAAAGTATCCAGGCTGCGATGATGCAGCTCGTAGAAGAATATAAACTTGATCCGTATCAAGTTTTAGAAGTGATTAGAAACTGAATTAAGTCAGGATTCAAAAAGGATTTTCCTGAATATAGAAAGGCTGAGGTGTTGGTAAATATTGAAAACGATGGTACGATCAGTATCTATAAGGCACTTGAAGTAGTAGAAGAGATTGAAAATGAAGATACTCAGATTTTGCTTGCTGAGGCAAAGGAAGAGAGAAAAGATATCTCAGTTTGAGAACAGCTTTTGATCAATATTACTCCAGCAAAACTTGAACTTTCAAGAATTGCGGCTCAGGCTGCAGCGCAGACTATTAAGCAAGGGATCAAAAATATTGAAAGAGAGAGATTCTACGAGAAGTTTCAGGACAAAGAAGAAGAACTTTTGAAGGCAAAGGTATTGAGAGTGCATTCAGATAGTATCATTCTTGATATTGATGGAACAACTGTTGTTTTGCCACCTGAGAGTCAGATTCCAAATAGGGTTTATGAAATCGGAGAAGAAGTTTTTGTCTATCTCAAGAAGATTAGTAGAGATACTGGAGGTATTGTCCTTGATATTACACAATCAAGTCCTGATTATGTAGAGGCAATCCTCAAAAAGATCGTTCCTGAATTTGAGTCTGGAGCTGTGCAGATTGATAATATCGCGAGAATTGCTGGGAAAAAGACTAAAATTCTGGTTTCAAGTACGCAGGATTGAGTAGATGCAGTTGGAGTGATGGTTGGACATAAGGGAGACCGTATCAATACTGTCCTTTCACTTCTTGATGGAGAAAAGGTTGATTTCGTTCAAAATACTGAAGATCCAACTCAACTTATTATCGGACTTCTAAAACCAGCTCAGGTTGAGGAAAAAAATGTTGAATTTAAGCCTAATGGAAAGGTTGTTGTAAAGATTGATGAATCTCAAAAACCGCTTGCTATCGGAAAAGGAGCTAGCAATATCAAACTTGCTTCTCAGCTCAGTGGATATCAGATTGAGGTTATCTAGTAGAAAATGTCTTGGTCTCCGCCTTTTCAGGAAGTGCGGAGATTTTTTTTAGATAAATATTCCCTTTTGTATCTATATAGTATGAAAAAAAGGGAGAAAAATCAGATTTTTTTATTTTTATTGCAAAGATGCTCCGTGTAAATACTGTAGAAACTTTTGCAACACAGGATTGACCTGGGATTAGAGTGGCGATCTTTTTACAAGGTTGTATGTTTAAGTGCTTATATTGCCATAATCCAGATACGATCCCGCTGGAAAATGAGGAAGCGAAGCGAATGGACGAGGCACAAATCCTTGATTTAGCTGAGAGAAATCGTCCTTATTTTTCAAATGGTGGAGGAATTACGTTTTCTGGAGGAGAGCCACTTTTACAAGCCTCAGCACTTTTACCTATTGTAAAAAGATTAAAAGCTGAAGGATATCATATTTGCATTGATACGAATGGTTTTGTGAGGACTCCTGAAGCGTTAGAAGTTATTGCGCTTTCAGATTTGATTCTCCCAGATCTTAAGCAGATTAATCCTAAAAAACATCTTTTGCTTGTTTGACAGGAAAATACCAATACTTTAGCGACACTTGAGTATCTTGAGAAGATTCAAAAACCTTATTGGCTTAGATATGTATTGGTTCCTTGATTGACTGATGATGAGGAAGATCTTCATCAGTACGGAAAATATGTCCAAACTCTAAAAAGTATGGAAAGACTTGAGATCTTGCCGTATCATAATTTAGGGAAGGAGAAGCGAAAAAAACTCTGATGGGAATATCCTTTGGAGTGAACGCCTGCTGCAACAGCTCAGGATGTGCATAGAGCTTTAGATATTCTGAAGAACTATACTGATAAAACCTATAGTAGATTATAGATGTATTCTGTAATTTATCCAATAATAAAAAAAGAAAAAATCTGACTTTTATTTTCTTTTCCTATCTAGATGCAAGAAAATATCAATCTTAAATCCCTTACAACGCTTAAAACGAACTGTGTTGCTCGTTATTTTATGCCAATTACTACGACCTATCAGCTTTTGAATCTTATTGAAACTCCACTTTGGGACGAGTGTAAGCATTGGATACTTTGATGAGGTGCAAATACGCTTTTTTGTGCTGAGGCATTTGATGGGATTGTTGTAAAGATGCAGATCCCTTGATTTAAGGTCCTTTCTGAAGATGAAACACGTCTAAAAGTTCAGGTTTGAGCTGGTGAAGCGTGGAATAATTTTGTATATTGGGCAGCTGAGAGGGGACTTGGTGGAGTAGAGAACTTGATTGATATTCCTGGGACTGTCGGTACGAGTGCGGTTTCAAATATTTGAGCGTATGGACAGGAGGCGAGTAGTAGTATTTCTGAGGTTATCGGTGTAAATCTAGAGACAAAAACAATTCAAAAATTAACAAAAGAGGAGTGTCAGTTTGCCTATCGTGAAAGTATTTTTAAGCATGAGCTTCAGGATCAGTTTATTATCACGCATATCATTTTTGATCTCAAGAAAGTCAATCATGATTATCAATTTGCTACCGAATATGCTGATATTCAGAGAGTTTTATCAGAAAAAAACTCTGACTTTGATCAGCTTTCTCCTTTTGAAAAGTTGCGTGAGATATCTCAGATTATCTCTGATATTAGAGCAAGCAAACTGCCTGATTATCATACGATTTGAACGGCTGGAAGTTATCGAAAAAATCCAGAAATCTGACTTCCTGAGCGAGAAGAACTTTCTACTCAGTTTCCGGAACTCAAGGCACATTTGACTGAGCAAGAGACAATGAAACTCTCAGCTGGACAACTCATAGAGCTCTGCTGATGGAAGGGAAAAGAAGAAAACTGAGTTAAAATGTATGAAAAACATGCACTTATCTTGGTAAATGAAGGTGAGAGTTGAGCTGCAGTCTTAGATTATGCGAGAAAGGTAGAGGAGAGTGTATTCGCTAAGTTCTGAATCCAGCTTGAGCCAGAGGTGAGGTATTGT
Source organism: uncultured bacterium (assembly GCA_963537415.1). Lineage (GTDB taxonomy): Bacteria > Patescibacteriota > Gracilibacteria > Absconditabacterales > Absconditicoccaceae > HOT-345. The sequence goes on along the minus strand of CAUTDF010000014.1, from coordinate 23,949 downwards.
TATTAATCTATATTTGTCTATATATTTTGAATCTGAAAGTTTAAGAAAAAACCTGAAATTGATTTCAGGTTTTTCTCTTTTTATGAATTTATTCAATTCTAATACTCAATGATTTAAGTGGTTGCTTAACTGCGATCTTGTTCTTTGATCTAATGAAGAGTGCGAGCTTAATAGCTTTTCTAACTGTTGTGATCTCATCCATAAGGTCGCGATCGATATACAGTTTATTTGTGAACGGCCAGAATGAAAGATGAATTGACTCAGTTTTTTGATTTTCTTCTCCTCTGAATGCTTGCAATCTTTTTCGTAAGTCCTCAGTAATGAATGGAGTAAATGGTGCCATTATTTGAAGATAAGTCGTCAATACCTCAAAAAGTGTTGAATAAGCCGAATGTTTGTCCGCTGTCATATCATGTCCTCGGAATCTTCTTCTGCTTCTTCTAAGGTATCGGTTGCTGAGCTTTTCAATAAAATCGATTCCTGACTTGATAGCTCCGTCAAGATTATAATTTCTCAGTCCTTGGTCAAGATTATCTAGCGTTTGATGAAGTTCTGCTAGGATCCATCTATCTAGTTCATTGCAAATTGCATAGTTTGGAAGCTTGAGAACCTCTCCCTCCAGGATATTTTCAGTGATTTGCTTAGAGGATACTTGTGACCAAAGCATTCTGATTTGAGTTTCATCGGCAATGATCAGTGTTCTCTGGTCTTCTAAAGAAGATATCAATTCAAGGTAATTTTCTAGGTTTTTGTCTAAGATTTGGATTTCAGGTTTCTTGGTAAGAAAAGCTGATACGAGTTCTGAGAGTTTTTGCTTCTGCTCACTGAGGTGAGACTCAATATAAATGATATCAGGCTGAATTCTGATCAAATTTTCTTGAAGAGTTTTTTCATCAGATGAGAGTTTATTCATCATATAGAGTTCCTTACTATTGGACTTCCAATTATCGATTTTAGCGTAAGTCTCAAAGAACTTAAAGACATTTTCTAGTGGGATATTGAAGTCCTTAAAGAGTTGTTCAACACCTTTTTCAGAGAATCTCATAGGTTCAGACCTCACAACTGGGCTACTCAAAGTGTAAAGTCTAAAAGCATCAGCTCCCCATTTTTCAATAAGTTCCTTTGGATCTGGATAGTTTTTCAGACTTTTAGACATCTTTTTACCATCTTCTGCGAGTACAAGTCCGTTTACGATCACATTTTTGTAGGCGTTTTCTCATTTGATTGCATGCCCAACCACATGGAGAGAACGGAATCGACCTCTTGTCTGATCAAGTCCTTCCGCGATAAAATCCGCTGGATAACTAATATTTCTTCCCTCTTCTCCAAGGTAGTGATCCTGCCCAAACGGCATCGCTCCTGATTCAAACCAACAATCCAAAACTTCAGGTGTTCTTTTATAGGTTTTACCTTCTTTAATTCCTCGATAAGTATCTACATATGGCTTGTGAAGATCAACTTCTCACTGTTTATCACTATCTCGGTAGTGAACTCTGACTTCGGCATTACCGAGTTTATAATTTTTTCTGTAGAGTCCATATTCAAACTTGCGGAAGGCTCTTCTTAGCATTGCGATAGTATCATCATGAGAAGCATAAACCAGAGTTTTTGTCTGATGATTGCTATTCCAATAGTGGATTGCACTTTCAGTTCTTTTTCTATAGTCCTCAAGTTTTTCTCCATCAGTTCCAATGCTTCTTTCCTCATCAAATCGATTAAACATATCACAAGAAATCTTTTCTCCTTGATCAGTATAGTTGATCAAGTCTGTAATACGAGAATCAATAAAAAGCTGATCATTGAGTTTTACGACGATTTCTTCGGCTGCTCCATTATGCACATGATCAAAGGTTGTTCTTTTTTCAAAACGATCCTTGTGCCCCTCATGATGCTCAAAATAGAGCTTTTCACATCTTGCTACCTCATCAGCTCAGAAAAAGCTGATCAAGGTTGGCTTAATAGTTTGCCAAACTCTTGGAAGAGGAGATAAAATGAATACAACATCAGATTTTTTTTCTATATGAGGAGCGAGCTTACTAACGAGTCCTTGAGCCTGCTGTTCTCAGAGTTCATTAAGTCTTGCATCTCCTAGTGAGTCAAATTTTTTCTCTTCATTGAAATCAGTCCTTCCATGGCGAATAAAGACATTTTTGGTCAGATTTTTTGATCCTGAAGTGGTGAGATGATAGAGCTCATCAAGTGTATTGATCACAAAACGATCTTCTGGATTTTCTATATTCTGCCAGATAGGTAGTGGAGAACCTCGATATCTATTTCTAGCAACATTCCAATCTGGAGCTTGTTGCAATCCATTTACGAATCTGTTTTTTACGGTTTCTGGGATAAATTTGATCTCTCCAGCTTGGCTAGCGGTTTGAGCATTCATCTCTTTTTCCTTGATGAATCGGCTCGACATAGCCTTATAAATAAGAGGAGTTTTACACCTTCGGCAGTGAGGATATGAGTGAACGAGACTTTCAGTTTTTACGATTTTCTGGTTTGCTTTGAGATGCTCAGTGATAGGTTTATTACTTTCCATGACTTTCATCCCTTGATAATCTGGGACTTCACCCGTAAAACATCCATATTCATCAACTGGCATAAAGAGCCATTCTTTTGAGGTTTCTCCTCCTAGAAGGTTTGCAACAGCGTTAAAATCGTCCTCTCCAAAGCTTGGAGCAGTATGTACGATACCTGTTCCATCCTCAGTACTTACAAATTCTCAGGTTAAAATTTGAAAAAACTGATTCTTATATTCATCTGCAATATTTGATTTTTTGATGTAATCAAAAAGTGGCTGATAGGTCAGATTTTTTAGTTCTTTCCCTTTCTGCTTGTAAATGAAAGTATAGTCTTCTGGTGATTTATAGTATTTTTTGAGTAAAGCCTCAGCGAGCACATAGTATTCTTGTGATTTTTGATCATAGACGGTCACATAGTCGATATTTTCCCCAATAGTCAAAAACATATTACTTGGGAGTGTCCAAGGGGTTGTTGTCCAGGCGAGGAAGTTGAATTTCCCTTCAATAAGTCCTTTTTCTTGTGGATTGAGAACTTTTTTGAAAAGATAAAAATCGATGAAATCATGCAGAAGTTCCCTTTCATCATTGATGATTGTTCCATTGATATTGATTGCAAAACCAACACTGTTTTCATAGAGTTCTTCGGTTACCCATTGGATGTCTTTGTGTTTTTCTGGTTCCTGGAGTGTTGGAATATCGTTTGACTCTACCTCAAATCGGTGAACTCTTCGAGGCTTTGAGAGATGAATGATTTTTACTGCTCAGAGATACTTGTTCGCAGTGAGCTCTGTTCAGATTTCTTCTTTGAGTTCTCTTTTAAGTGCTGTGATGAGATCTTCTCCTTTTTCAACTTTCCCTCCAGGGAAAAACCAGAGATTTTCCTTAGTATGATGAATCATCGCATAGCGACCTTTCTCATCACGAAGCACACCAGCTACAACATCAATAAACCCATCCTCAGAACAAGAATACTTCTCACTTTCAGGTGCAAGGTGTGGAAATTTTACAGTAAGAGCAGTATCTTGCCTATCTTCATATCCTTCTGCAATCTCGTTGTTTGCTAGCGGCGTTGCACAGCTTGGACAGTATCCTTGTACTTTGAATCCTTTGTATACCTTATTCTGATTGTAGATATTAGAAAAGCATCGCATTACGCTTTCCATAAAATCTAGATCCATCGTAAAATAAGGATTGGTAATATCAACCCATCTTCCTGTATGATCTACGAATCGCTTCCACTCAGTATTTGTCTGATTTACATATTCGCGGCACTTTTCTACAAAAGTTTGAATTCAGATTTTTTCTTCGATATCTTTTTTCCCATCAATACCAAGTGCTTTTTCTACCGCCTTTTCTACTGGCAAACCATGACAGTCCCAACCTCGTTTTCTTTTAACTTGGTAGCCTCTCATCGTCATATATCTTGGGATGGTATCTTTGATACTTCATGCTAAAAGATGACCATAATGTGGATTACCACTGGCAAATGGAGGACCATCAAAAAATTTGTATGCCATTGCTTCATTTCTCTCTTTGATGCTTTTTTCAAAGGTGTTGTCTGATTTTCGGTATGCTAAGATGGATTCCATCATCTCAAGGTTTGACATCGTATCACAAACATAAAAGGATAAATACTAGCTTTAATGTATAGATATGTCAGATGTTTTTTCAATGGAAAATAGCATATTTTCACTGGAAATGGTTGAGTAGATGTGTATAGTGGTTCAGTTGAAGACTTGAAAAGTCAGAAAAATCAGATTTTTTATTCTGTTAAACAAAGATGCTAAAACTTGAAATTATTTTTGCGATGCTGATTGTAGTTATGCTACTCTTAGATCTCTGAGTATTTAACAAGAAAAATCACGAGATCAAGAGTAAAGAGGCATTAGCTCGATCGCTTGTGTGGATTTGACTTGCGATGCTCTTTAGTGGATATATTTATTGGGAACTTGGATTTGAGAGATTCTCATACTTCCAGTCTGCATATTGGGTAGAAAAGCTCTTATCTGTGGATAATTTGTTTGTATTCATTATGGTCTTTGGCTTTTTCAAAGTTCCAAAGAAGCTCCAGCATAAAGTACTCTTTCGAGGAATTATATGAGCATTGATCTTTAGAGCGATATTTATCTTTGCAGGGGTAAAGCTTATAGAACTGACCTATCTTCCTGAATTCTTGCTCTTTGATCATCCAGTTAAGGTTAATTTACTTCTTACAATTTTTTGAGGTTTCCTTATTTATGCTGGGATTAAGTCATTTTTTGCTAAGCATGAACATGAAGAGAATAAAAACTTCTCAGATTCGGCTGGAGCTAGGGTGGTAAAATACTTTTTCCCAAGAGTAACTGATACTTTTGAGTGAGGAAAATTCTTTGTTTTTCAAAATGGACTAAGATATGCAACACCGCTTTTGATTGTCGTTTGAGTAATTGAATTTACGGATTTGCTCTTTGCTGTGGATAGTATTCCAGCAATCTTTGCAATCGCTCCTAATGATCCGTTTATTCTTTACTCTTCAAATATCTTTGCTATTTTAGGGCTAAGAAGTTTATATTTCCTTCTTGCAAACTTTATTGATAGGTTTAAGTATCTGAGTTATGGAATTGCAATTATATTGACCTTTATAGGGACAAAAATGCTGATTTCACCTCTCTTTCATATCCCTGCAAAGATTTCGTTGATTGTGCTGCTTTCTGTACTTGTTCTTTCAGTGATTGTGTCTTTGTGTATGACGCCTGCACATCATGAGGAGAAACTTACAGAACCAAGAGAGAATAATTAACACAAAAAAAGAAAAACCTGAAGTATGCTTCAGATTTTTTTAGTGTGTTTTAATCTGGTGTACAATCTAAAATGATGAATGTTTTTAGGTCGGGGTTCCAGTAATTTTTGCCATCAATGAAGATTTTTTGAATCTCTTTTTTGTTGATGATCCCTTTATATAGCACCTCGTTGATGCTAAGATCAAGCTCCAGAATATCAGAGGTTTCTTTATTCGTCAGGATGGGGATGCATTCTCCTAAGCTATTTATTATCAGATGCTCTATTGGTATTATGCTTAGAACAATGCTTCTTGCTTCGGATGAATAAATCTGATGTATCCTTTGTTTTTCCCCTTTCTGAGGATAGATACCTTCTTCGTTAGCAATGAGGACTTCAATATCTTGGTCCTTGCTAAAAGTGAGGTTTACTTTAATTCCGTGGCTATAGGTAAAAGTTTCTTTTATCATTTTTGTTATTCTTTATTTTGTTTGTCTTTGTTGAATAAACCTGATCAAAACGATCAGGTTTATTGTTGAGTCTTTCCTTATTAGAACTTTGGTTTCTACTCTTTGCCTTGAAGCTCTTTCGTAAAGGTATGATTTTCAGGGTCCCAATACTCTTCGTTATTGATCTTGATTTCAGTAATTTGATTTATCGGAACGCGTAAGGCATAACGAGAGGCATTGGTTTTTTTGATTTCATTACTATTTGAGCTGTTTTGCACTATCTTTCTTTTTGTAGTGATATTTAACTCTAGTATTTTACCTTCCTCTAGTTCTGTTTTTTTGAAAAACAAATCCTCTTTCTGAGTTTTTATCCTTAAGGTCTGCAAAGTTTGGCTTAAGATAAGAGACCATTGGTCTGGACATATTACCTTGCGGTAAAGATTAACGCATTGTGGCGTTTTAAACTTCAATGAAATTGAAGTTAGCTCCTTTTGTTTACGATGATTTTTCATAAAATATGTTTTTTTATTTGAGTATGTACTATAATTATCCTATTATAAATGTCAAGGGATAAAAAAAACTGAAGCAAAAAACACTTGCAATTAATTTCCGCAATACTATATCTTGTGTTACTGATCTTCTAAGATGACTATATATAGTTGTTTTTCGAAAGGTAAAAGGTGCTTAGAACGTCAGATTTTTTATTTTATTTACGCTATCAGAGAATGGTAATCAAGCAAATCAGAAAGAGAAATGGAATGATGGTAGATTTTGATATAGCAAAGATTGTTAATGCTATCAAAAAGGGTATGCTCGACTCTCAATATGAGCATCCAGAACAGGCAGAGGCAATTGCTGAACAGGTTCATAACGCACTTTTGGAAAAGTGGGGACAAGATCAGTCTTATGTACCTAATGTTGAGGATATTCAGGATGTGGTTGAGCAAAAATTGATGGAAGCCTGACTTCATCAGGTTGCTAAGGACTATATCCTTTATAGAGAAAAAAGAACACAAGAAAGAAAGAGAGATATCTTCAAAAAAAGGATCACATTGAAACCTTATGAATATCCAGAATTATTGGAATATGTAGATGCGATTAGGCATTCTTATTGGATCCATACTGAGTTTAATTTTACCTCAGATGTACAGGATTTCAAAGTTAATGTGACTGATGCTGAGAGAAATGCACTCAAAAATACTATGCTTGCTATTGCGCAGATCGAAGTAAGTGTGAAAACTTTTTGGGGAGATATTTATAAAAGACTTCCAAAACCTGAAATTGGTTCTGTTGGGTATACGTTTGCAGAATCTGAGGTTCGTCATCATGATGCTTATTCTCATTTGCTTGAGATTCTTGGATTAAATAATGATTTTAATCAGATTAAGTCTGTGCCTTGTATCATTGATAGAGTGAACTACCTTGAGAGGTCAATCAAAACTTCTAGTAATGATGAAGAAAAGGAATATGCAATGGCGGTTCTGCTTTTTTCACTCTTTATTGAGCATGTTTCGTTATTTTCTCAGTTCCTTATTATTATGGCGTTTAATAAATATAGGAATCTGTTTAAGGGAATGTCAAATGCGGTTGAGGCAACATCAAAAGAGGAGCAGATTCATGGGCTGTTTGGTATTGATATTATCAATATTATCAAAAAGGAACATCCTGAATGGTTTGATGAAAAGTATAATGAAAGGATAAAAAAACACTGTTTAGAAGCTTTTGAAGCAGAGAGTGCAATTGTTGATTGGATCTGTGAGCAGGGAGAACTTGATTTCTTGCCAAAGGCAGTGATTAAAGAATTTATAAAAAATAGACTTAATAACTCGTTAAAAAGTATCGGTCTAGAGCCGCTATTCGAAATAGATGAAAGCTTAGTTCAGCAGACAGATTGGTTTGATGATGAGGTGATTGCAACTAAGCATGTGGATTTTTTCAATAAAAGATCAATCAATTATAATAAAAGAAGTCAGAGTATCACGAGTGATGATTTGTTTTAGGTTGTTCTTTCCCGGATTTCTATAGCGCTGTATATAATGGAAGAAAATGTAGAAGAAATCTGATTTTTTATCTTTTTTACCGTATAAAGTATTGATGAAACGATTAAATGAAAATAGTAGAAAGTTCCTCGCAAATGGATATCTCCAGGAAGGAGTAAGTCCAGAGGAGAGAATCTTGGCAATTGCAAAAAATGCTGAAGAAATCCTAAAGAAGCCTGGTTTCGCTGAGAAGTTTTATGATTATATGGCGAGAGGTTTTTATTCGTTAGCTTCTCCAGTATGGTCAAATTTTGGACTTGAAAGAGGGCTGCCAATTAGCTGTTTTGGATCATATATTGCTGATGATATGTGAGATATTCTCTATGCTCAGGCTGAGGCAGGAATGATGAGTAAGTATGGAGGTGGAACTTCTGGGTATTTTGGGGCTTTAAGATCGAGGGGAACTCCTATCAAAAATAATGGAGTCAGTTCAGGAGCGGTTCATTTTATGGAGCTTTTTGAGACCATTATTGATGTGGTAAGTCAATGAAATGTGAGGAGAGGAAGTTTTGCTCCATATTTGCCGATTGAACATCCAGATATTTCAGAATTTTTGGATATTTGAAGTGAAGGAAATCCAATTCAGAAGCTTACACATTGAGTAACTGTTGGTGATCAGTGGCTTCAAGAGATGATTGATGGAGACCAAGAGAAAAGGGCTATTTGGGCGAAATTACTTCAGAGAAGAGGTGAAATGGGGTATCCCTACATTTTTTTCTCAGATACGGTAAATAATAATACTGTTGATGTATACAAGGATAAAAATCTGAAAATCTATGCAAGTAATCTTTGTAGTGAGATTATGTTGCCAGCAAATGAGGATTGGTCGTTTGTTTGTTGTCTTTCTTCTATCAATTTGGCTCATTATGATGAGTGGAAGGATACTGACGCAGTTGAAACACTTGTCTATTTCCTTGATGCAGTAATGACTGAGTTTATTCAGAAGCTTGAGAAACTTAGAGATTCAGATCAGAGAGATGATCAGCTTGCTTTTGATTTTATGAAAAAGGCTTATGCTTTTGCAAAGTCAAATAGAGCAGTTGGACTCTGAGTTCTTTGATGGCATTCACTTTTGCAGTCAAAGATGTTTTCATTTGAAGGTTTCCAGGCAAGAAAGCTGAATAAAGAGATTTTTGAACTTATTCAAAAGAGATCTTATGCTGCTTCTGAAGCACTAGCTCAGGAATATGGAGAACCTGAAATGCTCAAAGGATATGGAAGAAGAAATACTACGCTCAATGCGATCGCTCCAACGACTTCATCTGCTTTTATCTTGGGGCAAGTTTCTCAAAGTATAGAGCCGTATATGTCAAATTGTTATGTGAAAGATGTTGCGAAGCTTAAAGTAACAATCAAAAATCCTTATCTTGAAAAACTTTTGGAAGAGAAGGGGCAAAATACTAGAGAAATCTGGCTTAGTATTAGAGATCATGATGGTTCAGTTCAGCATTTGGACTTTTTGACTCAGGAAGAGAAGGATGTCTTTAAGACTTTCTGTGAGATAGATCAGATGGCGATTATCTATCAGGCGGCTGATAGACAGCAGTTTACTGATCAATCTCAGTCGCTTAATGTGATGATTAGCCCAAAGACGCCAGCAAAAGAGGTAAATTATCTTTATATTCAGGCTTGGAAGCTGGGAATCAAGACACTTTATTATCAGCACAGTATGAATGCTGCACAGCAGTTTAGTAAAAAAATTATCAGCTGTTCTGGATGTGAAGCGTAATCCTAATGATAAAAAAGTAAGAAAAATCAGATACAATCCTTTGATAGAATTTTGTGAAATAAGACTTGATACTTTATCAAAAATCCATATATCAGAGGGTGAAATCTGAATTTTATCTTTTCTAAGTAGAGAACATAATGGCAAAAAAACTCAAACTTACTGATATCCAAAGATATTTGGAGAGGACTTTTCGCAAGTTTAGCAACTATACAAAACATCAAAAGACTTTTGTGCTCTTTTTGTTTGTCTTAGCAGCGGTTTTGATTTTGCTTCCAATTGCAAAGATTACTCCGATTACTCAGTGACAATCTAGTTATTCTATCTGGTTACTTGGGAAAACTTACTTTAAGTCTGCTATTGTTATTGTGCTCTCGCTTGGATTCCTCTTTGGATGGAATATGCATACCAATTTTAAGAGATTTATTATTAAATACCTTGGATTTAGAGAGACTGAACCAGTATTAAATTTTATGTTTTTGTGGATTATTGTTGCCTCATATATGGGTATTTTGGATACTCTAGGACTGGTTTCTCAAAATACTGGTACGATCGGTATTGCTTGGGGGTTGAGTGTTCAGTTGATTGTCCTTGTTGTTTGATTGATTATGAGCGTTATTGAGGTTTGGAAGTCTGCAAATCAAAATTCACAAAAAACAAAAATCCTGAATATCGTGGATGATGATGCTCCAAAAAGGACTGAAAATAAGAGAGTGCTTCAGCATCTTTTTGAAGATGAGGAACTTTAATAACTGAAAAATCCAGCTGAGGAGCTGGTTTTTTCTTTGTTTTGATAAATGGAAAATGTTTTAAGATTTAGGGATCAGTATTTTATATCTTTTGGATAAGGCAATGCTAGATAAGAACTTATTTGCTGGGAAAAAGATTGCGCTTCTTTGATTTTGACTTGAGGGAAAATCGACTTTGAACTTTCTATTACATAATGGCTTTGTTTTTGAGAAATTAACCGTTTTGGATGTAAAAGATCAGCCAGAACTAGAGGAACAGGGAATTGCTTTGAGGACAGGAGAGCAGTATCTCTCCCATTTGGAGGATTTTGATATTATTTTTAAGTCAGCAGGTGTGCCGTATTTAGCTGAGTTAAAGCCTTATCAAGATAAAGTTTTGACGCAAATGCAGTTTTTCTTTGATCACTATAAGGGTAAGGTAATTGCAATTACTGCTAGTAAGTGAAAATCTACGATGACATCTCTGATTTATGAGCTTTTAAAAGATGCTGGTTTCCGTGTAAAACTTGTTTGAAATATTGGGAAGCCGGTTTTGGATGAGATTGATTTTGAGGAAGAGCGAGATTATGTTGTTTGTGAGCTTTCAAGTTATATGCTTGAGAAGCTTAAAAAGCAGAATTTTATTTCGGTTTTGTGAGCGATTTTCCCTGAGCACTTAGATTGGCATGGCGGATTTGAACATTATACTCAAGCAAAACTCAATATTTTAAAGTGATCAGAGCAGAACTTTGTTCTAGCAAGAACAGTTCAAGAGTTTCAGCTTTCTGAGCTTTATTCTAATCTCCATACTTATGGGCAATGAGGGGAGTCTACATGGGCTGATGGAGTTTTTACTTATCAAGGTGAGAAGCTCTTTTCTACAGAGGATCGCTTGCTTCTTGGAGAGCATAATCTTCAAAATATTTCGCTTGGAATTGCAGTTGCAAAGTATCTTTGAATTAGTAATGATTCAATCCATCAGACGATAGCTCATTTTCATGGACTTCCTCATAGATTACAGCTTGTCGGAACTTTTAAGGGGATAACTTTCTATGATGATGCAATTTCAACGACTCCTGATTCTACTTTAGAGGCTTTAAAAACTTTTGGAAATAAGGTCTGAACTCTGTTTCTCTGAGGAACAGATAGAGGATATGATTTCAAAATTCTTGTAGAAAAGATAAAAGAACTCTGAATTCAGAATTTGGTTTTCTTCCCTCCGTCTGGTGAGAAAATCCGTGAATTGCTTTCTGATTTTGACTGAAATATGCTTTCGACTAGAGATATGGATGAAGCTGTAAGGTTTGCTTATCAGCATACCGCAGCTTGAAAAGTGTGTCTCCTTTCCACAGCATCTCCAAGCTATAGTAATTGGAAAAATTTTGAGGAGAAGGGTGAACTTTTTCAGCAGGCGATTAAAAAATATTGAGAGTAAAAAGAGAAAAAAGTCTGATTTCTTCTTGCATTTTCTTTGCCTATTCCTAAGGTTAAACGCATAGTTGTTTTTAGACTTTTTTGATATTTTGATGCCAGAACTAAAGCTCTATAATACACTTACTCGTGAAAAAGAAGTTTTTGAGCCATTGATGAATGAATCTGAAAACTGAAAAAAATATGTTGGAATGTATTCGTGCGGACCAACAGTATATTCAACGCCCCATATTGGGAATTTTAGAGCGACTTTTACCGCGGATTTAATTAGAAATACGCTCAAATATTTTGGGTATCCGGTAAAGGTGGTGATGAATATTACTGATGTTGGACATTTGGTTTCAGATGCTGATGATGGTGAGGATAAGCTGGAGAAGTGATCGAGAATTGATGGGATCTCAGCTTGGGATGTTGCAAAAAAATATGAAGATATTTTTTTGAATGCGATGCAGGAGCTTAGAATTGAGCGTTTTGATGTGATGCCGAGAGCCACTGAACATATTCAGGAACAGATTCAGATGGTTGAGAGATTAGAAGAGAAAGGATATACCTATACTATTCCTGATGATGGAATTTATATGGATACAAGCCTTGTAGAAGATTATGGAAAGCTGATGTGAGCTAATTATAAGAAAAGACTTGCGGATCTTAATGCTGGAGAGAGAGTTGATATTTGAGGAAAAAGAAATCCGACAGATTTTGCACTTTGGAAATTTTCTCCTAGAGATGAAAAAAGGCAGATGGAGCGAGATTCTCCATGGGGGATTTGATTTCCTGGTTGGCATATAGAGTGTAGCGCTATGGCGAGTAAATATCTTGGGGAGCAATTTGATATTCATCACGGAGGAACTGATCATATTACTGTGCATCATTCAAATGAAATTACTCAGTCAGAATGCAGTTTTTGACATAAGCCATGGGTAAAATATTGGCTTCATAATGAGTTTCTTCAGGTTGATGGGGGAAAGATGAGTAAATCTCTTGGAAATATTTATTCTCTTGATGATATCAAAGCAAAAGGGTATTCTCCATTGGATTTAAGATACTTCTATTTTAAGGCTCAGTATTCTAATTTTTTGAACTTTACTCGAGATGCCTTAGAACAAGCCAAAAATGAAAGACTTGGGTTGATTAAAAAGATAAGAAATCTGACTCCAACCGAATGAGATGATGATTTTCAGGAGAAAGTTTATGCTGCGCTTTGAGATAATTTAAATACTCCAAAGTTGCTCTCTGATATTCATTTAGCTCTATTACACCCTACCCAGCAAACCTTATCTCTTCTTAAGGAACTTGAGGATAAGGTCCTTAAAGTCTGACTTTTTGATCCTGTTATTGAGGAAAGTATTCAGATTCCAGAAGAAGTTTTACACCTTGCTGAGGCAAGAAAACAGGCTAAAGCTGATAAGAATTATGCATTAGCAGATCAGCTTAGGGCTGAAATTTTGGAAAACTGATGGGAAGTTAAAGATTCTAAAGATGGATTTGAACTCATAAAAAAATAATATTAGTATTTATTTTATGTGCATATGATGCTTAGGAGGAGATCTCAACTAAAAAAGAAGAGGAGGATTCAATTTTTAATTGTCTTTTCTCTTTTTTTGTTGGTCCTTCTTCTTATAATTTTCCTTTTTAAAAGAGGGAAGTCTGATATTTCTCTCACTTTAACTGGTGAAAATTTATTGAGCTGAAGTCAAACTCTGAGTGGAGTGGCGCAGTTTGATTTGAGTTGAGTTCAGCAGGTGAGTATGCTTTCATGAAATTGAATAACTGAGAGCTCGACTAGTGTTTCTAATGGATCTTGAGTTTCGTCTTGAACTGTTGTATGAGCTCAGGAAGAAGAGAAAAATCATTTTTTTTCTATTCAGGTTTGTAATCGTATTGTTGATTTTTACTCTTGCGTGATAAAAAATGCTCCGTTAGAAAATCAGTCTGCAATGGAGAAATCTCTAGAACAAACCTTGCAACCTTGGAAACTTATGGCTGATACTCAGCTTCGTGAGGCTTGTGAAGCGGTAGTTAAAAATGATACTTTTCAAGAGGTGAAAAATCATTATACTCAGAGTGGTACAAATTATGGATGTGTGTTTTAATTTTTTTTGGGAAAAAGTTATAGATATTCTTGATTGAAAGCTTTGTTGTATAAAAATTATATCCTATGATTTTTGAAAGAGAAGATAAAAAAATCTGATTTCTTCTTGCATTTTATGTGCAAAATCATAGTCTGAAATTTGGTTTTATTTTGTATAAAAAGATATATGTGATACACAATTAGTAAAGTTTATGCTAGAGAGGTTCTTGACTCTAGAGGAAATCCTACTGTAGAGGTGGAAATTACGCTCGCTGATGGAAGTTTTGGTAGAGCTTTAGTGCCATCTGGAGCTTCAACAGGAGTTCATGAAGCACTTGAACTTAGAGATGGAGACAAATCAAGATACCTTGGAAAAGGAACTTTGAAGGCTGTTGAAAATGTAAATACAAGCATTGCTCATGCTATTGAAGGTCAGACTTTTGAATCTTTTAGAAGTTTAGATGAAAAGTTGATTGCGCTTGATGGGACAGCAAATAAGTCAAATCTTGGTGCTAATGCTTTGCTTGGTGTGAGTATGGCGTTTGTAGTAGCTTGTGCAAATGCTGAAAAGAAATACATTTATGAATATCTTGGTGAAGGGAAAGGAAATACTTTGCCATTTCCTATGATGAATATCCTTAATGGAGGTTCTCATGCAGATAATAATGTAGATATTCAGGAGTTTATGATTGTTCCAAATAAGGCACCTAGTTTCCGTGAGGGGCTTAGATGGGGAGCTGAGGTTTTCCATACTTTAAAATCAATTTTAAAGGCTAAGGGGCTTGTGACTTCAGTTGGTGATGAGTGAGGTTTTGCACCAAATCTTGGATCAAATGAGGAGGCTTTGCAAGTGATTATGGAAGCAATTGAAAAAGCAGGATATGCTGGTAAGATTTCTCTCGCACTTGATGTAGCTTCTAGTGAGTTCTTTAAAGATGGAGTTTATGATCTAGCAGGAGAAGGTAAAAAGCTGAATGCTGATGAACTTATTGCCTTGTATCAGGATTGGTGCCAGAAATACCCAATTATTTCGATTGAGGATGGTATGGCTGAAGATGATTTTGATGGATGGAAGAAATTAACTGATGCTTTGGGAGAGAAGATTATGCTTGTTGGAGATGATCTTTTCGTAACAAATATTTCTAGACTTCAGATGGGAATTGAGAAAGGAATTGCTAATTCTATTTTGATTAAGCTTAATCAGATTGGAACGGTATCTGAGACACTTGATGCTATCAATATGGCTCATGAGCATGGAATGAGATCTATCTCATCTCATAGATCAGGAGAAACTGAGGATACTTTTATTGCTGATTTGGCTGTTGCGATGAATACTGGACTTATCAAAACTGGTTCTGCATCTAGAACAGATAGAATCGCAAAATACAATCAACTCCTTAGAATTGAAGAACATCTTGGAGCTAATGCTAAATATGGAAAGTAGTTTTAAATGATATAATTACAAAAAAAGTCTGATGTGAATCAGGCTTTTTTCTTTAAAGAAGAGATTATTTTAATTGATAACTTAACTTTATCAGATTTTTCTTTTTATTCGTCAAAATGGATTTCTGATCGATTTTTAACTTTTGTGATAAGCGGATCTTTTTCTGGAGAGTACTCTTGGTTTCGAGGATTATCTATCAGAAGGACACGGATGTTGCTCTTAGCAATTGCTCTTGCATACTCTAAATTATCATCAATCATGAGCTGGATTCAGTATTTTTGACATATCTCTTCTTTGGTAAATTGAGGTTTCGTAGTATCGTGATAGTTGCAAAAGATAATTTCTTCAAAGATTTCTGGATAGTAGTCTTTAATTCGCTTCTCTGTTGCAGGCTGAACAAGTGGGCCTCTTGCAGTAATAGCGTAGAGTGTGTGCCCTTGTTTTTTTGCTTGTTCAAGTACTTCTTTTGCTCAAAGAACAGGTTGAATACCTCAATGCTCAGCTGAATATCTCATTCCATCTGTGAAGAAGCTTACGGCTTGTTCTTTGCTGATATGTTCATATTCAGGGATATTCGGAATATAGTAGGAGCTAAACTGCTCTCTTTTTAGAGGCTTTCAGGCGATTTGATAGTTGTGAAATTTTAGTACAAAGTCTAGTGTTTCAGCGATGACTTCATCAATATCAACTCAAATAATCATTAGTATCTAGATACAATGGATAAAATCGCTTTTCTCGTATTGATTGTTTTAGTGACAATTTTCTTGTTCAATTCTAATACTGAAATCTCTATATTGGATTCTATAAGCTGCGATGTAATTTGCAATGTTATCCTTTTTTTCTGAAAGAAAATTTTCAGACGTAGTGTGAAGATCATTAAGAAAGTCTCTATCAGAACATCCCTTTTCTTCTGCAAAATTGATTAACTCTTGGAAATCATCTTCCAATTTATATTTTTGCTCTAGAAGTTGTCAATCTTTCCCTATAAGTTTATAGAAGATGATTTCAGATTTTTGAAATACCATCTTGAAACCTGAATATAACGCGATTTTTTCAGCTGGATTTTGGTGAAGATAACAAAAACACGTTGTGAGCAGGATGAGCCCAATAATAAGCTTAAAAATATTACTGGTGAGTGTGTTCTTCTCTTCTTTTGTCATCGTTGGTTTCAAGCTAGCAAATTAAAATTTATCTCTTCAAAAAACAAAAGCCTTCCTATCCCTGTTTAAGTGAATAAGTTGGCTTTATTTAGTAGTTTGGTATAATAAAGTTACGAAACTGATTACTCGTTTTCAGATTCAGTTTTTTCAGCCTTTTTTGTGCTTTTTTTAGCTTTTGAATTGATTGCATCAATTCCGCATCTGATGTAAGTATTGAATGTTCCAGAGATTGCGAGGATACCAACTAAAAGAAGTAGAATTCCCCAGATGAAAGATCTAAGCTGCCATAATGCGCAAAGTACAAGAATCACTCCTATGATCATAGTGATTTTTTCTTCTAGACTTGAGTTATTCCACCAGTGCATAAATCCTCCAGCCATTTTCTTAGTTCACTCACCAGCTGCTCAAAGTTTTTCTGAGAAGGTATGAGTTGCTTGATCAATTCTTTCACCTACAGTTTGTTCTTTTTTTGTCATTGTTTCTTTTTTAGAAAGATAAAATACACTTTCTTTTATAGTTTTTACCTTAATATGCAAGAGATTTTTAATATTTTCGCTCAAAAAAGGGAGAAAAATCTGATTTTCGAAAATAATATTTGGAATAAGAGAAAAGATCTCCAGAGAAAAACATGGAGATCTTTTGCAATAAAGAAAAAAACTACTACAAAAAACATTAATAGAGACGCGAAGCGTCAGGTCTTTTTTGGAACCCTCTGATCTCTTTTGCAATCCTTTGTGCGAGAGATCGGATCCTTTTCCAGAGTTTTTTCGAAAAGTTAATAAGTTTTCTCGTAAGAATGCCGTAGCGATTCTTATTCTCTTTGCATCGTTGAAGATTGCAGAGTATCCAGTAGCCGAATGCTTTATAGAAATATTCGCACGGGATAGTGTTTGTGGCAAAGAATTTATCAAGTTCTTCTATATCTTTTACATAAAAGGTATGCAAAAGATCAGCTTTTTTTGTTACTTCTCCTACAAATATAGTATTATCTGCTAGGAGATTAATTTTTAGTGTTTTCATGTTTTTTTATTTGACGGGTACTTTCACTTTATACATTTTTATTTTAAAGTCAATGCTTTATTGGTAGAATATTTTTTGCCTTTTTTTATATTTTTTTCCGTACTAACTTACTTTTCTCTGATTTTTGTGAACATCAAAAATATAATATCATTAATTCTGAAATGTCAAGATTGTGATTTTGATTTTGGCTTGCATTCAAATGCGGGATTTCTAATATTTAGGTGATTTTAGAGTAAAAAGAAAGAAAAATCAGATTTTTTATTTTTTGAAAAGTATAGTTATGAGTCAGGATCTTTTCCAACAAGAAGAAAAACATGAGAGAGTACAGCAACATCCTATAGAAAAGGAAATTACCCAGTCATATATTGATTATGCGATGTCTGTTATTGTTTCTCGTGCTTTGCCTGATACAAGAGATGGATTTAAGCCGGTTTTGAGGAGAATCCTTTTTGGAATGTATCAGATGAATAATTTTTATAATCAAAAACATAAGAAATCTGCAAGAATCGTCTGAGATGTAATGTGAAAGTACCATCCACATGGAGATTCTTCAATCTATGAGGCAATGGTAAGACTCGCTCAGCCTTGGTCACTCAGATATCCGCTTGTTGATGGACAGGGAAACTTTGGATCTATTGATGGAGATGGAGCAGCGGCTATGAGGTATACTGAGGCGAGATTGACTAAGATTGCTGAGGAAATGCTTGAAGATATTGATCAGGATACTGTTGATTGGAGAGATAACTTTGATGGTTCTTTAAAGGAGCCGGTGATGCTGCCAACAAAATTTCCAAATCATCTTTGTAATGGAACGATGGGGATTGCGGTAGGTATGGCAACAAATATGGCTCCTCATAATTTGACTGAAATTTTAGATGCTTCACTTCTTCTTCTCCATAAAGAAGGAAAGCCACAGACAATCTGATTTGATCAGGATGGGAAAGAAATTATAGAAAAAACTCAGGTAAGTATTGAAGAAATTATGCAGATCGTAAAAGGTCCAGATTTCCCAACTGGTGGTATGATTTTTGATAGCAATAATATTCTTGAAGTTTACAAAAAAGGAAAGGGGGGAATTGTTGTTCGTGGGAAAACACACGATGAAGTGTATGAATGAGCACACGTAATTGTGATAGATGAGATTCCATATCTTGTGAATAAAGCGAGCCTTGTTGCAAAGATTGGAGAGTTGGTTGTTGATAAAAAGGTAGAGGGAATCAATGATATCCGTGATGAATCAAATAGAGATAGGATTAGGATTGCTATTTATCTAAAAAAATGAGTAGATCCAGATGCAATTTTGATGCAAATCTATAAATTCACAGACCTTCAGACTAATTTTAATCTCAACAATGTTTCACTTGTTGAAGGAGGAAGTCAGCCTAGACTCTTGAATATTAAGGACCTTTTGATGGAATTTGTAGGGTTCCGTAGAGATGTTGTATATCGTAGGTCAGTTTTTCAGCTCAATAAAGCAAAAGACAGACTTCATATCTTGGAAGGACTCAAAAAGGCGATTGATATTATTGATGAAGTAATTGATACTATCAAGAAATCTGAATCTAAAGCTGATGCGAGAACAAATTTGATGGAGAAGTTTTGATTTACTGAGAAGCAGGCTGAATATATCCTTCTTATGAGGCTTCAATCTTTGGTTGGACTTGAGATTCAGAAGATTGCAGAAGAAATTGATGCAAAAATCAGACTTATTGAATATTTAGAAGGTATTATCTCTGATCCTCAGAAGCTTGATGAAGTCCTGGCTCAGGAATTTGAATATATGAAGGAAAAATATGGAGATGAGAGAAGGACTGAACTTTCAAATGACTTGAGCGTTTACAATATCAGTGGAAGTTTGAAAGAACTTCAAAAGGCAGCCGACAAAGTAAAAGAAGATGTGATTTGTTGGATTGGAAATGATTATTCTCTTAGAATTTTGTATCAGACAAGAATTCAGAATATCCCAGAGGAAACTTTAGATCTCATCTACACTCATAATCAGGATCAACTCGTGATTATTACTGATAGAGGAGAGCTCGTAGTTCAGAGAATTAAAGATCTTGGAAGTTTTACGATGGCGAAACCAGCTTTAAATCTGAATGAACATTTTGGATTGAAGTGAAAGATTGTCTTTGCAAAGACACTACATTTCCACTATGACTATCTAGTGTTCTTGACCAATCAAAATAGCATCAAGAAAACTAAAAAAGAGTTGGTATTGAGTTTTAAAAAGTTCCCAACTACGATTATGGGACTTCAGCCAGGAGAAAAGATTCTGAAAGTATTGCCAGTGAATGATGGAGAAAATATTGGTATTCTTTCTCAGCAAGGTTCAATGCTCCTTTTCAAATCTGATGATATTAGACCTATGGGTAAGACCGCAGGAGGAGTAAAGGCAATTGAGCTGCAGGAAGGAGATCAAGTTGCGAATATGTTCTTGCATAATGGAGAGCCATTTATTCTTATCTACTGAGATAAGAACTGAAAGTTGCTTTCGCTTGAGGATTTGAAGATATGGAAGAGAGCTAAGAAAGGACAGATTGTCTCGACAAGCAATGATATTTTGGTAGGTGGTATTGGAATTGTTGAATGAGCGATCAGGATCAGATTTGAAGACTGAAGCTTAAAAACACTCCATTCAAATGATATTTCACTAGATGAACCAGAGACACCGCTCTACAAGATGGTGGATAAAAAGATTGATATCGTCTATCGTCCTCGAGAGGAAAAAACTGAAAATATGAAGTATAAAGAAGAAAAGAAAAAGGTTGAAAAAATGGAGAGTGGTTTGTTTGAAGTGGACGAAATTGCTGAGACCGAATCTGATAAGAGTTCAGAGGAATAATTTCAATAGATTATAGTTCCCATGAGATCAAGATGAAGTAATGTTTTTCTAGCTCATGATTCTAGTTTTGTTTCTTTTTTGTATTAAATGACGAGAATCAATCTTGTTTCAGTCTCAGAATTAGCTGATCAGCATTTGATTGCTGAGTGGAGGGAACTTCCAAGAATTTTTGGGTTGGTGAAGAAAAAGCTTGATGAGAGAAAGCCTATTATCATCTCTGAAAACTATACTATGGGAACCGGACATGTACGTTTCTTTTATGATAAATTGCTCTTTCTCCAAAAGAGGCATCAGGCTCTGGTCAAAGAAGCTCAGAAAAGAGGCTTTAAGATTACTCTTACTGAAAAGATTAGTCTGAACTCTTTCCCAAAGGAATATTGTCAGGATTTTATCCCATCTGAACTTGATCTCAAAATCTCTCAGCAGAGGATTCTAGAAAAATTACAAGCAAAGCCAGATTTTTACACTTTTTATGGGAAATAGTTGTTTGTATTATAAAAAAACTCCTAAATGGGAGTTTTTTGTTTTTATTTTGATTTCACAGAAATTGCTCTACGGAGATTAGTTTCAAATGATTTTTGCTATAGGCAGAAAAAATCTGATTTTTTTGCTTTTTTTGATGATTGTTGTTATAATTAAGCAAAGTGTTTTTTACTTATATTATCTTTTGTGCATAAATGGCGATAAGAAGAATTAGAAAGCTGAAACCTCATAGACTGACTAAACCAAAGTTTCTCTCTTTTGTAGCATATACTTTGATTCTTTTTTTATGAGCGGTTATTATCTCTAATATCAATCCTGATGCGAATAGTGAATATCGTAAGGACTGGGAAAAAACTCATCAGCAACCAATGCAATGGGTATTTTTGGCAGATAATGGGCAGAAATATACCTTAGGGGAGAATCCTTTTTGAGAACATGGAGCCCCTGAGACGTATGAATATATGCTCCCAGGTACTGGATCTATGCTTTCTGGAAGTGAACAAAAGAATGAACAGAAAGCTGATTCAGGTTTTTTGACTGGTGCACAAAATACAAATGTTGCTAAATCCTATAAAAACGCTTATACGACGCTGTTGAGTACTTTAGAAGATCGTAGTCATTTTATCAATAAGGTATTTGAGTTTTTACTGAGAGGGGATATTGTTGAGCTTCCTGAATGAAGTGTAAGATATGTGGTCGCAATGTATGAATTTTGAGATGAAGCAAGGCATAAAGTGCTTGATGGTGCTCCTTGTATGACACCGTGGGGATATAGCATTGATGATTGAGCGTCGGTATTAGCTTATCAACAGAGATCAGATACGCCTTCGATTTGTAATATTCAGAGAAGAACCTGTAAAAATGGAAAGCTCTCTGGGCAGTTTACTCAGTCCTCTTGTAATGAATCTAAGCAAGGTAAAATGAAAAAAACAGCTTTTTCAACCTATAATGCTGATCTAAATCCTAAAAAAGAGTTACAATGAGATATCTTAGCGCAAGAAAAGCATAAAGAATATCTTGAAGAAAACTGATATATTCAGCCTGATGCTCCTTATTACAAAAATGCTCAATTTAATCTGGATGGGAAAAGAGCACCTAATCCAGCACCAACTACACAAGCTCTTGCTCCAAATCAACCAACTAAGGATGATGTTAGAGATGTTCCGCTTTCTCCTGATGGGAAGAAATATTGTACAGCGCCTTGGTGAGAAAAAGTTAAATCTGGGCAATTTGTAAAGGCTTATAGATTTAGGAATGGATTTTCAGATATTCCTTGTCAGGTTCAGCTAAGGCTTTGTGTTGATGGTGAATTAGAGTGAACTTATCAAAATCCTACTTGTCAGCCTTGGGAGACTTCGTATGAGGATTTCTTAGATGGATATATGAACCAGGACCAACCATCACCTCGTAGACTTCTGAGAATGCTCCAGACTGAGTTTATCCCTCAGCCAGAGTATGGGAATACCCTTACTCAGCCAGTAGCTTTAGAAATGAAAAAAGTACTGAATTCTGATTTTTAATTTATTACTTCATTGATTGAATATGTCCTCTACAGTTCCAAATTCTAGTGAAGATACCATTATCAGCTTCTTAGCCTTATTTAATCAAATTGATAAGCATTTTGATAAGGTGCTTTGAGAAGAGGGGTTTTCTCCGTATAATGAAAAATTAAAGAAAATTTCCGAGGGGAGATATCCGATTTCAGGATTTGTGAGGAAGCATATTTACCAGTTGAGAAATTTTTGAGAATTAAGGAACTTCATCACTCATGGAATCAAAACTAATGGAGAGACTTATGCTGTTCCAACCGCTGCTGCAGTTGAGAGAATTTCTCACTATGTAGAGGTGATCACAGCTCCAGTCAGAGTTATTGATCTTTTTAAAAAGGAGGTCTTTACTGCGAAGACAACGGATCTAGTGAAAAGTATTATTCCACAGATGAAGGAGAAAAACTATACTGCTGTACCTATTTATGATGCACAGTGACAATTTTCTGGCGTTCTTAGTGAAAAAAGGCTTTTGTATTGGATTGCGTGACTTTTGATGAATGAAGATTATATGAATCTTGGACTTTTGAAAGTTGAACATATTCTCTCAGAAAAACATGGGAATGATTATCTTTTTGTACCTAAGACGATGAATATTTATGAGGCAGATGAGCTCTTTACTAAAAGAAAGATGAATAATGAGAGATTAGATATTATCTTTATTACTGAGACGGGAAGTCCTGATGAAGATATCTTGGGATTGATCTCCTCAAGTGATGCAAATGTGATAGATCAGTATTTAATCTTTTAATATATCACTCAAAGGTTAAGAGAAAAAGCTTGATTTTTGGGATGAAAACACTAGTCTAAACGGTATATTTTATCTTGTTATATAAGAAATATGAAAAGTAGTAAAACTTTTAAGATCATTACCATTGTGATTTTGGTTATTGCGTTGATTTCTCTTATAGGAGGAGGATTTTTGGCGTTATTGGGGACAAAATAGTGGTCTAAATTCAGATTCTTTACCTTTTGTAAAATAAAAATGAAAAAGCTGATTCTATGTTTGCTGTTGCTATGTTGAGTGTTTTTTGTCGGAGGAGTGTTTGCGGGTAATGTAATTCAGTTGGAAGGGACTACTGTTGAAGGAAAGTCCTTACAAAAAACGCCATGACTTAAGCCTATTCAAACTGAAGGGCTTAAAGTTGGAGAAGTAATTCATAGACGTCCTTTGATTGAAAATCAGAACTTAGATATTAAGAAAGAAGATGTTTGAATTAATCTCACCCCAGAATGTCTCATAAATGGTGGTTGTAGTTTTTCAATCTACGATGCATTAGATATTCGTAATGATGCTAGAGGAGATGGAGAAGAAACTTCAGTAATGAGCTTTGTTCAGGATATTATTATGGCGTTGACTGGGTTTATCGGGACTGTTGTAACGCTAGCATTGATCATCTCTGGAATCTATTATTTGATGAGTCCGATTGATAGTGGAAATAGAGCTAAAGCTATGAAGGGAATTAAGTATTCTCTGATTGGATTAGTAATCGTGATGGCATCTATGGTTATTATTAGACTTGTTCAGTTTATTGCAAAAGGTGGATCGTAAGATTCTTCAGAATGTATACAAGAAGGAGAAAAATCTGATTTTTCTCTTTTTTTTGTTCTATCAAAAAAGATTGAGTAAAATTTCTTGATTTTTATAAGCAAATCATCATACTTGGTTTCTGGACGAATGTCTCTCACTTTTGAGAGATTTTTTATATTCTCATCTGTATTTAAAA
>CAUTDF010000013.1:0-35205 GCA_963537415.1 uncultured bacterium | reverse complement strand
TCAAGAAGTAATCTTACTCTTGATTTTCACTCATAAAAGGATAAGTCTAAGGAGAATTTTTATCTCCTTTTTTCTAAAAAGATGAAATCAGACCTTTTTTCTCCTTTCACCAATCTCTATCCTATCCAAAAAACTCTTCGTCGAGAACTTAAACCGCTCAACGAAAATTTTGAACACGATCTATCTCTTAGCGCACTCCGAAACTCAGAAATTCCTCAGAGGGATGAGCAGAGAGAAAAAGACTATCAGGCAATCAAACTACTCTTGGACGAGCTTCACAATCAATTTATCACAGAAAGTCTTCAGTCGCTAGAAACTCAGGATCGATCAGATTTTGTCCTTTTTTATCAAACTTACCAAAAAAACAAAAAGAACAAAGCTGACTTCTCCGAAAAAGAGCTAAAAAGCCTTGATGAAGAATTTGAAAGCCGCACAAAAGCCTTGAGAGCTGCTATTGGAATGAGTTTTTCAAATACTGCAGAACTCCGAAAAAGCAATCCAGACTATGTCAATGAAAAGGGAAAGCCATTCTTGACGCAAAAAAGTTATAAAATCCTGACTGAAGCTGGAGTTCTGTGACTTTTGGAAAAGAAATACGCCTCTGATCCCGAGAAACTTGCACTGATCCGCCGTTTTGGGAATTTCTTTACCTATTTCACAGGCTTCAACCAAAACCGCGAGAATTACTATGCTACCGATGAGAAGTCCACATCGGTTGCCTATCGTGCGATCAACGAAAATCTCCTTACCTTCGCCAATAATTGTGAGCTTTTTGAAAAACTTTCCGTGCTTTCACTTTCAGAACTAGAGAAAAAAGTCTTCAATCCTGACTCTTACAGCGAATACCTTACTCAATCAGGAATTGATTTTTACAATGAAATGCTTGCAAATATTAGGTCAAAAGCAAATCTTTATACCCAAGAACATAAAACCAAACTTCCTCAGCCAAAACTCCTTTATAAACAAATCTGATCTCCAAGAGGGAATACGATTCCTTTTGATTTGATTACTTCAGAAGCGGAGTTCCAAAAGATGCTTCACACCATGATTAGAGAAACAGATCAAAGAATCCCAGAATTTAAGAAGCTTTTGGCTCAAATTTTTGAGGAGAAGGCGGATCTTTCACAGATTTTCTTGTCCAAAACAGCTCTCAATATCATTTCTAACCGCTACTTCTCATCTTGGCATACTTTACTAGAAAAGGGAGTTGAGCTCAAGCTTTTTAAGTTCAAAAAAAATGATGAAGAAAGTTTCAAGCTTCCTGCCTATCTTTCGCTCGCTGAACTCAAGGAACTTTTGGAAGCAGTTCCTTTTCAAGCAGCAGAAAAAGCCGATACCGCCGAAGAAAATCATCATCAAGTCTCTCTCCTCAAACTCCAACGAGAAAATCTTCATTTAGAAAAATCACATTCTAACTGGGAACTTCTGCTCAAAAGTATGAAATCTGACTTTGAATCTTTTTGGACTTGAGAGGGTGAATTTTGATCCTATACTTCAGCAAAAAAAGCCCTTCAATCTCTTTCAACCCTAGAATCCACTAATCAAGAACACAAAAATCTAATTAAAATGCTTTTGGACAACGCTTTGTATGCGTATAGAATGCTCAAGTGGTTCAAAGTAGATACGAGTAAACTTGGATTTGTCCCAGAAGGGGAGTTTTATCCGAGTCTTGATCAGCTTTTACAGGATTATCCTTTGCCAAAGTGGTATGATATGATCAGGAATTATCTCACGAGAAAACCTTATTCACAAGCAAAATTAAAGCTGAATTTTGACTGTTCTACCTTGCTGAACGGACGAGATAAAAATAAAGAAACTCAGAACTTATCCGTGATTTTGAGAAAAGATGAGAAATTTTATCTCGCAATTATGAAAAAGGATCAGAATAAATTTTTTGAAAAAACAGCTCTTTACGAGGGAAATCTTGGAACGATGGAAAAGATGGATTATAAGCTCCTTCCCTGAGCCAATAAAATGCTTCCAAAGTGCTTGATGCCAGGTTCTGATAAGAAAAAATACGGAGCTTCGGATCATGTTTTAGAGCTGTATACCAAAGGAAGTTTCAAAAAGTCAGAAAAGAGCTTCAATCTCGCAGACCTCCATACTTTAATTGATTTTTATAAGTCTGCACTGCCAAAATATGAGGATTGGAAAGTGTTCAATTTCCAGTTTCAAGCGACAGAAAATTATCAAGATATTTCTCAGTTTTATAGAGAAGTTGAGCAACAAGGCTATTTGCTAAACTGGAGAAAGGTTAATGAGGAACTGATTAAACAAGGAATAAAAGACTGATCTCTCTTTCTCTTTCAGATTTCTTCCAAAGATTTTGAAGGAAAATCAAAGACTCCTGATTTGCAAACGCTTTATTGGCAACAGCTTTTTGAAAGTCAAGCCAATGTAAAACTCAATGGAGAAGCGGAAATTTTCTTCAGACCATGAAGTATGAAAAAGGAGAAGAAAGCGCTGAAAGTAGATAACTACGATGTTTTCAAACACAAAAGATATACGGAAGATAAAATCCTTTTCCATGTACCGATTACCTTGTGATTTGGAAATAATGAGGTCAGCCCCTCTGCCCCTTCAAAGTTTAATCAGAAACTCAATCAAGAGCTGATTATCCCTCATTTTGATGATCTCCATGTGATTGGGGTGGATCGCTGAGAAAAACATCTGGCTTTTTATTCTGTTGTTTCGGTGAAAACTGGGAAAATTGTCAAACAAGGGACACTCAATCTCCTCAATGGCACCGACTATGAAGCAAAACTCTCTCAAAAAGCTGAAAATAGACTCCATGCTCGTCAAAACCGGGATACGATTGAGAAAATTGCTGATCTCAAAAATGGCTACATTTCACAGGTCGTAAATAAGCTTGTAGAGCTGGTTTTGGAATACAATGCAGTGATCGTTTTTGAAGACTTAAACGCTGGTTTCAAAAGAGGGCGTCAAAAGATTGAGCAATCTGTTTATCAAAAATTAGAGCTTGCCCTTGCCAAAAAGCTGAATTTTATCGTAAAAAAGGAGAAAGCGGTTGGTGAGCCATGAAGCGTGACTTCTGCCTATCAACTTGCCCCTCAGATCAATACTTTCTGAGATATTAAGTGAAAACAGCGAGGAATCATGCTTTATACGCGTGCAAATTATACTTCTGTGACGGATCCGCTTACTGGCTGGAGGAAGCAGCATTATTTCAAAAAAGGCTCTTCTGAGGAGATGAAAAATCAGTTTTTCAAAAACTTTAAAAATCTGACTCGAGATGCTGGTCAAGAAGCCTATATCTTTGATGATGGAACTTGGCAACTCTATTCAAATGTAGAGAGACGAAGAGGAAAAAGAGGTGATCACCGAGAGCGAACACAAATCAAATATGATCCAAGTTTAGAACTTGATACTCTTTTCTCCAAATACCAAATAGAAAAATCTGATTCCCTCTTTGATCAGCTCAAAAATCGCGAACTTCCTCAGACTTTTTGGATTTCATTTTTCCGAATTCTTGACTTGATTATGCAGATCAGAAATACTGATGATGAAGGCAGGGATATCATCCTTTCTCCGATCGGAAATGCTCAAGAGAGGTTTGATTCTCGCAAGCGATATGACCAGCTTCCTCGTGATGAAAATGGACTTGTTATTGAGGAAAGTGCGTTTGAATATCCGACTTCTGGAGATGCGAATGGGGCTTACAGTATCGCCAGAAAAGGAGTGATGATACTTGAAAGAATTAAAGGAAATCCAGAAAAACTGGATCTTTTGATTAGAGATAGTGAGTGGGATAGTTGGGTTATGGCGCATTAAAGTTGACTTCTATCTATAAAATAATATATTTACACAAGGAAAATATTCTTTATGGTTTAATGTAAAAGAATGATTATTAAAAGAATTCATATCCAAAAATTTAGAGGTTTTAATGATGTAGACCTTGAGTTATGATCTCATATCACAGCAATCTCCTGACAAAATGGAACACAAAAAACGACTATATTGGGAATTATTTCGCAATGATTTGCAATTACTGATGAAAATAATCTAATGTATTGAGAAAGGCCATTATGTGGAGGAAATTTTGTGTCTTCTTTTTCAGAAAAGTTTAAATTATCTGCAGAATTTGATAGAGAATGAGAGCATGAATGGACTTATTTCTTTTGCGATAACAGTATTCAGCCGTTTACAATGCAGAGTATTGTAAGGGATAGAAGAACTGGGAAGTTGCGTTTCTGGAAAAAAGGAGACAGAAGCGAGTGATCATGATATATGCAATATCCAGTTATTTACTTAAGTTTAAAAAGAATTTATCCAATTTGAGAGGATATAAAATTGAGGGAAGCAGAAAATATTGACTTTACTCAGGATGAAATTAATTGGTATCATAGATGGTATAAAAAGATATTGCTCCTACAAAGAGAAAATGTTACTAGTATATGATATTTGTCAACTACAAATAAACAAACAACTGGTATCAATACTGATACTTATGATTGGAAAGGAAATTCTGCTGGACAAGATAATGTTTGAAAAATTTTGTTAGCTATTTTATCTTTTAAGAGATTGAAAGAACAATATTCTGATAATTATAGGTGAGGAATATTAGCTATTGATGAATTAGATGCAACATTATACCCAGCTTCTCAAATAAAAATACTTGAATTTTTACATAAAATGGCAGAAAACTATAGGATTCAAATAGTTTTCACGACTCATTCTTTAACAATATTGGAGAAAATTGAAGAAATGAAAAGTATTAATGATTATAATAGAGAAACTATAAAATCTTTATTTTTGGAAAAAATTGATGCTACAATTAGTATTGAAGAAAAGTGATTTCAATATATGAAACATAGGTTAGAAGTGAATTTAATGGATAGTCCTACAGATCTTGATAAAATTGATATATATTGTGAAGATAAAGAATGAATTATATTAGCTAAAAATCTATTATGAAGGAATATTACTAGAAATTTAAATTTTATATCTGTAAATCTTGGATGTACCAATTATTTACATTTAATTACGCATAAAGTACCTAATTTTTTATATCCGAATTCAATAATTATTTTGGATTGAGATGCAGAACAAAAGATTATAAGAAAAAGTAAAAGAAATAGAAGAAATATTATTTGTCTGCCTTGAAATCAATCTCCAGAATATGTACTGGCAGCGTTTTTGTATAACCTGCAGGATAATGATCCTCTTTGGACAGATGGATTAACTAGTCAGTTATGTTTCAGTGAATATCTTTTTGAGGAAATTCGTGATAATAGGGTAGATGCTAAGAATCGATTCCGTTCTGACATCATAAGTAGATATTCTTCTCAAATATTGAAGCGTTGGAAGGAGAATAATCAAGGACAAGTACAACAATTTAAGTTAGATTTTCAAAAAATTTATAATGAAATTATAAAAGTAAAATGACTTTCTATTCGCCGTTAAGATATCCCTGAGGTAAAAATAAGTTAGCTAAGTTCCTAGCTAAAATTTGTATTAATAATAAGATTTCAGGACACTATATAGAACCTTATGCATGAGGGGCTAGTGTGGCACTTTTCTTGTTAATGGAAAAGTATGTTAAACAGATAACGATAAATGATAAAGATCTTGCCATTTATGCTTTTTGGTATTCTGTTTTGCATGATACGAAGAATTTGATAAAAAAAATTAGAGAAACCGAGATTACAATTGAAAATTGGAGAGTTCAAAAGAATATACAAAAACAGAAAGAGACCGCTTCACTTTTAGATTTGGGGTTTTCTACCTTTTTCTTGAATAGAACGAATATATCAGGAATTATTAATGCTGGTCCTATTTGATGAATTAATCAGGCGGGAAAGTATAAATTATCTTGTAGATATAATAAAGAGGAGTTGATAAAAAGAATTCAATTGATAGCTAAATATAAAAAGCATATTACTTTAGAAAATTTAGATGCTCTTGATCTGATTAAAAAGGTAAAAAAAACAAAGAATACAATATTCTATTTTGATCCTCCCTACTACTTAAAATGACAATCTCTTTATTTGAATGCTTATAGTAATGGAGATCATCAAAAAGTTGCTGATGAAATTAGAAAAATTAGAAATGTAAAATGGATTGTTTCTTATGATAATACTCCAGAAATTACTGAGTTATATGATGGTTTTAATAAGATAGAGTATTCATTTAAACACACTGCTTATAGAGCAAAAGAAGGATTGGAAGTATTGTTTTTTAGTAATAATTTGATAAATGTAGATTCTAAAACAAATCCTGTTTTGACAAAGATTTAATATTATAGCAAAAAATATCATGCAAAACAAAAGAATTTGAGAAAGAAGCAATAGAGAATTAAAAAGAAATCTCGCAATTGGCTTTGTCTGATGATTAATGGGGTATATTATTACCGAATTATGAGATACTTTAATTAAAATGCTGTGATTAGAAAAAAATAATTATTGCTTGTTGTTGCCTTTTTTCATAAAACTGGTTATAGTTTTCGTATGAACATATTATTGATTAAGGGAAATAGGGAAAATGGACTTTAAAGAATAATATTTTATCTTTTTAGACTCTCCCCATGGACCAATACATCCGCATCTCCTCACTCAATGACTTCATTTTCTGTCCATACTCCATCTACTTCCATAACCTCTACGAGAACTACGAAAAGCAGCTCTACCAAGATACTCCGCAAATCAACGGAACACTGAATCATAGCCTCATTGATAGCGGAAATTATTCAACTTCTAAAGATATTCTTCAGTGAACTGTGGTGTTCTCTGAAAAGTATGGCTTGATTGGAAAGATAGATTGCTTTCATGTTGCCAAAAAGTCGCTTATTGAGAGGAAATCGCATATTTCCGAGGTCTATCTTGGCATGAAATATCAACTCTATGCACAATACTTCTGTCTCACAGAAATGGGCTATGAAGTGGAGAAGCTTAAGCTGTATTCCTTAGATGATAATAAAGTTTATGAAATCCCGCTTCCAAATGAGGAAGAAATTCAGACTTTTGAAGCTTTTTTAGAGGAATACAAGAGTTTTGATCCAAGAAGCTCAGACTTCAAACCAGAGCTAGATAAGTGCCAAAACTGCATTTATGCTGAGCTTTGTGATCGCTCTTTAGTCTAAAATTTGCAAAATCAAAAATCAGGACTATACTTAAGTGTCTTTAATTTCTAAAATGAGAAAGATGCTTTCGGCTCCTGATTTTCTAGAAAAGCAAATCGTAGTTATCACCTCGGAACAAGTCAAAGACCTGATGCTGAGAAACGATAATCTTCTGATTAAAGAAAATGACAAAATCCTAAATCAGATTTCATGTTTCAAGATTTTTTGTATTTTTATCATCGGGGAGTATACGATCAGTTCGAAACTGATTGATCGCTTGGCGAAGTATCAGATTTGTCTTTTTTGTCTTGGTTATAATCTCAAGCCTAAATGCATGATCGGGGATGCTTTGCAGGGGAATTATCTCCTCAGAGAAAAACAATATACTCAGCTTCCAGAGCTAGAAATTACGAAGAAAATTGTCAAAAATAAGGTTCAAAACCAGCTTTCTCTACTTCAAGAAATAAGAGAAAAATCTGACAGCTTCAAGGAAAATATCTTCAGTATCAAGGAACTTCTCTCCAAGATAGAGGAGGTTGAAAGCGATGATTCGCTCAGAGGACTTGAATGAAACGCTTCAAAGCTCTTTTTTGCTTCGTATTTTGAAGAGATGAAGCGGTATAAAAGAATGCCAAGGACAAGAAATGATATCATCAATTTCCTGATGGATATCGGCTATTCTTTCCTCTATAACTTTATAGAGGCGAACTTGTGTCTCTATGGATTTGATGTCTATAAGGGCGTTTATCATAAGCTTTTTTATGAGAGAAAGTCGCTTGCTTGTGATCTAGTGGAACCTTTTAGATGTATCATTGACAAAAAGATCAGAAAAATGCACAATCTCGGGCAAATCAACGAGCAGGATTTTAAGTTCAAAAATGGAGAATACACGATTGAATGGGAAAAACAGAAGAAATATATTCAGAATTTTTTATCTGCTTTATTAGAACAGAAAATGCAGGTCTTCTCTTATGTTAAAGAGTATTATAGATATTGCATGGATCCGAGTAGAGAGTTCCCCCTTTTTACCTTTACAGAAAAATAAAAAATATCGTTTTTCGTTATCCAATTTTATACATAAAATTAAAAAATGATGATTGTATCTTACGATATTTCCTCAAACAAGCTCAGATTCAGATTTTCTAAATTTTTGGAAAAATATGGTCGTAGACTCCAATATTCTGTCCGAGAGCTTAAAAACTCAGATCGTATATTGGCAATCGTTTTGCTAGAAATTGAGAAAAAATTTGCAAAAAGATTTGAAAATACCGACAGTATCCTTATATTTGAGGTGTGTGAATGATGTAAAAAGAAAATTCACAGGTACGGATATGCGGTGCATGAAGAGGAAGAACTCGTCTTTATGTAAGTGCTCGATCATTAACAAGTAAAAAAGATAGAAATCTGATTATTCAGAAAGTAAAAATCATGATATTGTTTCTAAAAAATGTAAACCTACCGTCTTCATAAAACTGGAAGATGGTCTTAAGCGGATTTGGAGCTGTTGGGTAAAAAACTTGATAGCTCCAAAATGGCTTAGATAAGCCAAAGGTGGAGTTTAGAAATTATATAAGATTTCTACTTTTGTAGATTATGTTTTTATATCAGCTCAATCTTCATCGTTTAGAAATTATATAAGATTTCTACTTTTGTAGATGTAAAGCGTATACAAACCTTAAAGCAAGTTTAGAAATTATATAAGATTTCTACTTTTGTAGATTTTGAATAAATTAAAGTATGTATAAGGTTTAGAAATTATATAAGATTTCTACTTTTGTAGATCCTCTTGTGAGTGCTGTATTGGCAGGGTTTAGAAATTATATAAGATTTCTACTTTTGTAGATTCATCGTCGTAGTCTACACAGGCTAGTTTAGAAGTTATATAAGATTTCTGCTTTAAAATAGGCTTCTTTTTCTTATAAAGTCTTTTTTACCTTTCTCTCAAAAATGACCAGTTCAGATCTCCTCCTCTCCAGCTACGACTATGACCTTCCATCTTCACATATTGCTCAGCTTCCGGCTTCTCCAGCTCATAATGCGAAACTTCTCATAGCAACGCCAGACGCTTCACATGATAGCTACAATTTTCACCATACAACTTTTTTTGATCTTCCAAATCATCTTAGTCAGGAGTATCTCCTTTTTTTTAATGAAACAAAGGTCTTTAAAGCAAGAATTCCGCTTCAAAATGTAAAAATTATCAGAGCCTCAGGCAAAGAGCTTATTTTGGAGCAAGGAGAGGTTTTTGTCTACCAGCTGCTCTCAGAAAATACTTTTGAGTGTCTTGTTTCAGATAGTAAAAATTTCAAACCTGGCAGTAAAGTCCAGATTTCTGATACTATTTTCTTAGAAAGCCAGGAATTCACTGAAAATGGGATTAAATTTCAGATTCATTGAGAGCAGCTTTTGTCTTTTCTAGAAAAATATGCTCAGATGCCGCTGCCTCCTTATATCAAATATGAAAAGGAAAAAGAGCAGTGGTACCAGACTTTTTTTGCACAGGAGATTGGTTCTGCAGCGGCTCCAACCGCTTCACTTCATTTTACACCAGAGCTTATCGAGAAATTAAAAGAAAAAAAAGCCTGAATGCAGTTTCTCTGCTTGCATGTCGGTCTTTGAACATTCAAGCCTGTTTCTGAGGAAATTATCTCAAATCAAAAACTCCATTTTGAACCTCTAATCCTACCAGCAGATATCCGAAAAAAACTCGCAGAGGCAAAACAGCAACGAAAAATCTTTCTACCCATTGGAACGACAATGATCAGATTTTTAGAGTCTTTACCATATATCTGGAGATTTTTGAAATCAAAAAATCTGACTCCACCACTGGATCCTGAAACACAAAAGTGGCGAGACCATCTGACAAAAAATATTGATCCAAAACTTGTTGAGGAATTTATTCCAGACCAAGAGCCTCTTCATTCAGAAAATATAGATTGAGTGCCACAAATGATTATACAAACAAGATTATTTATTAGGCCAGGCATATCTTTTTATCTCACAGACGAGCTGATTACTAATTTTCACCTGCCAAAATCATCACTGATGATGCTGATCTCAGCTTTTATGGGAAGAAAAAACCTCTTGAATACATATCAAGAGGCTATGGAAAAATGATATTACTTTTATAGTTTTGGAGATGGTATGCGAGTTAGGAGAAACTAGTTATATTTCTTATATTGTCTAGTATTCTGAGTTTGAGCAGGATATTCTTCGTTGTATTTTTGCTCTCCTCTAGTATAGTATTCTCTCAAGTCTGTGAGTTCTGCTTCTTCCTCATTGATTTCTTGTTCAAGATCAGAAAGCACTCCAGCGAGTTTAGCCAAGCTTTTATTTGTCTGTTTTGCAGCCTGCTTATCTCCTCTTGAGTTGTCATCTACCAATTTTTTCTGTAGATCGTTGTATTGGTCAAGATAGGCGTTAAATGCTTCTTTTTTTGCATTAACTTGCTGTTCCTGTGCTGTGACGGCTCTTTCGCTCGCTCCAGATTCATAATCTCACTGAGCACCGCTAAAAACAGAAACAGTCATTGGATGCCGGTCGCAACTAGCTGTTCAGAGTGCAAGTGCAATTGCAGCAGCTGTAGTTTTTGTTGAAGTTTTGATTTTATTCATCGCTTCGCTAAATTTTTTCCCAGTTTCTTTCCAATCAATCTTTGTGATTGCCATTTTCATAATCTATAAAAGTATAAAATCAGATTTTTTTAGTTATTGGGTGCTTCTAATTCCCAGATCTTATTCAGGTGAGCAATAAGAAACTTTCTATTATCCCCCTTCTCAATGGTTGGATATTTTCTATCCATAGTTGACCAAAAAGGAATCATGTCTCCCATTACAACCCTTTGAGTACCGCCGGCTTCTTTAAAGACAATGCTTCAAATTCCATTCCAAATCTGGCTTATTCCATCAGAAAGATCAAACGGCCAACCAAAATCTTGCTTCTTTAATTCATCTGGATGAAGTTCTTGACTAATAATCTTTCATTTTAGAGTTAAGATGAGAAATCCGACTCTGAGTGCTTCTTCTGCTGTCTCAAAAGGAATCTCGCTACCAACAGTATTAACGAGTCCATCTAAGGTTTTATTTTTAATATTGAGTTTTACCTCTCTATTACCACCTGCTTTTAGCACAATTTCTTCTCCATGAGTTTCTAGCTCAAATCCTTGAATATTTACATTGACTGTATTTTCAATCCTATGAAGCTCTTGACGGAGTGCGAGCTTTTCCTCAAAGCTGATTGGAAGCCCATCAATCTGAGGTCAGAACTTTGTTTGATATTCTTCTTTCAGTTTAAAGAAACCTGATGCTAAAATACTTTCAATATTCCCAGATAAAAAGTCTTTATCAGTTTTTAGTCTATTCATAAGCTCATTTTGCTTACTTTCATCTTGTTCAAGAGCTGGATATTTCTCAAGTAAGATCTTAATTTTATTCAAATTCACAGCATTGATATCAGTAAGTGATTCCATTTTTGCATTTGGATCTCCGGTGTATGGATCACCAGCAATCGCATTAAAATATGCTTGGAGCTGAGGACTTGGATCATTTTTATCTAACTGTTTCAAAATTCTCATCGCTTCTACTCCATTTGGAGAGTTATCTCCAGAGAATTTTCTCTCAAGTGCAAAATATATTTCAGATTTTGGATTTAATTTCAAGAGATTCTGAACCTCAGCAACCGTCATACCACCAAAGAGATAGAGTCCATCAAGTGGTTTTTGTACAGCTTGCTCAATAAATTCTTTATTTCCAAAACCAAGTGTCTGCTTGATATCTTCCCAGTCTTTACCTCCATTCAAGAGTCATCAAAAAACTGACTTCAGATCTTTACCTAAAAATGCCTGTGAAGCAAAACTTCCTCCAACCCCAACAAGCGCTAAAGTTGCAGCCTTTCACCAAAAGCCAGATTTCCCATCTTTTTTTCCGAAGAGCCACTTTCCTAGCTGCCAAATAGCAACCCCAGCAATTGCGAGTTCAGCTCCTTGAGCCCACATTTCTCTCTGGCGAGGTGTCATCTTTGGTGTGATTGCTTCAATACCGTCTCTAAGTAGCTTTCTGGCTCCTCAAAGTTGCTGAGCACCAATACTATTTACTACTTCTGGATTCACGAAATAATACATTCCATCAGGAGCAAACTGTTGTTGAATGCCAGCTGGAAGCTTATTCCAATGTCTGCCAAGCTCCTGGCGAC
This sequence comes from uncultured bacterium, assembly GCA_963537415.1. Classification (GTDB taxonomy): domain Bacteria; phylum Patescibacteriota; class Gracilibacteria; order Absconditabacterales; family Absconditicoccaceae; genus HOT-345. The sequence continues at coordinate 22,937 of CAUTDF010000013.1, read as the reverse complement.
TTACACATTGAATATTGTAGTGTTTACAAACCTTAGATGAAATCTGAGAATTTAGACAGCAAAGGTACAAAATGTCAGCTTTATGTTGTTGATAATACTGAACCATACTTGGATTATTGATCTGTCCTTCTTCCACAGCGATCAAATAATTCATCATATCGGCTTGATCTCTAGAATCTAAGGTGCGAACGACATCTTCAAACAGTTTTTTATTGATTTTGTTTTGATATTCTTGATGTTTTTTTTGACGAGAAATATTAGAAACAACCCCAGCATAGGAGTGATCTGCATTTCTGATCATCTCTGAGGCATTCATTCAGCTCGCAGCCTTTCAGGAAACTTCATGAAAAGCCTGAACATCCTTGAGCATTTTTGTTACCTCAATAACATACGTTTGTGGGATTACCTCATCTACAAGTCCCTGCTTTTTCTCAATTGTAGCTCTATAATTCTCAAGAAGTCTGATACGATCTTTAGCGCCTTTTCTTAGGTTGATAAGTGCATCTTTTGCATCAGGAGTATATCTGACTTTTCAGAAATTTCTTTGCCAAAAATTGCTATCTTTCTTGATCTGCTTGAAATATTTCAAAAGCATATCAGTCACCTGATCAAAATGCTCCTGCTTACTTAAATCAAGATTTAAAAATACAGAGAATTTCAAAGCATCAGTTTGCCCTGTGATTTGACCTGTAGTTTCCACATTCTGCTGCAATGCGTTTACATCATTTTTTGTCTCAGACATTGCTTGCTCAGATTTGTTGGCTTCCTCAATTGTAGGAGTTTGAGCTTCAGGTTGCTTATGTACATCTGTTTCTGGCATTTTTTATAGCAGAGGAGATAAAATTCCTTATTCCAAGTATAAATAAAATAAAAAAAAAGTCAAAAAAGTCTGACTTTTTTCCTTTTTCTCCTCCTAATGTCTCCAAGAAACAATGAAATATACTAAGTAGAAGCTACATACTTTTGATAATTTTTTTGACTACTCAAATGACCTTTGTTTCATCATAAGGAGTGATCTCAACTTTATTAAAGAAGCGATTGATAGACTCAAGCATAAATTTATTTTCCTGTTTAATGATTTTTTTGAGCTTAGGAAGTTGGTTGTGAACTACAAAAACAAAATCTGACTCATCATAACTAGGCTGCTGGCGGATTAAAACCAGATCCCCGTCTTGAATCTTTGGTTCCATACTATTCCCCTTTGCTCTTACAAAAAAACAATTCTCCAAATCACTGGTTCCAACAAAGGCAACCGTAACTGGCATTTTTTCCTGAGAATATTCATCGATGATTTGCTTTCCCTTATTTCCACATTGTGCAAAACCATAGATTGGAAGCTGAACGATATCATCAAATTTATTTCAGACTTCTTCCCTTAAGAGCCTATATCCGTGTTCATCTTTGATAAAATACCCCTTAAAAACGAGCTGATTGAGCTTATTTAAAACGGTTTGAGGATGAGAAGCTCAGACTTCGTTTGCGATTTCTCTGAGGGTAAGCCCTTCCTGTTCAGTATTTTGTTTAAAAAATGCGATCAATCTTTTTTGTAATTCATCAAGTTTTGCCATGATATCTTTGAATCAAATGAATAAATTCTTTGGTAAAAAACAAAATTCTGATTGCAATATACAGATTTCTTTGACAATGTCAAATCTTTTTTGACAAAATCAATATTTTTTTTGACAAAAGAATAATGTCAAATAAAAATTATAAAAATTCTCTTGATTTTTTATTTTTTTTCATTACATATCACAATCGTCGCTCTGGCAGAAAAAAATTCTGCTGGAGCAGACAACTAAAAAAATTCGGAAAAATCTGAATTTCTCACAATGTTTTATACTCTATATCACATAGTATTATGGCAAACACAAACAATCAAGCACTCAAGGAAGCATTTATGAACATTGAAAAACAGTTCTGAAAAGGAGCAATTATGAAAATGTGAGACAATGCTAATGTTGGATTAGTTAACACTTCGCATAGTGGATCTTATGTTTTGGATCTGATCCTTGGAGGTGGATATCCAGAGGGAAGAGTGATTGAAATTTATGGACCAGAATCATCTGGAAAAACTACTATTGCGCTTCATGCAATTGCAGAAATGCAAAAAAGAGGTGAAACTGCAGCCTTTATTGATGCGGAGCATGCACTAGATCCTCATTATGCAAGAACGCTAGGTGTAAACACTGATGAATTGATTCTATCTCAGCCAGATTACGGAGAGCAAGCACTTCAAATCGCTGAGGAGCTTGCAAAAACAGGAGCTGTAAAGCTCATCGTTATTGACTCAGTAGCTGCACTTGTGCCAAGAGCAGAGGTTGAAGGAGATATGGGGGATTCTTATATGGGGCTTCAGGCTCGTATGATGTCTCAAGGGCTCAGAAAGCTTACTTCGGTCCTAGCAAAAACAGGTACTATGTGTATCTTTATCAATCAGATTAGAATGAAAATCTGAATTATGTTTGGAAATCCTGAGACAACAACAGGAGGAAATGCTCTTAAGTTCTTTGCTTCTCAGAGGATTGAAATCAGAAAAGGAGATAAAATCATGGAAGATAAAGAACAGGTTTGATATTTTGCAAAGATCAAAATCGCAAAAAATAAGATCTTCGCTCCCTTTAAGACTGCAGAACTCCCTATCAAGTGGCAGGTTGGATATGATAAGATTACTGATATTATTGAGGCTTCTTTGATTTTGAAATTGATTTCTAAAGCGGGAGCATTCTATACAGTGGGATCTGAAAAACTTCAGTGAAAGGAAAAACTTTCAAAATATCTTGAATCTCAAGAAAAAGTAAGACAACAGCTAGAAACTGAGATCCAAAATAAAATTAAAGATATGAGGATGGGTAAAAAGGTACTTGACGATGAAGCATTGAGTAGTATGGAAACTATTATAGATGAGGAAACACAAGAGATAGAAGAATAGTTTTCGTTCAAGAAAAAAGGTTGAAAAATTAAAAAGTATCCTTATACACGTAGCATGTGAGATATATATGTTTTTCACAGATAGAAATATGCTGATACAGACTTTAGATGTGTTCATTAAAAGTTATAGTAGAAATATTCTATAAGTAAAAATCATGATATAGATTCTAAAACATGTAAACCTATCGTCTTCATAAAAATGGAAGATGGTCTCAAGCGGATTCGGAGCTGTTGGGTAAAAAACTCAATAGCTCTAAAATGGCTTAGATAAGCCAAAAGTGGAGTTTAGAAGTTATATAAGATTTCTACTTTTGTAGATACCGTTCTTTTCGTCGCCATAATCAATGTTTAGAAGTTATATAAGATTTCTACTTTTGTAGATAGTTAATCATCGCTCGAAGCTCTATTTTAGTTTAGAAGTTATATAAGATTTCTACTTTTGTAGATCAGTCAAGAGCTTAGGGATAAGCTCGTAGGTTTAGAAGTTATATAAGATTTCTACTCTTAAAAAGAAAAAAAGATGAGAAGAACTTTTCTCATCTAAAAAAAATAAAATTATAGATTTTAAAAAAGCAGTATTACTGCTTTTTTTTAGTTATCAAATAACAACAAATCAGGATCCCAATTATCAATCAGGCAAATAAATATTTTATTAGAAGATTTTCAATACTAATCTTAAAAGAAAACTGATTTGCGAGCTCTGAACAATAATATATAAATTCTAAGAGCCGTTGAATTGGATATTTTAGTCGATTCCAGTCAGTCAGTTTAATCAAAATTGCACTGATAAAACCTCAGATTGTGATCAAAGGCACGAGTGGAACAATGATAAGATTTATTACAATTCAGCTGAGATTAGTTGTCCCAATGAAAAAGAGCAGAACTGGTAAAGTTCCAATACTCGCTCAAAGGGTAGGAATTCAGTAATTTTTCAAAAAAGAAGAGAGAAATCTGAAACCAGATTTTTTTTCTTTTTGAGTTTTTTCTTCGTTATTTTCTCAGCTTAAAACCTCGCTCAAAATTACAATTCCTATTAAAGCTCAAAAACTCAATAAAAATCCAAGATCATAGACGAGAAAATATGGATTATAACAAAGCATTAGTACAAAAGCGTATTTCAAAAGCCTCCAAATCTGGACTTCCCTTCCCCAAAATAGTGCTAGCAACGAAAGAACGCTCATAATTAGCGCTCTGATAACACTTGAATCATTCCCTGCTAAAATTGCAAAGAAAATAACTCCCAAGATGATAAAAGCATTTCTTATATAAAAAGGCATCCAAAAAAGCATTGCTCCTAGGAAAACCACAATCATCACAAGATTTCCTCAGCTCACAGCAATGATATGGACAATTCAGCTATCAATAAACCCCTGATAGTCCTGCTTAGGAAGCTGTGATTTATCTCAAATCAGCATCGCGAGCAGGAGCCCTCAGTTTCTATCTGGAAAAAGAGAAGAAATCAGATTTTTTAGACCTAACCTTGTATCTTGAATAACTCTCTCAAAGCTAGAAATCGAGGTCTCTTTTTCTAAAATAACCGAAAAATTGGCATAAAGACTCCCATGATAGCCTTTCATAAGGAGCCATTTATCATAGTTAAATCGGTAGTCAAAAAATCACGAGAGAGAAAATCAGGTTTCTGAGTTATATTTTGAAAATTGTGTGTAGGTGTTCGCGAGGTCAAGTGGTTTGTATTTTGCTCAGATCTGATAGGTCTTTCAGATTGCTAACAATTGCTCTGATTTGAGGAGGTAATTTTTTCAATCTGATGATGCTACGAGGTAGGTATCAGGCTTTGTCTGCTCAGAAATAAGGTAATTTCAGAGGAGAGTTGCTCGTAGCGAAGATTCTGATTGAGCTTGAAAGTGAAAAAAATCTGAACTGATCTCAGGAGCTGTTCTAAACCAGAAAATAAGACAGCTTGCATTTGCCAGCAGAAATGCTCAGCTTAAAAGAAGCAGTTGTTTTTTTAGTGAAAATTTTCTTCTTTTCATTATTCGGATTCCCGTTATGAGACCGCCAAAAAGAATAAAAAAAACAAGCCCCCAAAAAAAGAGTTGGAAGCTTGTAAGAATAAGAATAAAAAATGCGAAACAAATAATAAACATTTTCTACTCTAATAGGTCTAAAATCTAGTGACGAACAGTTCAAAAAGTGTTTACAACTCCAGTTGGAGTTTCGCTAGAAGTTCGTGCTTGTTCTGGTTGAGTGGTAGTTGGCTGAGTTGTAGTTTCAGGATTTACAACAGTTACGCTTTGCAAAAATGCGATTACTTGGCTAAGATTGTTTTCCAAGATTGCAACTCTATTTTGAAGGCTAGCTACTTCTGCTTCTAGAGAAGGATATCCTATCTCAGCACTTGGATTACTTACTCCAGTAGAAGCTTCACTACCAGTAGTTACAAGGTCAGAATTCTGATCCTGTGTTGTTTGAGGAGGAGTTACTTGTTCTTCTACATAATTTTTATTATGATACTCAGTTACAAGGCTTTCTTGAGCCTTAGTTGGTAAAATGGTACTTAAAAGCTGACCAGCATGTTTTCGATAGAAAAAACTTGCTATCCATAGCCCTAATACAACGAGCATCCAAAATAGGGTAGTGAAAAAAAATGTTTTAAAGGTTTTCATGATATTTTTTTAAGGATAAAAACTAGTTCAGCGCTTCAAAATCTAATGGTTCAGGCGCCTCAAAGCTGAGCATCTTCCCATCTAAATCTTGAAACTGATACTTCCAACAGTGTAACAATTGTCTTTGAATATGCAACTGTTTATTTAAAATTCTATTGATTACTGGCTTCCCATAAATGAGATCTCACAAAACAGGATAATTCTCGCTAGAGAGATGAATTCTGATCTGATGCATTCTACCACTGTAGAGTTTCACTTTAACAAGTGATATCTCTCATAAAAGAGGATGCTTTTTACTCTTTACTAGCCAACATTCAGTTTGCGAATCAAGACCATCGCTCTCGTTGAGCTGCATCTGAGCCCTTGCAAATTTTGAATTATATGTTTTCTCAATAGCCTTATCAATCATCAAATGCTTTGGAAATTTTCCCGCCACATAGGTCAGATAGTTTTTACTAATTGCTCTTTCTCTAATGATACGATTGATATATTGCAGTGCTTCATAATTCTTAGCAGCGATCAAGACTCCGGATGTATCTTTATCAAGTCTATATCCAAAAGAAGGCTTAAAAACCTGATTTTTGTTAGTATATCATTGCTTTTCACAGTATCGCTCAAGATAGTCATTCATACAAAGATCATTCCAGTGCTTATTGCTCGGATGAAGCACAATCCCAGCTGGTTTATTGAATACGAGCCAATTTTCATCCTCATACAAAATCCAGGTATGAAGTTCATCAATATCAATTTTCTTGAGTTTTCTTTCTTTTTGGCTTAGCATTAGATTTTTATCTTTCTTTCCCAAGAGTTCCTCTGAAAATTCTAAAATATCTCAGAGAGAAAGTCTGGTTTCTTCTTTAACTCTTTTCCCATTTAATCTGACTTCTCCTTTACGAATTCGAGAATAGATATCAGAAAGTCTTACTTGTGGATAGGGTTTACAGTATTTTCTCAAAAATCTATCACATCTTTGATTCGCTTGATTTTCGTTGATAGTGATTTGCATTGCCTTTACTCGCGACTAAAACACCTCATAGTCTATGGAAAATCCCCTTTACTTCAAGCGAAAGTAAAAAATACAACTACTGCAAAATAAAAACTTGATTTGTCAAGAGATAACGCTATAAAAGACAAAAAAAATCTGACTTTTATCTTTTTTTAACTATACTTATTCTAAAGACTTTTTTATCTTATTGTAGTGTTTCAACATGGCAAGACCTAACGGAAACAGAACGCCTCGCTCTCCACACGAATCTGCATACAAATCTCCAGAGAATAGAGCTCTACTTTGAGCGAATCTTTTGCCAGTAGTTCAAGATCTCTTTAATACCCTTAGATCTCCAGATCCAACGCAAAATATTGATGCGTTTACTAGTGATCTAGAAAATAAAATTGATGTGAATGCTGATAGAGGAATTCTTACCCAGATTTCTGCTATAAATTCTATTAATTTCTCTTTTCTCTCTACCGAGGTGATTCACCTAGATGAAATTAAAACGAGTGATCTTACAAATATCCCTGGTCTTCAGGATCCAAATCTACTCCGTACTTTTGAAACCGCGTTAGTTAAGCTTATCAAAAATAAACTCTGATCTGCTGTGCCAGGAGCGGTAAAAAGGGCTTTTAACCAAGCAATCAGCTACCATACTACTTTGATCCCATTGATCAATGCTATTGAGCAGTTCGCAGATACCTTCAATAAAGAATCAGAGAAAAATGACTATAAAAAGCTGATTTCAGATTTTAAGTTTACCTACGAAGATATCAGGCAATCATTAGCATCAGAGGGATTTGATACTTCAGCGTTGCAAACTGCAAACTTTCAGTCACGAACTCCAGACCAAAAGAAACTTTTTGATACAATGTTGAGTAGAACTGTAGTCAAAAGGCTCCAAAATCGTGTGAACCTCATGGATAGACTTATTACTGATACAAAAGATGTTTTCAATAATGTTTTGCCTCCATTTCATGTGATTTTTAATCAATATCCTTTTGATAGAGAGCAGTTAAAAGCGAAATATCCAACCGAATTTCAAGAAGTTGAGCAGATGGAAACTCAGCTCTCTACAGAAGAATCAGAAGAAGGTCGTAAGCTCTTAAGTGCACAAATTGAGCAAAAATTTCGAGAAATATATCTTCATGACTTGCAGATATCGAAACCAATATTAGCTAATACTCTACAAAAACTTTACGCTCATCAGTTTGATTTCTCTACACTAACTCCAACTGAATCTTCAGAACTCTTTTCTGAACTCGCAAAAATGAGACTTGGACAAATGCTCTCTGAGACTCAAATCAGAGAGATATTTGACCTTAATGTTGCAAATTTTGAACACTTTTTTATGAATCTTTTTGATTTGAATAGTTCAAATTTACAAATTGGAGGATATAGCTTCCCGATACAAAAAACTGTTCTTGGAGGAGCGAGATGAACACTCACTTCTCCATGGGATATGCTCAACGAGAAAGACCTCCCTCTTGAATTCAAAATTTCAGGTCTGAATAGTGATCAAATCAGTCTAGAAAATCGTCAAATGATTCAAAAACTTTTTAAAAACCAGATTTCTGATGATTTGGATTCTGTAGTTTTAAAGGGAAAAGAAATTTGAAAACTGATATATCTCTATTTGATGGGAAAGTGAGACATTTTAGATATTTATAATCCGAGAAATGCCAAGCCACTCCTTGATACATTTACTGGAAAAACTGATATAGACCCTAATAAACCGTCGGTTGATATCTCTACTCCTGGAAATTCAGACGGTTCCGACAAAACAAATGAAAATAAGAATCTATCTCCTCTAGAAAAAATTTTCTCAGCTCGAGATGCTATGGCGGGAGAAAAATCTGAAGATTCAGATCATGGGCTTAGACCTTGAGCTATTATTTATTTCTCAAAAGATGAGAGTATTTTGCCGCCATATGGGGATCCAAGTAAGGAGTGGATGAGAGGTGAAATCACAAAAGTTGATCGAGATGAGAAAGATCCAAAAATTACAGTAAAGTTTTATGGAACAGAAATGTCGCTTTGAGCAGAAGAGGGAAAAGAACTAACATTTGATAGTGTTAATTTTAAAAATCTCATCTCAAAATCCGAAAATTCAAATCTTTCTACCGATTCTATCAGACTTCTTGGTCCAAAAAAAACTTTTAAAGAGGTACAAGAAGCTTTATCCAAAGCAGGTATCAAACCACAGATTATTGAACAGATGCAGCTTGAAAATGGAAAGTTTGTTATGGATGTAGTTGATGAAAATTGAAAAGCGAGTAAGCAAGAGGTAAGCTATCTCACAGCTACTGATGAAGTTCCAGATCCAAACAGTTCTGCTATGAAAAAGAATCCTGTAATCTATAAAGTCAAGCCGAATGCTGATGGAACAGTTTCAGTTGAGTCAGATTTGCTGGATATGGAGTGAGAAAAGAAGAGATATGAGAGAAAGATGTCGTATTCAGATTTTCTCCTTTTCCTCAATGAAAAAAATCTAATACCAAAAACAAAAAATCAGGCAGAAGCTGATTTAAAAGCGTTTGAAGATATTCCATCCACTACCAAGAGAAACTGGAAGCGAGTTAGTGTGCAGTCTATGATCTATAGTATCAAAAATGTCTGGAAAAATCTGACCTCAAAGGTTGATGAATATTACAAGGAACAAGATGAAGCTTGTCTTGATTGGTTAGTATCAAGTGTTGGAATTTATAAAATGGTAGGTAATAGCCTCTCTTGGATTCCATCAGTAAAATCCGCTGCAGATAAACTCCATTATGATCAACTTTCAAAAGCTGAAAAAAATACTCGAAAGTCTATTGAAGATTGGATTTGAAAATTTAAGGGTATGCAGGATTTCTCTGCCTTGTTTGAGACTGGAGTTGATAATCCAAGTGGAATGACCATTGATAGTGCTATTGGGAAAGGCAATACGCTCAAAAAAATCCTTCTCAGTGGGAAGAGTGTGGTAGAGGATGGAAGTTTGAGGCCAATTATGGCTGCAGCAATGATCGCCAATATCAGACAAGGAAAGGGACTTTATCGCTGACTTTCAAATTATGATAATCAGGGACTTTGGGTAAAATGTCTTCTTGGGGATCAGCATCATCAAAGATATATGAAGATGAGGCAAGATGTGCTTGATAGGATTAAGAAACCAGGAACTCCAGACGCTGATCAGCTTCAAGATAGACTCAAAAAATCTGAAATTGACTATATTGTAAATAATATCAATAATGCTAATGGAGGTCAGGATTTCGGATCTGTAAATGATGGAAATAAGCAAGTTCTCAAACAGCTGTATTCATCAAATTTTGCGTGAGAACTTAATAATGCAGCAGATGAAGCCTTTTGAAAGAGAGCTATTGATGGTGCATATGGTAAAATTACTCACAATAACTTTAATCTCGCAGCCTGAGATTTTAAAAGATTTATTAAATCCAGTAGAATTGAATCAGCCCTTGCAAATCTCAAAAAAATGGGAGATCTTGCAAAAAGTGAGCAACATAAGGATCAGCTCAAGATGGCACTTTCCTATATTACTTTGAGTGGTATAATGAATAGATACGGGGACAAGGATGTGAGAAAGTGGTTTGATGCGCTCGCAAGAACCTATATGGTGCCAACTGCATTTTTTGCAAAAAAACGAGAAAATCAGCATAATGCATGGCATCTTTTAGATAAGGTGGATGCTATACCGCCCTTTAGAGAGGCTATGAAGTCTAAGGAAGCGATAACTGAAAATTGACCAGCTCAAAAGAGTCTTCAGGAATCAGATTTTTCAATGAATGCTCAATCAGTTGAATACTGAGCTCTTTTAGATAAGCTTCGAGCTTGGCGAGCGAAAAATTCAAAAGAAATTGATAAGTATTTCCTTTGAATAAAAACAAGAGATGTTGATATAGATCCTATTGAAAGAAAAGTCCAAGATCATTATCGAGAACCAAGTGGGGACCGTGTAGATGATGATTGGGCTAAGAATCCATCAATTACTGGAAATTATGCACTATTGGCTTCGCCGACTGTTATTGAACAGAATAAGAGCTATGATAGAGATGGGTTTCGTGGACAGAGTATTGATGAAAAGAACGACAAAGCTGATTTTCGAAAAAAGATTTGGAGCTCACTTAAAAAGGCTGAATCTCAAAATATGAAGCCAGAATTTTTCCTTAGACAGTTTCTGGTTTGGTTCAAGGATGATGGTTTCTCCCCAACAAATTATCCAGAGATTGTTTCTTGGATATATACAGCAAAAGCAGTTGCGGAAAAGGCAAAAAATAAAAATGCTGATTTATCTTTTAGAATGCCAGGAAAAGAGAGTGATATAGTGCCTGTCAAATCATCCTATTCCAAAGATGATGCCAAAAACTTGCTCTATTATCTTTTTAAGGGGAATGTGCTGAATGCTAGAGGATATCCTCCTCCAGTAGAGTTTGAAAAAGTATTGACTTTCTTTGTGGATTACTTTACTTCACACTTAGGGGAGATTAATGATTCTGTATTGGAATCGGCTTTTTCTCCTAGTGATCAAGCGGCTTGAAAGGAAAAAAAATATTCACTTATTCCATGGGATGAATATAATGCAAAAGTTGATAAAAATTCGCTTGAAAACTTTGGAATCACAGGTAAAAATCAGAGTGATGAGGATAAACGAAAAGCCAGGTTTTATAAAGATGAAAATCTCTTCCTTAATTCAAAACTCGTTAGACTTGAAAAAGCGCTGCTTGGAAAAAGAATCAATCCTCCAGTGCTTTCATGAGCAGATCAAAATATCTCAGCCGCTATCTTCAGTGATATGTATGGTGGAAATAGATAAAAACAAAAAAAACTGAAAAAAGAATCTTCTCTTTCCTTTGAAGGTTCTTTTTCTTTATTTATTTAATCAGACTTCTATAACCTTTCACTTGCATTCTGCTAGCAAATAACTATACTCAAAACTAGCTTATTTTTTTATTGCTTATATGTTAAGAAATGCTAGATTTTATCTATGATAGTCTTGATACTGTCAAAAAATTAAAGTTCCCTACATTCAAGCAAATTACGAGATTGACTCTTGGTATTTTTGCACTTGTGATCATTGCTGGGCTTTATCTTATCTTAGTGGATACAATTTTCTCTGATGGGTACAAGGGGTTTTATGCTTTGATGACAAACCAATCTCTAGATTCTCAGCAAACTAATGGAGGACTTATCTCAGGAGATACTAATTCTTTCTCTGGAATTGATCTTTCAAATATCCAAGCAGAAGTAGGATCAGGAGAGTCTCCAGTGACAGCTGAATGGGTTCTCAGCGGAACTCAAGAAGGAACAGAAAATCCTGTTCAAGCTCAAGAAACAACTCAAGTAGCTGAGTCTACTGAATCTGTTCAAACTACAGGAACTCAAAACTAGTACTATTAATGCTAAATAAAATCAGTTTTATCTATTCTTTTTATGCTTATGCAAAAAGAGGTAAATACCAATGAAATAAAAAAACAAATTGAGGATAATACCTATAGATGGTATGTGCTCAGTGTAACTTCTGGTCAAGAAGCACTTGTAATTGAAAATCTTCAGGAAAGAGTAAATAAGCAAGGATTATCAGAGGATGTTGTTGATTATCTTAGCCCACTTGTGAGTGAGGTTGTGATGAAGAAATGAGAAAAGGTAGTCAGACAAAAAAAGCTCTATCCTGGATATGTCTTCTTTAAGTCAAAGATGAATGATAAAATCTGGTATGTTGTGAGAAATACACCAGGTGTGAGACTTATTGTAGGAGCTGAGACAAAGCCGATCCCTTTGACAGATGAAGAATTTGCTCAAATGCAAAGTCAAATTCAGCAAGCTCAGGAAAGATCAGAATTGACAATCCCTTATAAGGTTGGTGATGTAGTACTTTTAAAACATTGAGATTTTAAAGGTATGAAATGAAATATTAAAGAAATTGATGCAGAAAAGTGAGTAATTGTGGTAAATGTTGAGATGCTTGGTAGACTCACTCCTGTGGCAATTGATGCCGATAAGGTAGAACTCACCAATTAGTTATTTATCTCCTTGATAACCTATGGAGAGAGAAAAAAAACTTGTATCACTTTGTTTGTGTATCTTGTTTGTAGCGTTTATTGTGGTGTATTCATTGCTGTATCAGGTAAAGGGGCAAGAACTCTTGGCTAAGATGCAGGCAGATTTGGAAAAAAAGACAATACAAACCTGAACAACACAAATATCTACAGGAGAAACTCAGATTTTCTCTTTGGAACTTGACAAAGTGAATACTGGCAGTAGTACTGCCGAATTAACTTCGTGAGTGAATAACTCAAATATTGTGACTACTGGAGTTGATGCAAAGCCAGTAGTTGAGGAGCAAAATCAGAATGCTTCAACTGATGATGCTTCAAATCCTCAGGAACAAGAATTCCTTATGCTTTCAGGGACTGACCTTTACTTTTGAGTAGTGGATAGTTTTGAAAAATTGGGACTTAATCCTGAATATATTCTGAAAGATCGTAGAGAAATCTATTATGCTTTCTTTGATAAAGAGCCTACAGATCTCAAAAAAACAGTCCAAAAGCTGGGTGGAAACATCTATGTGATGGCTACTGAATCTGAGATCCTGAAAAATGAACTCTTTTGAAATAAGATTAGCTATATTAATCTTCCAGAATATAAAACAAAGCTTGTTGTGCTTCTTTTGGAAGTGGATCAGAAGTATCGATTGCTTCAGATACCATATTCAAAGTATCATACAAGCAAATCGTACTTAAAAACTTTATTTATCTAATGTAAACAACATTATGGCAAAAGTACAGAAAATTCTTAATATCGAAGTTCCAGCTGGAAAGGCTACTCCAACTCCACCGCTTGGACCTATGCTTGGAGCGAACGGAGTAAATATCGGACAATTTACAAAGGAATTTAATGAAAAGACTGCTGATTTGATGAAACAATTTGGTGGAATTGAAGTTAAGATCAAGGTAAAGTTGACGGTATTTGTAGATAGAACTTTTACAATGGAAATTGGTGCACCAATTACCTCAGGTCTTATTAAATGGAGAATAAGCCAAAACCTTGGTTCAGGAGAGCCAAACAAGAAAAAGATTGGAAAGCTGACTCTAGCTGATCTAGAAGCTATCTATGAACTTAAAAAATCAGATCTTAATGCTAATGACAAAGATGCAGCATTCAAGATTATCGCTGGAACGGCAAGAAATATGGGAGTTGATGTTGAAATGTAATCAGCATTCTCGGACTTTTGACTAATTACTATTTACTATGAAGACACTTAAAAAGTATCTTCCCTACGTTATCTCAATACTGATGATAGTGGCTGCGGGGATTGTGAAATGGCAATATAAGCAGTCAAAACATGACTCATTTCGAGAACAAAGAGATCAGAGTATGAACAATCTCAAGGAATCATTAAGAAACCTTGGGTCTTGAAATACTACTGCGAGAGCAAAATAGCACTCGCTAACCGGGAGATACCTCGTATCGTTTGAACCGATTTTATTCTTATTCAATTACAATCATGAAACACGGAAAAAAGTATGTAGAAGTGAAAAAGCTTGTAGAAAAGACAAAAATGTATCCTTTGACTGAGGCTGTTGAGCTTCTTAAAAAGGTGAATTATGCTAAGTTTGATGCAGGAATCGAAATTGCTGTAAAGACTAACGCTAATCCAAAGTACAACGATCAAATGCTTAGAGCTACTACAATCCTTCCTCACGGAACTGGAAAAACTAAGAAGGTAGCTGTATTCATTACAGAAGACAAGGTTGATGAAGCGAAGAAGGCTGGTGCTGATATCGCTGGGCATGATGCTCTTCTTAAGGATATTAAAGAAGGGAAGACTGACTTTGATGTTTTGATTACAACTCCAGAATTGATCAGAGATTTGGCTCCAGTAGCTAAACAACTCGGACCAAAGGGACTTATGCCATCTCCAAAGGCTGGTACTGTAACAATGAATATTGCTCAGGCAGTTGAGGAAACTAAGAAAGGTAAGATTGAATTCAGACTTGATAAGACTGGAAACATTCACGCTCTTGTTGGAAAACTTTCATTTGATAATGCAAAACTTATCGAAAATATTGAATCTTTGATGAAAGCTATCGAAGAAAATAAGCCAACTGGAGTTAAAGGAAAGCTTGTAAAGAAAGTAGTTATCGCTACTACAATGAGTCCAGGTGTACAGGTTGAATACTAATAATTGAGAATATAAAAAGAGGAGAAATCTGATTTCTCTTCTTTTTTGTTTGCTTATGGTAAGTTCTTCTAAAAGATTCTTATCGCGAGGCTCACTTTATAAACTTTGCCTCGTTAATATGCATTTTCCCGCATTGATGGTCTGCTTCTCAATGATGATTTTTTTGACAAATAAAAGAATCTGGCTATACTTAAGCAACCTTTTATTCATTCAAAAAATAATGAAACAAAAAACAGCATTAAAATCTACAAAAACAATTAAAACAACAAAAAAACAATCAAAAAAATCAGATTTTTCTTCTCTTTCTCAAAATAGAGAGAGTTTCTTTCAAGCGAAAGCTAATATTCTTGATATTAGAGATGGAGAGAGACTTATCGTTCTCCTAAACCTAGAACAAGCAACAGCTTTTGGGATCAACCTTCACGATAAAGTAACACTCAAAAGACAAAATGGAGAGAGTATTGTAGCAGATGTAGCCATTTCAGATACTGTTCCAGCTGGAGAAATTGGAATCTATCTTGATATTCTTGATAAGGTAAAATTTACCTCAAATGAGGTAATCTCTGTAGCATTGGCTGAAAGTTCAACTGCTTCTTATGACGCTATTAGAAAGAAGATGAGAGGAGAAAAAATCTCATATGAAGAAATGTATTCCATTATTAAAGATATTTCAGAAAATAAGCTTGATGATACAATGATGACCTACTATGTTGCATCAAGTTTCTTCTATCCAACTACTGATGAAGAGATGTATCTGACAGCAAAGGCGATGGCTGAATGTGGGGTAACCTTCAAATATCCAAAAGGAGAAATTATAGCTGATAAGCACTGTATTGGTGGAGTACCAGGAAATGAAACAACGATGGTTCTGATCCCACTTATTGCGAGTCTTGGAATCAAAATTCCTAAAAACTTCTCTAAATCAATCACCTCTCCTGCTGCAACTGGAGAGTGCGTAAATGTGCTCATGGATATCAACTTTGATAAGAAAGGAATTGAGAAGTTAGTGAAGGAAGAAGATTGTTGTTTAGTCTGGGGAGGATCATTAGATCTTGCACCTGCTGATGACAAGCTCATTAAGGTGCAGTATCCACTTTCTATGCAATCCAGAGCCAAGGTGGTGAGCTCAATTATGGCAAAAAAATATGCAATGGGGATTACTCATTCACTTATTGATATTCCAGTTGGACCAACTGCAAAAGTTACAACGATGGAGGAGGCAAAAGACTGGAAAAAGAAGTTTGAATATGTAGGTAAAAAACTCTGAATGAAGATGTCGGTCGCAATTACCAAGGCTGATGAGGTGATTGGAAATGGGGTAGGAGCTGTTCTTCAGGTAAGAGAAGTACTTAGAATTCTCCAGCAACATCCAGAAAGAGCAAAAGATCTTGAGGATAAAGTGCTTCATCTTGCTTCAAAAATTATTCAAGATGTAGGTCTCGCAAAAGGTAAAAAGGCTCTTGAGCTAGCAAAAACTCAGCTTACTTCTGGAAAAGCTTGGCAAAAGATGCAATCTATTATCAAGGCTCAGCACGGAGACCCAAAAATTACCTCTGAAACATTGAAACTCTGAACTCATACCTACGATATTCTCGCAACCAAGGACGGTCAGATGAAGGTGATTAACCTCCATGATGTCAATGCGATCTGTAGAAAACTTGGATGTCCAGTAATCAATGAAGCAGGAATGTATCTTTACAAAAAGCTCGGTGATAAGGTGAAAAAATGAGAAAAGATCGCAACGCTTTATGCGCTTGATGATACGAAACTTGATCTTGGAATCGAAAGATTTAAGGAGAGAAGCCCATTTGAATATTAAGATAGACATAATAATAAAAAAAGAAAGCCTGAATCAGTTCAGGTTTTTCTTTTTTACTTTTCTTATCCGCTAACAAAAAAAAGGCAATCTACGCTCTTTTTTATATACTCACTATATTATAGTCAGAATTTTTTTGGATTTTTGAGTTTAAATTCCCTTGGTGAGAGGAATCTCTCAATAATTGCATCAAGGACCTTATCTACATTCTCTCCTGTCTTCCCAGATACGCATATTACTTCCTCTTTTGAAAGTCCAATCATGTTTTCAATTTCTCCAGCAACTCTATCAGGATTCGCAGCGGGGAGATCAATCTTATTCAAGACTGGGATAATATCTAGCCCCTGATCAATTGCTTGATACAGTGTTGAAAGCGTTTGAGCCTGAATTCCCTGAGAGGCATCAACCAGCAAAATCGCCCCTTCAACCGCAGCTAGTGAACGAGATACTTCGTACTGAAAATCAACGTGTCCCGGAGTGTCAATAAGATTAAGTTCGTATCCCTTCCATTGCATTCTAGCTGGCGTAAGCTTAATCGTGATTCCTCTCTCCTGTTCGATATCCATACGATCCAAAACCTGAGAATGATTCAGCTTTCTCACTGTTCCAGTGATCTCGAGCATCCTGTCAGCTAGCGTAGATTTCCCATGATCAATATGCGCGATAATACAAAAATTCCTAATCTTGTCCATCTTTTTCCTCAGGTGCAAAAAAATTAAAAATCTGATTTCCTTTCCCCTTTTATCTCTATAATCTATCGTTTTCCTAGATAAAAACAAGTGTTTTTACTCCACGCAAAAGAGACTTGAGTCTTTTTCTTTTTCGTTAAAATTAATCTTATGCTTCGCTTTTGTCCTCCATTCCCTCAAAAAGCTCCTGTATCAGCTTGATCGCCTCTTTCTGATCCAAAAAAAACGGAGAAGTGGCGATAGTTACCATTTTTGCTCAACAAATCAGCTTTCTTGTCTGCTCAAAGGTTCACTCTTTATCTTCAATTCCCATCAACTTCTCCCAAAAATCCATATCAATATCCAAAATATAGTCCTCATCAGGTTTATGATAGTGGAGGAGTCAGTATTCGCTCCTGAGCTGGTCTATAGACCCGAGTAATCCACTTCCTAATGCTGGAATAATAAAGTTCCCAACATTACACTGCTCTTGGACAAATCAAAAGACTGAATTCAGATTTTTTTCATCTATTTTCTCCTCGTTAGGTTTCATATCCGAGTGTTGATCTATATGAATGAGTTTTACTCCCTTTGCAAAGCGATTTTGAAAATATTCCTTATACCAAAAATATAAAGCATGATTGTGATTGTCAAAAATGTAGATCGGCACTCCTCAAGCCTCAAAGGTTAAAAACTCCTTTAACCCATAAAAATACTCTAAAGTCCCACTTGTTCATCTTTCACAAAAAACTGGCTCCTCTCAGAGATTTAGCTCAGAGATTCCCTTTTTTACAAGTGGTGCAACCCAAAGTTTCACAGGGTTTCACTCTTCTTGCGATCAAAAAAAACAGTTCCCGTTTTCTCATTCAAGCCAAAAGCCTCTATAATTCTCCATCTCTCCCTCAAAAATAAAAAAAATCAGATTTTTTATCTTATTTGTTCTACTTAACTTAACTCCTATTTCAACCTCTTTTCGATTTGTGTCTTCTTAATCACAAAAACTGCAACACTCAGTAGCTGAAAGCAGAGATTTTTTCTCTTTATATTGCCAAGCAAAAAACTATACTAAAAAACAGTTTAGTTTTGCGAAACGAATGTCCGGACATAAACTCGTGATAAAAGACGCTCTCTGGCAGCTAGCTGGGAGAGTGATCAGCGCATTATTTGGATTTGTAATCACCAAAATTATTGCCTCATATCTTTGACCGTTGAGATACGGAGATTATGGGACAATTTTCAGATTTTTCGCTTGGTGGACTGCACTTGTAGACTTCTGAATCTATGTTCTTGCAATCAAGCAGCTCTGAACCCTAAAAAAACAAATACACTGAGATAAAGAAATAGAATCTGACTTAAATCCATCTTCTCCTTTGGCACAAGACTACTGAAAATTTGTTGGAACAAGAGTCTTTCTCATAGGAATCGTCTATAGCTTGGCAATCGCTATTGCCTACTTGATACCTGCCTATACAGAAAATCCCTATATCATCCGAGGACTTCCTCTGGCAATGTGCTATTCTGCAAGTAATATGTATGCAGGTATTCAGCAGATACCACTTCAACTCTTTCGAAAGATGAAAAGACTGACATGGTCTTTGATTATTGCAAGACTTTCGCAGCTGCTAGTGCTCTTGCCGGTAGTGTATCTCTTCTTTACTAATGTTGACTTCCAGTCTGCTCAAACACCAAACCTTGTGCTGATTTCAGCTTTTTGTCTAGTGATCTTCTCGGTAGTTGCGAGTTCCCTTGGACAAAATGTAGAAATGCACCTTAGAACCAAAGATATTCTCCCTCTTAAGATCAGATTTGACTTCTCTTTTATCAAAAAGATTTTAAGTCAGAATTGGAGATTTGGTTTCTCTTACTTTTTTAGTAGCTTTCATACCTTATTGGTATTGATTTTCCTAGGATGGTTTTTCCCAACAGCTCAAAACTTTGATCATGCAGGGAAGCGAGCTTTGGCATTGTCTTTGATAGAGATATTACTAATCATCCCATCCTCACTAGGAAATTCACTTCTTCACAAGATCCCAAACTACAGCAAAACACAAAAGCAAAAATCCCTCTGAAATCTGATGACAATGGTTGTCCGAATTGGAGCCTTGATTGCACTTAACTTCTGGATTTTCGCAGATGATATTATTCTGCTTGTTTCCTCAAGTAAATTCCTATGAAGCCGAACCAATACCATTGACCGATGAGCTAATCAAGTGCTTCCTTTCTTGGGAATTGTACTTGTGCTCAGTTTTATCAAGCAGGTCTATAACTATATCTTCGTAGCTATGGAGCAACAAAATAGGCTCTTCTTGATCAATCTTATCGGAGTAGTGCTCGGTGCAGTTGTTGGGATCTACCTTATCCCAAGATATGGACTTCTTGGATGAGTATTAACGCAGCTTTTAATTGAGTGACTGTTTACTTGATGAGCAATCCGGGTTGCTGCAAGAAATCATCTTACGCCGCACTTTGATACAAAAAAAGTTATAATTCTGATTTCTTTATTGGTTGGAGTTGGAATCCTCGGTGCTGGACTACACTATCAAACATGAGGAACCTCGCTTTGACTCTGGAAATTCTTCCTGATCGCTGCGCTAATAAATATCCCAGTTCTCCTCCTAGCTGTCAAGCCAATGAAAACCGTTGCAAAAGGACTTACACAAGAATAATTTTTTTATCTCTCTAAGGGAGCATGTTTAGACAAATTCTATCAGATTCAGTCACTGTCCTCTTTCAAAATCCTAAACTCATTAGGCTCTCTTTTTTGACGCTTGTGTTTTATTCAATAGTTCGTATCTACTTTATCGTTTATTATTTCAATACTTTCCTTCTCTATAAATATGAAAGCTGAGTTCAGCTCTCTGATGCCTTTATCTATGTTCTTGATAAGCTCAATAACCAGTGAATTCTCCGAGCAGTGATCTGAGTTATTATCGTACTGATCTGATATCTTTGGTTTCATCCGATAGGAGAGGCATCAGTTGTCTCAGCACTGGATAATCCTCAGCAGTCAGCTTTCAGATCTTTTGTTAGAGGAAGTGGAAAGTTCTTCCCAATGCTGGAGTATAGCTGACTTTCAATCCCTTTCTGAGTGTTTACCTTCTGTACGGTAATGCTGAGGCTCTATCTGATGGATATTTTTGATAATATATTTATTACAATTATCGTCGGAATCCGATGATTCCTCGTACTCTTTGCCAGTGTGTGCTGGTCGTATGCTAGGATTATTATTGCTCTAGAGGGCTGTCAGGTTTTTGATGCGATCAAAAAGAGTACAAGTCTCGCAATGAATAATCTCTGACTCTCAGTTAAACTGATGTTTGTTGAGCTCCTTTTGATGCTGAGATTTATTGTTATTGGTCTTCTTATCGTTGGAATCCCTGTGCTCTTGATCTATATTGCAGTGTGGTTGGATGTAATCCAAAATTCCTTTGTAGAGACTACGATCCGAGTAGTTGCAGCAAGTTTGCTTCTAGTAATTGCATATCTCAACTGTATTGTTGAAGCATTCTTTCTCACCTATTGGTATCAAGCTTATAGAAAAATCTCACCAAAAACATAGAAAACATATAAAAACCTGAAGTATTTCAGGTTTTTCTTCTTTGTGAACTATCATTTTTTTACTGTTACTCGTAATAATGAGTTTCACAAATCTGCCCGAGACTTATTTTGTGTATCATAGCGATCCAAATGAGAGTTTAAAAGAGGAATAATAAAAAAACATTTGGTATCAAAAAGTAAATCATTATAGCAAGGAGTGAGTAGACTTCTTTAATATTAAACCATAAATAAAATAGTAAAATAACCGAACGAGTATTGCTACTCCAATGATAAGTTCACAATACGATATCTATATATGAAAGGACGTATTTTAAAAGTAGGGAAAGGAGTGCTGGTAGCACTTGCCCTAGTAGTAGGTTTCTCCTCTTGTGAGAAGAAAGAAGATACTCCCATTGCTATGACAGAAGTATCTCAGGCAGCACTACCGCAGGATGCACAGGCTTCAGTAAATTTAGCAAGTGCTAAATGGTGCTGGTGTACTGATTACATCAAAAATCGTTTAGGTTATTGGGTAGTTGAAGCTGGAGATGCTAAAGATATGGGAAGTTGGTTAACTAAGATTGGGTGGAAAAAAGTACCAAGCTTCTCCGCCACAGATCTACCCCGTAATAAAGATATTATTATCTTTCAACCAGGTGCTCATGGCGCTCATAGTTCAGCGGACCATATTGGAATGGTCGCTTCTGCACAAAATGTAAGGGGTAATATCCTCGTGAGAATTGTTGGTGCAAATCACGAGGGGAAGGGTAAAACAAACGTCCAACTTGGACTGAGTATGATTGTACAAATGTATCAATATGGGAAATTCAGTCTCTACAACAATCAGGAGTTAGTCTTTACCGAAAATAATAGAGTAGTATCTCTCTATTACAAAAATCTGAGCTTATGCTCAGATTTTTTTCTTAATCAGTATATTCAAAGGTTATATTGAGATATGGAGAACTAGATTCTTGAGTCACAGAAAGATTGTAAAGGAGGTATCTTGTATCTTGTTTGTCAGTATATAGGATGTCATATGGCAAGAGTTCTCAGAATCCTACATCTTCAGTAGGATAGCTTGGACTACAAGTATCTTCCTCGTGAATATTGAGAGTATAGCGACTCTTTTCATCAGATTCTCACAAGATATGAGGTCTAGCATAGAGATCTTGTTTTTTCCTATTCAGGTCAGTATCTCTCTCCACTCAGCAGCTTGAATCTAAGTTATACTTAGTATGAATCGCTTGAGCGAGAGAAGTCCCCTTCTCCTTACTATTGAAAATATAGCGTGCTTGTCAGTTTACTCAGAGGGCAATACTATTCCCACTAAGAGTTCACTTTAATATTTCCTTTGGTCAATAAGTAGGATTCTCGTTATATGCTTTCCATTCTGAGAGAGAAGTATTTGTGTCTCTAGGGCGAGAAACTAGCTTTACACAAAGCTCAGGGATAACCGCTGAAAAACCAGATTCAGCTTCATCTCGCTGAAGAGTAAAGTTCCTGCTTCAAGTGAGATTAGTATAATACTCCTTCCCTTTACAGTCAAAGTTTTGCGCGAGAGGTTCTGGTGCTTTAGGAGTGCTTGGCTCTTGAACTGGAGTCGTGCTACAACCAGCTAAGAAGACCACTCCTCAGAGTGCTAGAAAGCTTAAGTATTTCCTCATCATGCTAGTTATATACAAGGTAAAACACTATAGATATAGAAAATCTTCAGCAAAAGTCAAGCGAATGAAAAAAGGTCTCTATGGAATTCCCTAGAGGTTTTTTCTTAATTTTTTACATCAAAGATTTTTAGAGTCTCAAAGATATCTTTATCCCTTTTACGATACTCTCACGCAAAAAGAAGCTCTAATTCTTTTTGACTAAGAGGTCTTCCTAAAAAGTAATATTGATTATTCTTTCAAAGGACAGAGGAATAGGTTTCTTCATCGAAAAAGGCATCATAGGCTTTCCCTTTATGTAAGTTGGCTATATAATTTTCTGTTTTCTCGTGATTCTCATAAGATTGAATAATAATTTGACCTACTCATATAGAGTTTCGATCCATACCACTTATGGCCCCAGCATTTGGTATCCCGCCTTTTCGATCATAGGGGAGATTAAAAATAATATAGGTTTCTTGTATGCTAGCAGCCTCAGATGTTTGAGCTACCCCAATCTGCCCCCCTTTCCATGCTTTTCCAAGTTTTAC
>CAUTDF010000012.1:0-35711 GCA_963537415.1 uncultured bacterium | reverse complement strand
CCAAACTCCAGCTCAATAAAAAAGGATTCAAAATCAATCGAAATGCCGAAAGTATCATTTAAAAAAGCTAGTCTGCAAATATCAGACTAGCTTATAAATTAGAGTCAAAGAGTTATTCAGAGATAAACGTAAAACCAAACATCTCAATAACCATCAAGCAAGAGCGACAGCAACACAACTAAACATAGAACAATGAGTACGCTTTGAAAAGCTTTTTCAGCTTTATCTGCATCCCTTTTCAATTTTCTCAATTCTCTCTTTACCTTTCTCAATTCTCTTTTTGTAAGTCTCTTCATAACATCTTCTCTATCAAAGAATGGTTAACTTATAATAGAGCAAAAATATTATAACATTTTCACAAAAAAAGTCAAGAGAATAAAAAATCTGTTTTTCCACTCTTTTTTTGCTAAAAAAAAGAAAATAACTATACTTAAACTATTTATATAAAATAAAAAAAATAGAGCATGACACTAGAAAACCACGAAACCTGAACACTCAAAGACCATTGACACCTTAAACCACACGAAATTCCAGAAGATGTCTACTTTATGGATATCTGTCGCGTAGTCTGAGAAAAAGGTACTTGCGACCGCGGAAGAAGCGGATGCGTCATCGTCAAAGATGGACAAATCATCTCAACTGGTTATGTAGACGCTCCACTTTGAAGCCCAAAATGCGATGAAGTCTGACACCAAATATGGACAATTACAAAAGAAAACTGAGAAACAAGCCAACACTGTATGAGAAATTGCTGTGCTGAGCTTAGTGCCATAGCAAATGCCACCCACCAGGAAGATAATCTGAAAGGAGCTACGCTCTATACCAAGATGACACCTTGCTATGTCAGAAGATGTGTACACCTAATTGTTAGTTGTGGAATAAAGAGGGTAGTCTGCGAAAAAAGATATCACGATGCTGCACTTAGCGAAGAGGTACTTAAAAACGCAGGAATAGAACTTGTCTATCTTGAAAATGGCATTCAAGAATACTAAAATAGATAACTTGACTTTTCAAAGGAAAAGGATATAGTACGAAAGTAAACAAAAAAATCAGTTTTTATGTTAGAAGAAATCAAAACATCTATTGAAAGGTTAAAATCAGATTTTCACCTTGATGAAATTGAAAAGTCTCTGTACTTTGTCAATCAAAAAAAGATTCTCAATAAGAGACTTGACGTCCTTAATGAGAAAATTGCAGACCTCAATGAAAAATTAGGAGAACCTGAAAAGGATAACGGAGGCTTCAAAGTAAGTAGTAATACCGTTCCACTTCTCATGGCAATTAGACAAGAAAAAGACAAGCAACAAACACTCCAAAAGGAGTACGATGAAGAAGTAGAAATCTTCAAAAGAGCATGTAAACTTGATATTCAGGATAATGAAATTCAAACCTACAGCTATGAACAAATCGCTGAAAAAACTAAAGAGCTTGAAGATGATCAATTCATTTACACATCAGGCAACAAAATTTACCTCTTCAAAAAGAAAACATATACTATTGATGAGATAAATTGCGATTGGTTCACTAGTTTTTCAAAGATCATCCTAGAGAACAAGTGTCTCTGGATGGTACTTTCTGAAGACTATGAAAGGATATTCTCTTGGTACCCTCCAGATGAGTAAAGCTCAAAACTCCCTATATCTAGGGAGTTTTTTTTCAAAAAGAAAAAATCTGGTCCCAATATCTGAAACCAGATTTCTTTTTGATTATTCAAATCTAAGAGCGTCAATCGGCTTAAGTTTAGCCGCCTTTCTCGCTGGAAGAATACCAAAGATAATCCCTGTACAAGTAGTGATAACAAAGGTTGTAAGAACAATACTCTGATCAATTTCAGCTGAAAGTCCCATATCTCCACCACTAAGCGTCGTATTTACGAGATATACAATTCCATAACTGAGTAAGAAAGCTATAAATCATCAAATCAGAGTGATCACAACTGACTCAACCAAGAATTGAAGTGTAATATCACTATTTAGAGCACCGATAGCTTTTCTAATTCAGATTTCTCTGGTTCTTTCTGTTACTGATACAATCATAATATTCATCACTCCAATTCCTCAAACCAAGAGCGAGATTGCCCCCATAGCCAATAGAAACATTTTCATCCCCTGAAGTGATTTTTTCATCTGCTCAACCATATCTGCAAAACTCTCTATTCTGAATCCAGCATTGCTCATTGAAGTTTTATTGTATCTTTTGAGAAGAAGATAACTCAATCTATTTTGCCAAAGCTTATTATCATCGTCCGGAGAAAGGAGAACATCAAAGGAATTCACAGCATTTTTATGAGTCACTCTATCAGTAACTGTCGTATCAGGCATATAAGCCTGAATTCATCGAGAAAATTCTTCTTTAGCAAGTACTCAAACAATAGTAAATTCCTTTTTATTATAGATAAACTTTTTACCGATAGGACTTCCCTTTTTGAAGAAACTATTCTTAAAACCATCATTTACTATCGCAACAAAATTCTTCTTTTCATAGTTTTCCTTTGTAAAGAAGGTTCATTCCGCTAGTTTTTTTTCATTGAGAGTAAACCAATTTTCAGGCACCCCAACCCCCTCAACTCCATCAGTTTTTTGCTTAATTTTTACCTGAGCATAAGGAGCTCTAACCTGATAGGTAATTTTTCAACTCAACTCTGGAAAATAGTTTTCAATATAAGGAACAAGTGTCTTATCAAACTTGACCTCCTGAACATACCCCCCAGGCTTATCATTTTTTTCATCCCAAGAACTATATCATCCATTTGAAGAGATAGAGATCTTATTTTTCGCCATATCTCCCATTGTCTTCGTAATAGAATTTTCAGTCCCTTGTCCTATTGCCATCATCACGACAACAGAGGTCATTCCAATAATAATTCCGAGCGTACTAAGTCCAGATCTCATCTTATTGGCCATAATGGTCTTTCGAGCATCTACAAAGTAAGAAAAAAACCTCATATTTTTTGTCAACACCTAAATAAAAGTAAGAAAAAATCTGATCCTAAATAAAAACTCCATCCTTGATACGAATTGTTTTATTCGCATAACTTGAGACATTCGCATCATGAGTAATAAGGAGAATCGTTTTTCCCTTTTCAGTATTAAGGTTTTTTAAAAGCTGCATAATCTCAATTCCTGTTTTAGAATCTAGAGCTCCTGTTGGCTCATCAGCCAATAAAAGAGCGGAGTCTGTCACTAATGCTCTAGCAATACAAACCCTTTGTTGTTGTCCTCCAGAGAGTTGATTTGGAAGCGCTTTTTCTCTTCCCTCTAATCCAACAAGTTTAAGAGCTTCATAAGCTCTTTCTCTAGCCTCACCAGAAGAGACTCACATATAAGAAAGCGGCAATACAACCTGCTCTCGAGCCGCCATTCTTTTGAGGAGATTATATCACTGAAAGATAAATCAGATCGTAGTTCTACGGATCATAGATTGTTGATCTGGAGTCAGATTTTTTACCTCCTTTCTACGGAGGAAATAAGAGCCAGAAGACTGAACATCAAGAAGTCCAACAATATTCATCAGTGTAGATTTACCACATCCAGATGGTCCCATAATAGAGATAAAATCCCCATCATTAATATCTAGATCAATACCTCTCAAAGCATATACTGGCTCTGCTAATTTCTCACCATAAGTTTTTGTAATTCCCTTAAGTGAGATAAAATCTGAAGTTGCTTCCACCATTCTTATTATTTCATGGTAATAAAATATCCATAATTATATTTCAAAACTATCCGTCATACTGATAACTCATACTTCCATCAGCTGCTGTAGTTACATCATGTTCTCCTGATGGTCCTCACTTTTGATTAAGCCCTAAATTCGTTGCAGAAGTTTCATTCATATAGAATCCTTTAATTGTATCTCAAACCTTAACTCCAGAGAGGATTACAGTGTTCATATCATCTGAGATTCCAGTCTCTACAACTTGATCAATCCACTTATCTCATTTTTTAAGGCTTACAATCTTTTCACCTTGCTCATTATCTGCAATAGCAGGAGTTGGTACAACAACCTTTCCTTTTTCAGATTCAAGAATTACCTTTACATTCGCACTCATACCTCCAAAAATCTTATCCTCAGCACTAGCTTTTTTAAAGACAACTTTTGCCTTATAAGAACTTCCTTCTGGCATCGTATCTATTTCAGAGAAAACACCTGTATATACTGATCCTTGGAATGCATCGATATACACTTCAACATTCATCCCAATACCAATCTTCACAATATCAATCTGATCTACTTCAAGTTTTACCTCAAGCAAATCCGGAGTTTCGACATAAATGTACTTGGTATCGGTATCCGAACTATTTCTTGAACTACCAATAGAATCTCAAATCTGCATATTCACTTTAGTAACCACTCCATCAAAATTAGCTGTAATCTTATAATTATCATACTCCTTCATCTTTGTTGTAAGTGCCAACTGTGCAGAATCTACTGCATCTCTAGATTTTTGAAGTGTTTCTCTCTGTGTTTCTCAACTTTTTGCATCATCAAGTTTCTCCTTAGCTTCTTTAAGCTTTTGTTCAAGTTCTGCTGCCTTTACAGTATTTTCCTGGTTAGCCAACTGATATTTCAAACTTTCCTGAGTAGTCTTATTTTTTGCTGTTTCTAAATCTGTCTTTGCCTTTAGTAAAGCAACTTGAGCTTGTTCAACTTCAACCTTTGCTTTATCCAATTTATCCTTAATTTCCTCTAATGGAGTCTCAGCAGTTTTCAATTTTGCCAAAGTATCAACAATATTAACATTTTTATCCAAATAGCTCTCTCAAAGAATTTCATAAGCCCTTCCAAAAGTATCAACATACTCTAAGATCTTAGATTTAGGCATATCAGCAGTCTCAATAGAGTCACCAAAAGCATCAATATTTACTTTTCACCACTCTTTAAATTCTTCTCCAAGTTGAGTAAAAATAGAATATCCAGACAAAATCTGTTTTTTTGTAATTTTTTCAAGCGGCAACTTTGAATACTCATCATAGAGCTTATGGAGTTTACCTACATAGGCACTCACATCCCAGTACTTATTCTTTGAACGATTCATTGCTGCATCATTTTTCGCTCCAAGATAGATATTTCTATCCTCAGCGGTATAAGTACTACTAAGTTTTACTACAGCATCATAAGCATCAAGTGTTTTTTGAAGTTTATTTGCTTCATTACGGAATTCTCTAATATATTCCAACATTTTATTATTCCAATTTCTTGTAGTCTCTGGGGTACTCAATAAAGCTCCTTTATCTCAAGACTGAAGTTTCTGATAATCAGCCTGAATATCTTCTAACTCCTTTTGCTTATCTTTGAGTTCCCTCTCTTTAGTCTTAATAGTTGATTCTGCCAATTTAATAGTTGATTCTGCCTCTGAAACAGCTGAAGCTTTAGTTTGAGTTTCCAACTGTAATGTTCCTGGCAAAGTTTGTTTTTGTACCAAAAGAAGATCATATTCAGCCTGTGCCTTAAGAATATCTAGATCCTTATTTGACTTTTCAATCGCCTTTTTCAAATCCTGCTGTGCATTTTTAAGATTTCTCTTAAGATCCTCAATATCTTTATCAAGATTATCTGTGGAAATTGTTGCTAAGACTTGTCCCTTTTTCACAGTATCTCATACTTTAACCTTTACACTTGTTACTCTTCCCTCAGAAATAAAAGTCAATTTTTGAGCATGTGCAAACTGCGTAGTACCAGCAAGATTCAAAGTTTTTTCAACATCTCATGTTCCAACAACATGATCACTACTTGTATAAGAAATTACTGGCTTCTCTGGAAAAAACTTTTTAATAGCTCGATATCCACCAAATCCTCATACCACCAAAATAGCTAAAACTCGCCATTTTCTTTCCCAGATCCATGAAAAAAATCTTTTTATCAATTGCATCCTTCTGTAAAAAAACAAATAAAATCCTGAAATAAAACTCTATCCTCCAATATATCTAAATATATATACTAATGCAAGCAAAAATCATAAGAATTAAGCCTATTTTAGAAGATAACCAAAGAAAAAGCTCTTGAAAACTAAAGTTTTTTTACTATAGTAACCTTAAATTAACCTTAAATTTTAGTTCTTGAGAAGAAATTAATGATTATCACACTTGGTGGGAAAGCTTGAAGTTGAAAATGAACTGTCGCAAAATTACTATCTAAAAAACTCGGATATGAAATCATCTCCATCTGAAATCTAAAGAGAAAACTAGCAGAAGAAATGGGGCTCAGTATCTCAGAATTCAATCTTCTAGGTGAAAAACCTGAAAATCAGCATGAATTTGATCTAAAATACGAAGAATATCAAAAAAATCTTGATCTTAATTCCCAAGTTATCTTAGAAAGCAGACTTTGATTCCTCTGTCAGCCAAATGCCTTCAAGGTCTTTCTCAATGTGAGTGATGAAGTTGCAAGTCAAAGAATCCTCAACGATAAAAGGACAACCGACCATTTTTTGAGTCCTGAAGAGGCTCTTCAAGTAACAAAAAAAAGAAATCAAGATGATCAAAATAGATATCTCTCACTCTATAATATCGATCTTTGGGATTCTAGTCAATACAACCTAACAATAGACACTTCAAACCTCGCTCCTGAAGAAGTTGTAGAGAAAATCCTGATAGAATTCAATATCTATATTGAGAAAAGCAGCAATTAAAGAAGCATATAAACACTAAGAAAAAGTAAACACTAAAAAAACCTGAAACAAATCAGGTTTTTATTTTTTTAATTTTTATTTTCTCAAATAAGGGTCGCTTCCATAGCTTCCTCCTGCTCAATATCTTGCTGAGTAAGCTTCGTATTTTTCCAGTCTCACTTCCTATAAATCAAATAACAAATCAATGCCATAATAAGATTTACCAGTGCAAAAGCTAACCAAACTCCATCAACCTTGAGAGAGGTATAATATGCTAATAAATAAGCCAATGGAATCTCCACAACAAACATTGATATAATTCAAAGAATCATCGCAAGTGTAGTCTTCCCAGAAGCCCTAAAAATTCCCGTTAAAGTAAACTGAATCCCCATAAATCACATAGTAAATGCACTAAATCTTAAAAGATCGGTTCAGATTTTTATAACTTCTGGCTCTTTTTGTGCATCGATAAAGATACCAATCAGCTCTGGAGCGAAGATAAAAACAAGAACTCCAGCAGATTCCAATATTAGAAAAGCAATAAGTGAACTCTTATAAGCGATTTGCTGAGCCCTATCGAGCTGCCTAGCGCCGATATTTTGTGCCACCATTGTAGAGGTCGCCATTGAAAGTCCAAGTGTTGGGATAAAGAGCAGCTGAAAAATATTTGCTCCCGCTCCATATGCCGCATTAGCAATCACTCAAAAACTCATCACAAGCTTCATCAGAAATACATATCCTAGCGAACGAATTGCCATCTCAATACTCGAAGGAATACCAAGAACAAAGGCCTTTTTAATAAATCAAAAATCTGGCTTAAAATCCTTTCATTGGATTTTAATCCCATGCTTCCCTCTAAAGAGAATAATCAACCCAATAAGAGAAGATATCGCCTGCGTAATCAAAGTTGCTAAAGCAGCACCTCTTACACCCATTGCAGGGATCATACCCCATCCAAAAATCAAAATCGGGTCCATCACAAAGTTAAGCAAAATTGTCCCTCCGATTACATAAAGTGGTAACTTTACCTCTCAAACTCCTCTCATCACAGATTGGAACATTGAAAAAATAAAGTTAAACATCAGCCCCATAAAAGTAATTTGCATAAACTGTGTAGCCGGCTCAATAATTTCGTCTGCTGCTCACATCAAGAGCAAAATATGCTCAGCACTAAAATATCCAACAACACTCAAAAATGCAGAAATAATTACAACACTTAAAAGCGTCTGTGCCGCTCCTTTATTGACCATTTCCTTATTTTTAGCTCCAACATATTGGGCTATCAAAATCGTCCCAGCCATAGAAAACCCCATTCCTAGAGACAAAATCAAAAACACAATTGATCCACTAGAGGCAACCGCAGCCACAGCTTCTTTTGAGAGTTTTCCAATCCAATAAGCATCTACAAACTGATATGCACTCTGCAAAAAATTCCCAATCAAAATAGGAATCGCAAGCCAAAATATTCATTTCACAATTGATCATTTGAGCGAAAGCTCAACATTTTTATTATCCATATCTCTCAAAAATAAAATCTAAAATTAAGCGCAAAAAAACTAGCCCAAAGCACAAACCTACCTGAGCAAATGAGAGCTTCCTGACCTTTCACGAGAACAAACCAATCAAAAAGCCCTCTAAACTAAGCAAACTTTACATCATCACTACTGATTATAAACAGGTTCAGAATCCTGATCCTCATTCTTTTTTAGCTTAAATCCTATCCTAGTAAATCTATCATGCAAAAACTGATGTGCAGGACTTGTCCAAAAACTATACAGATTTCCAACTAAATAGAAGAGATATGCAATAATAGTCATTACCGTACTTGCAGTCTGAGAAATAAAAGCATTTCCACTCACAAGACCAACAAGACCTCCTGTCAAAAGTCACAAAATCAAAGGCAATAAGAATACTCCAAATTTAATCAGAATTCTTTTTATAATCTGTCTAGAACGAATCTCTCCGTTTAAACTATAAGGAATGAGTCACAAAATATGCTGTCTCCATCACTGTTCACCTCTACAATTTTTCACCAATTCAGCTCCTATCAGAAAGAGCATTCAACTAGCAAAGAGTGCTATCGCAGCCGCATTTCCATATACAGTTCCAATAAACGGAATACCCAAAAGTAAACAAATCAGATATACTATTCCAAGCAATCCTCATGGTACCCCGATCATCAAAAGTGGCTTGAGTAGAGTTCTCTTAATCAAAAGTCTAAGCTTATGTTCATCCTGATAGAGCGCAGGAATTGCAAACAGTGTCATAATCGTTGCAATTGAAAGTCCAAACATAACAGTATACGCTAATGGTGCAAAAAATCCATCAGAAGTCAAGGTTGCTAGTCCTATCACCGTAGTCAGTGTCGTAGAGAGAATAGGTCTAAGTCTAGATCTCGCACTCTCTCTAATCGCATCAGCTCTAGTATGTCAAAGCTTCATATTTTCGTTCGCACTATCAATCAGAATAATCGCATTATTTACCACAATTCCAACTAAGGCAATAAATCCAATCATAAACATCAATGAATACGGATGCCCTGTCAAAAGCATTCAAAAGCTTCCTCCCACAAATCCCATCAAAATACTATAGCTGATGATCGTTGGCTGAGTATAACTATTAAACTGCAAGACTAATATCGCAAAAATAGCAATAAGTGAAAAGATCAAAGCACTCAAAAGAGAGAGCAAAAGATCACTGTTTTCCTCAGTTTCCCCTCATGCACTGGAACTAATCCCTGCAGGAAATTGATACTTTCCAGCATATTCTGTGAGTTTTGCATTGATTGGTTCAGCCTTATAACCATTTTCTAGATTAGCTCAAATACTGATCGTAATCTGATTTTTTTCCCTTGTAATAGCATCTGTTGAAGGCTTAAAAACATAACTTCCAATATTTCCTAGCAAGACTTTTCCTACTGGGGTAATAATAGTCGTATTCATCAACTGTTCAGGTGATATTCCATCAGAAAAGTCATCATACTTCACCCTGATCTTATGAGTATCATATTCTCACTTGATACTTCCTGCCTCTAGCCCATTAAGCGCGAGATAAAGTGAAGGACCAATGCTCTGCGGAGTCAAGCCAAGCAATGCTAACTTCTGATCATCAAGCTCAAAGAGAAACTGTCCAGCACTTTCTTCACTAGAAGAGCTTACATTCTTGGTTCCAGGAATACTCGCGAGAAAATGTTTGAAATCTCTACTTACCTTAGAAAGATTATCAAAGCTCGCATTCCCATCTGCGATGATCTTGATTCAGATTTCCTTTCCTGTTGCTGGTCCATTCCCTCTCGTAGCAACAGCCACCTGAAATCCTTGCATCACGAGATGATCCAGTTTAGCAAGCAAATCCTTTTCTACCTCAAAACTTGATCTCTTTCTCTCTCCCTTTTTTGAGATACGGAGTAGCACATCAATCTTATTTCCCTTAATCGTGCTCGTGTAATTCACAAGCTCAGGAATAGTACCAAAAATCTGATGAATTTCCTGACTTTTTTCTTTGATCGCCTCTTTTGTCAGTCCAACCTTCGCAGTAAGAGAGATCGTAAGATATTCATTGTCAGATGCTGGCATCATAATAAACCCAAGCTGAGGAGAAACAAGCCACATTGTAAAAATAGTAACCACCAGCGGGATAATTACCACAATAACTCTCTTCCCAGCACTCTGCAAAATCGTCCCAAGATGCTTATCATACCATGCATTCAGAGGATCAAAAATCTTATCTCTCCAAGAATGCTGACTGGATTCAGTTTTTTCTACTTTATCTCCCCTATCTTGAGCCAAAATAAACTTTTCATCCTCAGTCAAGGTAAGCTCAGCATCAGGATTTGGAGTAAAGAGTTTCTTTTCCCTACTCGACTTAAAAAAGAGCGCTGGAGTAATTGTCAAAGAAATAAAAAGCGAAGCCAAAAGTGTGACAAAAATCGTAATAGGAATATATGCCAAAAATTTTCCCATCACTCACGGCAAACTCATCAATGGAAAGAATACAACAACAGTTGTTGCAGTCCCAGAAATTAAGGAATTCTTATAGGTTTTTACCGAAAGAAGGGCAGCATTAAGTGGTTTATACCCAAGCTTGATAAAATCGCTCGCTCCCTGAACTACTACCGTCGCTGTATCTACCGCAATTCCAAGACAAATAATCAATGAAAAATTTGTCAAAAAGTTCATCGTATACCCAAAGAAATTCAGCACAAAAAAGGTAATAAAGAACGCAAGTGGAATCGAAATCGTTGCAATAAAAGACTCCATACCACCAACAAACATTGACACAATCACAAATACAATAGCCAAGGTAGAAACCATATTCACCGCCAAGTCACTATAATCCTCACTAATATACTCTCAGAGATCGTTAGTATAAAAATATCAAATATCATGATAAATCTGCTTTTTCATCTCTTCTTCAATACGCTTCTTCGCCTCCACAGCAGCAGACAGAATACTTGAACTTGACTTCTTTTCAAATGCAACACCCACAGCTACTTTACCAATATCTCATTGTGCTTTATTTCAAACAGTCAAATCTGTAGTATCAGCATACACCTTCTTGATACTTGCAATATTCTCTAGCGTTGTGACCTTTCCAGCAGCGACACTCATAGGTAATTGCTTGAGTTCAACAATCGACCTGACCTCTCCATCAATTCTAAAGGCATATTCTCTATCGCCGATCTTGTGTGTCCCGAGTGGCTGATTGCTATTAAAAGCTTGAATACTACTCGCTACCTGAGAAAGAGGAATTCCTAGAGACTCCAACTTTGTTTGGTCCACCAATATCTCAATATCATACTTATCACCATCAGTAACCGTGATCTGATCTATCGCTCCCTTCCCCTCTAGAGCATTCTCAAGTATTCAAGCTCTCTCTTTAAGATAATCAACATTAAAATTCTGATTTTTACTATAGAGGACTAAATTAAATAGACTATTATTCTTAGAAGTAATCTTTTTTACGACCGGATCATTCGCATCTTTTGGCAAAGAAAGCTGCCTAACACTATCCTGAATCTCAGAAGTGACTGTGTCAGCATCAGCATCATTTTTAAGCATCACTGTTGTACTTGATACGCTATCTACCGAAGTCGAGGTAATCTTGTCAATCCCATCAATATTTTTGATCTGATTTTCTATCTTTTCAGTAATAAGAGAATCAATATCCTGAGAACTTGCTCACGGATACACCGTCGTGATGACTATCACACCAAAACTCACATCAGGACTCGATTCCTTTGGAATACGAATTGCCGCAAAAGTCCCAATCAATACGATCAAAATCAACACTAAAAAAGTGGTTCTCCACTGCGTTAACCAAAAGGCAAAAAAACCTGAAGTCAGCTTTTTATTATATCCAGACAAACTCATGAGATCTCTATAAAAATAAACGAATATCAAAGTATAACAATTTACCAACTACTTGCAAGAAGCTTTATAATCAGAAGATATCAATTCACAAACAGAAAATTTCATCCTTAATGAGTTAAAAACGAAGCAACATACACAAATCTAGTTTTTTAAAATATTAATGTCAATCAAGTCGTAGGAAATCACACGAGATAGTATAAAACTCTGCTCTCTAACAACCGAATTGAGTTATAAATAAAGATAAAAAAGTCTATTCATCAATCAAAAATAAGAAAAAAGTCAGACAAAAGTCCAACTTTTTTTCTACTATTCCTGAGTTTGATTAAAAGTTTCTAAGTTAATATCCTGCTTAAGAGTATTACCATACATATCTTTCACCTCAACACTCACCTCAGAGGCTTTAGTACTAAACTGAGCAACCTGCATTGAGAACGTAGTCAAGGCTTTAGTCTGTCCTTTTTCAAATATCTTTCCTTCTTTAACCGCAGATATAGCATCATCAAAAAGCAAATTAGCATCATAACCACCGTCAGCATTTTTAAGAACTTTACTCTGAGATTTATTGAAAGTTGGAGGAGTCGTATCTTCACTAACAAGATTCACAGGGACCTGTACTGACTGACTTAAATTATTCACATCAACAGCCGTCACTCCAAGCTGATGATTCCCATCTGCATATGCAGATAAATCAATACTTCTGCTACCAAAAACCTCTGAACTATTATCTATATAAGAAGCTATCGTATTATTATCCAATGTCACAATTACCTTTTTAATATTCGTTGGAGAAGAAATAGAATAGGTCACAGTATTTTTCTTAGCAAAAGCTCATTGTTTATTAGGTCTTACAATACTAATCTTAATTTCATCATTTGTCACAGGCTGTCTATCTGAACAATAATTTTGAGGTTCAGACATAAAGAAGTTCAAAGCTGAAGTAGCTCAAGTTTGTTGTACCTGTTCAGCCAAATACTTCTTAATATCCTCCAAATCCATATTATTTGGCATAAATGAAGTTGGCGTAATGAGATATCATTTTTTAATCTGATCAGCAGGAGTAAAAGGACTCACCTTTCCAAAGCATGAAGTGTCAATCTCTATTTCAGAGATTGGTCATTCAACCTCCTTTGGTAGCATCCCATTCCATCCGAGCGTCTTAGTAATCAAACTAAGTGGAGTCGTCTCGGAAGGCAACTTTCACGATACACTTGAAATACTAATACTTGAAGTATCCTTATTTGGCATCTCTTCATTAGTAATATATCCTTTAGCCAACATATCTGAGAGGAATTTTTTTACACTATCAGCATGGATACTTCCTCAATATGCCTTTGAATTCATAGGTCTTGCATCAGCATTTCCTGCCCACATAAGGAGCACCCTACTTGGTGTATATGCTGCAAACCAACCATCTCTTGGCCTAGAACCTTTATCTGTTTTTACATTTGAGGTTCAAGTTTTTAAAGCATAAGTAAGTCATTTTACATTAAACTTTGTCGCCCAAGCTCCAATTCTATTTGAAGGCTCAGAGAGAATATGCCACATGAGAGTAATAATTCCAGGCTTAATAACATTCTCCTGAACTACTGGGGTTTTCTTGTAAATAATCGAACCATCATTTGCTTTAATCTCCAAGATTGGATTGATCTGAGCTGGAGTAGCAGTAGAAAGATGTTGATAAGCACCCGCAAGCTCAATCATACTTACCTCAGCAGCACCAAGCGCAAGCGGATATCAGTATTCTATTTCATTTTTCACACCAGAAAGACCAAGTTTTTGCAAAAATGGCTTTGCAACACTCTCTCCTCCAAGAGCAAAAAACATCTTCACAGCAGGAATATTTCTACTAAATCCAAGCGCCTTTTTGAGAGGCAAGGAACCATTAAATTTTCCATCTGCATTATTTGGAGAATCCTTCCCAGCCTTAAACGGAATATCATAAATCGGAGTGTCAATAGTCAACGGCAATTTCTCAAATCCTAATGCATAAATCAAAGGTTTAATAGAAGATCCTGACTGCCTTGGATTTCTTGCCATATCATTTTGTCCTTGAATATCCTTGTTAAAATAATCCAAAGACCCTAAATATGCAAGCACATCTCCATTTGTAGAGTCAGTATAAATCAAAGAGGAATTACTTGCCCCATATTCAAAAAGCGAAGCACTATGTGCTTTAACTGCAGCCTCAGCCAATTGCTGAATATTGTAATCTAAGGTTGTCTTTACCACAAGTCCTCATTTCTTTGTGCTTCCAGAACCATATTCCTTTTCTAGCAAATCCTTAATCCAAAAAACAAAATGTGGAGCCTTGATATCAAAGGTACTCTTCTCAAAAGTCTTTGTCAAAGATTCAATAAAAGCTGACTTAAGTTCTTCTTCTGTTATCTTTCAATCCTCATACATTCTTCCAAGTGCAAATTCTGCTCTACCATTAGAGTATTGGATAGTATATACCTTTCCATCAAGAGTTAAAGAACTTGGAGACAAACTATTCACAAACCTAACAAAAGATTCTGCAGTTTTCTTATTTGAAAAACTTGCTGATGTAATATTTTCTCTAAACTTAGACAAAATGCTAGCCTTGATATTCCCTTCATATGGGTATTCTTTTCCAGCAGCATCCTTGATAGTAAAAGATCACATTAAAGCTGAAGATTTATAGGGATCATACCTACTTGGAGCCTTTGGAATAGACGCCAAAATAGAAGCTTCCATAACAGTCAAATCCTTAGCTGATTTACTAAAGTAAGTCTTACTTGCTGCTTCTACACCATAAGCATTATTACCAAGGAAAACATAATTCAGATACAGTTCAATAATCTTCTCCTTCATCTTATGTTTCACTTCTGTACTTGAAAGATTACTATTTTCAGCTTTAATTTGTTGTTGAAGTACATTATTAAGCCTCTTTGCAAGAATAATCTGTGTTAACTTATAATCCACTTTATCCAGAAAACTTCCATGAAAAGGCCTCTCAAGCTTCATCAAATTAGTAATCAACTGCTGAGTAAGAGTAGAACCTCAACCTCAGTTTCTTCCAAGCATAGTCATAAATCCAGCTCTGAAAATTCCCATTGGATCAAGTCCTTCATGCTCCCAATATCTTTGATCCTCAACAGCCACAATAGCATCGATCATATGCCTACTAATATTCTCAAAAGTTACATATTCTCTATTTTCATCAAAGATCTTATAAAGTTCAACTCCATTCCTATCTGTAATAACAGTAGCTTGTGTCAATTGAATATCCTTGATCTGACTAACATCAGGTAAATGCTTCAAAATCCTGATCTGAAGATACAAAAATCCTCCTCCCATCACAAGAATAAAAAAAGAACAAAAACTGATTATCAATATTTTTTTCCATCAAAAATTATGAGTAGAAATACTATAATTTTTCTGAGGTCTATAAGTTTCCTCTCTTTTTTTCAAAAAAGATTTTGGACTATACGCTGATAATGGACTTCTTTGCATACTACTACAATAAATAAATCGGTATAAAACTAATAGAGTATAACTATTTACAACACTAAAACAAGAAAAAAAGACCTCCTAAGAGATCTTTTTTATTACATTACAATATCTTTTCAAATTTTATTATACTAGTGATATACATATCCAACAATCTTTGGATTAGAAGTTGAATCCGATCTTTGTGTAACAATATACTTTCCTACATAGTTCATATCTTCAACAACCATCTCCCCAGTACTTGGATCATATGACTTTACAACAGCAACATGACCTGCATAACTTCTCAACTGCTGATACACCACAATCGCTCCAATCTTTGGCATAGTACGACTTACCTTAATACCAGCTGCCTTAGCTCTTTCACTTTGAGCATTTGCATACCAATCCTTTGCATTTCCACCAAAAAGTCTCTGACCATTCTCATCAAACATCCATGGAGAAATATGCGCAGCATACCATGTACAGTATCCAGCAGCAAAACCATTTGATACCTTCTTATTAAATACCCATTGACTCTTTGTCTTACTATTTGTAGGCACTACAACGACAGGATCTTGTTGTTGATCGCCACCAACTTTTACTGACTGTGTAGGTGTAACTACTTTCTTCTTTTTAGGTTGAATCACTTCATCCTTAGGCAAAATAGGCTGAGGTTTTTCCAAAAGACCAATATCATAAGCCCTCTGCTCTGTCACATTAATAAAGATTTCCTGTCCTGGATAAAGCATTTCACTTTCATCAGAGAAATGGTTTAGGGTAATCAAATCATCAAGATTGAGCCTATAATATTCAGCAAAAAGTTTAAGTGTTCTGGCTGTTTTTACAACATAGGGGATTCCCTCTTCCTGATCACTTACAATCAATCTCTGACCTTCCTTAATAGGAGTATCTCCAAGCCTATTAATCTTTTCAAGTTCAGCAACTGGGATTCAGAATTCTTTTGAAATTTTTTCCAAATTATCTCAATTCTGAACAATATAATAAATTATTGAATCCTGATTATCACTACTATCAATACTTACATTATCAGGATTAATTCAAACTCTATAATCTTCCTCTCCTAAAAAAGCCTCATTAACACTAATAGGCTCCTCTGAAGAATTTCCAAATACATCAGCATAAAGCATAACTCCAACAAATACAAATATTTGCAAGATGGTAAATAAAACCTTAGTTTTACTCGCTTTGTTTTTTCTGGTCATATACAATGATATCATAAATGGCGGAGGGAGTGGGATTTGAACCCACGAACCGATTGCTCGGTTAACAGTTTTCAAGACTGCCGCATTCAACCGCTCTGCCATCCCTCCACAAACAACACTTTAACACAACAACTATTTGTGGGTTGAATGAAATTGCAAGAAAGAGTATAGTTAATTGCACTTGATTTTCAAGAAAAAAATAGTATATTAGTTTCATTAGGTCAATAGTGGCTTTTTAAATAAAAATAAAAGAAAAAATCTGAATTTATTTTTTTGTTGAGCTAAAAAATTATGAAAAATATTGATAAACTTAAAATATTCTACCCACTTGTCTTAGGAAAAGATAATTCTATACTCAGAACTTCGTGTGAGCCAATCATAAAAATCACCCCAGAAATCAAAGAACTCTGAGAAATCCTACTAGAACTTATGCGGGCATACGATGGAGTAGGACTTGCAGCTCCACAAATCTGAGAAACCATCCGTATGATTGCAACCACCCAACGAAAAAAAATGCCAACAGGAAAAAGTGCCGACAAAGACTTCCTATGAGAAACGCTCCTCATCAACCCAGAGATCATAGCTACCTCAGAAGAATTACAAAAATCAGAAGAAGCTTGCCTCTCTCTTCCTTGAGAAAAGTGATTTGTTCAAAGAGCAAAGCGAGTAGAAGTTAAATACATGGATATAAAAGGGCAAATCCATCAGCAAAAGTACTCAGGTTTCAACGCTTGCATTATTCAGCATGAAATTGATCATCTCAATGGAGTACTCTTTATTGACAAACTAATCAAAGAAGAAAAAAAGGAAAAATCTGACTAAAATCAGATTTTTTTAATAATTTTTAATTTCTCTATCCATTTGTTGTTTAATAGCTCTTTCTTTGAGAACTTGTTTTTTTTCTATTTTCCTCTTAAGTTTCCCTATCCCAAGTTTCACCTTGATAAATCCTCACTTATTTACCAAAACCTCAAGTGCCAACAAAACATTTCATGGCTTATCTAAACTGGCAGCAATTTTCGAAATCTCTCTAGCATTCAGTAAAAGTTTTCTCCTTCATTTTGACTGATAGTTTGGAGCTAAAACTGGAGAAGTTTTTTCATAAAGTGGAATATCCATATTATAAAGCCACAATTCCTGTTTATCTATTCACACAACAGCATCCTGAATATTACTATGAGAAGTTTTCAATGCTTTAACTTCAAATCCCTTGAGTACAATCCCAGCTAAATATTCCTTTTCTATCTGATAGTCAAAAAACGCTCTCTTATTCTTTACAAGTATTTGCATTTTCTATCTTAAACAAAACAAAATCACTCTTCTTTTTATAAATATTCAGCAAAAATACAAGTCAATCTCTCTTGTCATAAAAACTTTTGACAAAAGAAAAAAAATGCTTATATTCTATCAGATTTTTTAATTTTAAAGAAAAAATGAAATCTGATCGAACACTACTCATATATTGACTACTGATTTGATGACTTATATCCTATATTTTCTTAACAATCCGTTTTTACCGCAAAATCAAAAGAATTCAACAAACAACAGTTCGCCAATCTCGTAGCAGTATTCTCTGAGAAGTTAGTGAAAAACTCAGTCCTCTGCTGCCAAATTTTCCATATCATACCAAGGATCTTGTCTTCGTAGGAAAAGGAATTGACTATATTGTATTTGATTGACTTTCAAGTTGAAGACTTAGAGAAATCATTTTTCTAGAAATCAAAACCAATACTTCACAACTTAATAAAAACGAACAACAAATCAGATTCTATCTAGCAAATTTTCCAGTCAAATATGAAGTCCTTAAAATTAAATATTAAAGAAAAGAAAAAAGTCTGAATTACTCAGACTTTTCTTTATCTTCTGAAACCACCATCCAAGGATAGTGTTCCTGTACTGCTTTTTTAATATCTCTAGGCTTAATGATTCCAAACTCAGTGATAATTCCTCTAATAAACTTTGGAGGCATCTTATCAAATGCGAAGTTCAATACATTCAAACCACCTGGAGCATCTTCCCAAACCTCTGAAGCTAATCTCCTCTCAATATGAATATTATCATGCACATCAACCTTAAGAAGATTTCCAGCAATATACACCGGTACATTAGCATATAAAGCAGAAAGTCAAACACTATAACTTCAAACCTTATTAATGACTCCTCCATCAAGTTTGATCGCATCACATCCAACCACAACACAATCCATCATTAAATCTGTTCCGCTTTCCTCGTCCATCAAAAACGGAGCTACTCCATCAACAACCATTGTTGTATCAATTCCATTTTGAATCAAGTCTTGAGCTGTTCTTCTTCCTTGGAAAAGTGGACGAGTCTCAGTATTATACACCTTAAATTTCAAACCTTTAGTCTTATGAAGTTTAAGTGTTTTTACTGCTGAAGAACTATGACAATGCGTCAAAACATTATCTCCATCATGAATAATTCAAAGCCCATTCAAAACTGCTCTTTCAGCCGTTTCATTGATAAGATTTAGATAATATTCAGCAGCCTCAATAACAGTCTTTTTTAAAGTTTCCAAATCAGAAGTTTGAACTTTAGTAATCTGAGCCTTAATATAATCCATACCATTAAAAAGCATTGGCTCAGTTGGTCTGGCATCAATCAAAAGTTGCATAGCCCTATTTACAAATTCAGAATATTCTTGAAAAGAAATAAAATTCTGACTCTTTGATTCTGAAATAATAATTTCAAAGGCAGACTTTGCAATATTTGTAGCCCCCTGAATTTTAATGTCCTTAATATCCTGAACAATTTGTTCTACATGAATAAGTTGTTGCATACTACAATATATAATAAATTAAAGATACCTCATTATAGTGAAAAGAGCAAAAAATTGCAAAATTTCGATTTTTTTTTATACTTAATACAAACAGATTTTATTCTCTGGAGTTCTATGCGATCATCCTACTGAAAATCCACACTAATCTGACTCATAAGTTATGGAATTCTGCTCCTCGTGATCTATATTAGCTCTAGTACAGGATTTCCACTTTTAGATATGGGACAAAATAACCTGCTTTTTTTTCTATTTTTCTCATTCTTCTGGTTTATCCTCTCACTTTTACGAAATACCAAAGATCAAAATACAAATTATCTAAAAATCTGACTTATCATTGCCGAAATATATATTATCCTTTATCTTATGATCAAACCCTATACTAACTTCACAATTAATGAGTTTATTATTCGATACAGTAGTTTACTATTACTTTTTTTCTGAGCTACCTCAAAACAAAAAACACTCAAGATTGTTTGAGTAGTACTTTGAATCTGACTCAATCTGTTAATGCGAAGCATTAATTTTTTAATGATTTATAGACAAGAAGCTCCAATAAATGACTTTATAGAAAATCAGAACTATCAACTTATTCTCTTGGTTCATAATCCTGAGTTATTCCCTAGTAAACTTGAGCTCAAATCCCAAAAAAATTGAACTCAATCAATCCTCCTAAATTCTTCAAAAACACTTTCACTCAAAAGATGAGAAAACTATACTATATCCTACGAAAGTCAATCTATTAACTGAGAAGAACTAGCCATAATAATTTCTCCAATTGGAGAAATACTCCAAATTCCAGCTCAATCACTACTCTCCCTATCAACTCACAAGACAAATATCAGCTTTGATTTCAAAATCAACTCGTGAACATTTTTTTCAGAAAAAGAAATAAGCAAAATTCCTGAACTAAAAATCTTACAAGAAAATTATCATCAAGATCTAAAAGACTACATTATAAAATCACTTCCTAATATTTTTCAAAACAACTCAAAATTACAACATATAAGCTACCAATATACAAAATGGTTAGCTAGATTTTTTTGAACCTACCAGAACAACTACGAATATGCAAAAAGCTACCTTCCCTATCTAGATCTATCAAAAGAACAAAAAAACTGATCAGATTTATGAGATTCAGATCGATCAAGTCTCAAAAATAACATCCTAAAATGATGGAATAAATCAGAGACAAAATACAAAATAAAAAACTCAAGCAAAACATAAAAAAAATATTATTGTTTTCTAACAGGTTTTTAACATTTAACAGAAATATAGAAATCAAAAAATCTGATTGTTAACAATTAACTCATTTTTCAACATTCTTTCAACACAGCAAAAAATCAAAAAAACATCAGTCCATTAAATGTAAATCTTAACATTTAACAAAAATATAAGTTTTATTCTTTATCACTATTACTAAATTTTTTATTTATTTAAAATATTATTTATAAACAAAAAAAAATCAAAAAATTATGTGAAAAACTTTTTTGAAAACAGAGTGCTAAAATTCTTTCTCTTGAAATTGATAACCATTTTCCTACACTCCAAAGTATTCTATCTTTTAACTTTTGATCAAATAAAATGAAAGATACTATAAAAAGATTATTAATTATTAGTTTTTTTTGACTTTTTACGGGATATCTCCTCTATACACTCATTCTTTGAAAACAAATAGTTACAGCAGAATACGCAAACCTCAATTATC
Source organism: uncultured bacterium (assembly GCA_963537415.1). Classification (GTDB taxonomy): domain Bacteria; phylum Patescibacteriota; class Gracilibacteria; order Absconditabacterales; family Absconditicoccaceae; genus HOT-345. Next base: position 14,548 of record CAUTDF010000012.1, on the reverse strand, counting down.
TTTTTTATGGAATTCTTATTCTGTTTACTCTTTACATTGCAGTGTATTATGGTATTTACCCAAAACATATTAAATTCAGTAGAGCGATTCTCTTTGTAATAGGACTTGCAGCTATTATTCTAGGAAAAACTATGCTTGCAAATAATGGGCTAGAAGGAGTTTATTTTTGAGATATTGCTTGTGTATTTTGAGTAGTAACGCTTATTCTCTGACCAACTGGATTACTTTTCACAAAAAATATTAAAAAACAGAAGGAAGAAAAAGATTTGGAGATTATTGAGGTATAAATTGTAAAAAAAATCATTGATTTTCTTTAGGACTTTCATATACTGTGAAAGTCATTTAAGCCTAGGTGATGGAATTGGTAGACATGCTAGACTCAAAATCTGGTGGCTTCACGGCCGTGCGGGTTCAAGTCCCGCTCTAGGTAGTCTTTGACATCAAATGATTGAAAGGATTTCCAGAAATGGAGATTTTTTTTATTTAAAATTTTCTCTTGACACATTTTGACAATTTCCTATATATTCTAGATAATAATTACTTTTATTTCTTTTATAAAAAATATGAAGAGATTTTTATCAGCCCTTCTTATTTTTTTAATCTTAATACAAAATACACTAGTTGTTTATTGAGATGATATGATAATAACAGGACAAGAAATCTGATCTATGTCAACTATTTCAGTTACTACTCATGAAAATTATCAAGAAGAAACTACCGAAGAACTTTCTGATGATGGAAATCAAGAAGTTGACGATGATAAACTCCCTATTTTACTAAATGATACTTGATATACCCAAGAAAATACAGTTTCCTTATGATGAATACAGGAGGAAGCTCTTAGTACTTCTAGTATAACTTGATCTCTTTTAGATGATCTGTTTTTCTGACCATGAGATGCAGATTTACACTCAGGAGTATCAATATTTTCATCCGGAATGCTCCATTTAGCCCAAAATGTATCCGGTATAAATACAGGAATTACTCAAACCTGACAACAGCCAGCAAAACTCTTTATTACTGAATATTTTTATCATACAAAGAATAGTTTTGTCGAGATTACGAATCTCTGAGATCAAGACTACAGTTGAAGTATTTCTTTGACTGGATTCGCTTGAGCAATTGCAAAAAAAGACCTGAAATACGAAGTAACCATTCCTGCTAAAAAGTCCCTTATCCTTGCAAAGAGTAACGAATTTCTGTCAGATTCTATTCAAAAGATTATTACAAAACATAATTATACTATCAGCCAGAAAACCTGACTCCAGATTTTTCTTTCTGATCAAAGTGGAATATTAGATACTTTTGAACTTCATAAAGAGCGAGTTGCTGATATCAAAGACGCAGAATCCTCTTTTGAAAAGGTATTAATTAACGGATCTTGGTTAACAACAATCACTAGACCTGACAGAAAGCAGAATATTTCTGGAAAATTCTCTGCAAATCCTGGAGTATATGCTACTTCAGCAGAAAATGCAAAAGATGCGACAAAACCAAAAAAGCAACCATCAAATCCCTCTCAACCACAGCAACCGCAAAATCCTCAACAATCATGAAATAATCAGACTTGTTTCCCAGAAAATTCAGCAGGTTTGGAAATTCAGGAAGTTTTTGCTGGAAATTCTTCTCTTCCAGCTTATATTGAACTAAAGTATGATTTTGATATCCCCTACCAAAAGATTAGATTTACAGGAGATCTTTTAAATGAAGCTCTAACCTTTGAATGAGATGAATTTTCTGATTTTGAAAAAAATACATTATTTCTGATTACTAAGACATCATTTTTCTGAGATAACGGAATAGACACAATGATTGCTCCAAATTTAGAGATAAAAAATAGTAGTTGAACACTGATCTTAGAGTGATTTGATTGAACTAGTCGACAAGTTTTAGACACGATTTCCTTGACAAGTCTAGACAATAAAAAAGCTCACTATTATTCCGGAAGAAATCAGAATTGTATTAGAAATTTTGATGAAACAGAACCTACAACTCCAGCCTTAGAAAGGAGATTCTCATTTCTTTTTAATACAACATCTCCACAAATTCAGTATATTTATACAAGCTGAGGTTGAGGTTCTTACAGTTGTCCAACAAAGGCTGATCTATGTTGAGAAACAAAAGACACTTCTTTAGGAAAGTCTAATGAAGTAAAAACTCAATCAAAAAATAAAGAAAACACTAAAAGTTCAGATAAGAAGATTAAAAATTCTGATTTTGATCCTTTAAAATACGAGATTAAAATTGAAGATATCGTCTATGATCCTCTATGAGCAGACAAAAATAAGGAATCTATAACACTTCTCCTCACAAATTGATGAGAATTGGATTTAGAGAATATTATTCTAAATATTGGATGAAAAAATAAAAAAATGAGTGGACATCTTGTAGAATGAGTTCCTCAAACTTTTATAGGAAATTTCTGATTTCCCAATTCAAGTAAGGACCAAAAAACTATCCCAGTTCAGCTAAAGTTTTGAGATCATATTTTTGATACCTACTATTATAGTTTTGAAGAGTCTCTCCAGCAGACAAAAGAAAAGTCTAAAAAGGCTGAATGATATAAGGTATTTTCAGTGTTAGATTGAGATACTTTTAGATATAGAGATGAATCTTGAAAACTCCAGTCAGTTCGTTTACTAGGAGTAGATGCGCCAGAGAGTAATACGACAAGATATAAAAAAACCGAATGCTACTGAAAAGAGGCTAAAGATTATCTCTCTCAACTTATTAAAGGAAAGCAAGTGGAAATAGTATTTGATCCGACCCAGCAAATAACGGATAGATATGGAAGGCAAGTTGCTTATGTCTATCTAGACGGAGTATTAGTCAACCAAGATCTCCTAGAAAAAGGATATGCTAGAGAATATACCTATAAATCAGATTATTCAAAGCAGACAGAGTTTAGACAAGCGGCTACTCAAGCAAAACAAAAAAAACTCTGAATGCGGAATCCATCTATCTGTGAGAATACACATGAAGAATACGAAAAGCTTCAGCAAACTACACAAAATTTAGTAATAAAGATAACAAATATTCTCTTTGATCCTAAGGGGACTGATAAGTGAAATGAAGAAATAGAACTTTCAATCTATGATAAAAGCTGAGAAATACAACACATTGATTTCTCAAACCAATTTTGAATATATCTTTTCGAAGATACAACATGAGAAAATCAGATTTCTTTCGATGATTTCTCATTTTGAACAGGAAAATTTAAAGATATTTGATTTTTAGGGATACAACCACTACAAAAAAAGCTAAGACTAAAATGAGATTTTTGACTACCAAATAAAAAATCAACATGTATAGCTCTTGTTCAGAGAGATCATGTTTTTGATATCAGCTGCTATAAAGTTTGAGCTAATGATTCAAAAGAAAACCAAAAAGAAAAATCTGATCAAAGTATTTTTTCTTGAGAAATAAAGATTTTATCTCTCCTTCCAAATCCCAAAGGAAAAGATGCTTCTCATGAATTTATAGAGCTTCTCTATTCAGGAGATGATACTATTGATTTATCTCAGAATTTTTCTCTCCTTATTAACTGAAAAACAAAGAAAAAACTGACGTGATCTATTGCTCCATTTGAGCCTACTAAAATATTTTGATCTTTCTCTCTACCAAATACTCAGGCTTGCATCTCACTACTTCATTTATCAGAGACTTTAGATATATTTTGCTATTCCCAACATAAAGAATGAAGCATTATTGCTCAAAATAATCAAATTCTCAAGTGATTAAATGAGAAGTCTCCAGAACTGTTAAAATCTCTTCAGCTCAAGAGAAAAAATAATCGTTACTGTATGGTATACGAGTGAGAAGAGATAAAATGTCTCAATGTACCAAAAACAAGAATTGATCCACTTCTCAAAGCAAAACAGCAAACTGTTGAGGGAGCTTTGAAGGTTTTTGAGGAAATGTTAAAAAAAGACTATACGGCATTGTATTATCAAACGGAGATATATCAGATTTTTGATCTATTGAAAAAGGCGAAAACTGATCTTAAAGACTGAAAAACACAGACTCGTATTTGATTTCAAAATTATGAGCGAAAAGATTTTTCTAAAATTTACCAAGTTCTTCAGGAGAGGACGATCCTTGATACTGGGAAAGAAATAATCCTACAAATGATCAGTCCAAAACTAGTTGATGTATATCAAAAATCCTACCAAAACCGAATAAACATGGCTCAATAAAAAAGAAAATAGAGCTTATTATTAATGCCAAATAAAGAGAAAAAAGTAAATGTTCCCTTTGAATTTCTACATAAGATTCATATACTCATTTTTCAATTGTTTTATTTATTGATAATAATTCTTATATGCAAACAAGGAAAGTTTGAGAATCGTTTAAACCTAGAAAAAAGAGTTGACTACTAGTGCGAAAATGGGGTATTGCTATTTTGTGTATTATCTGAGTTTTTGCCTTAATTCATCCCTATGCTGATCATATTAAAAGCTTTTTTAGTTCTGCTGGGAAAAATGTGGTAAAAGTTGTAAGTAAAACTGTGGGGACAGAAATGAAAAAAGATTCATACTGAAATGTAAATGTTGCATTGATTTGATATGGAGGAAGTACTCACGGTGGAGGATATCTTTCGGATACTATGATCGTGGCTTCTCGAAATCCTGAAAAATGAGCTGTTTCAATGATTTCCATTCCTAGAGATCTATATGTAAAAAATCCACTCTGAGGAGCTTCAAGGATTAATGCTGTATTTACTCAGCTTTATTCTCATCACAAGAGAGACCTTCATCTAGCAGCACAAGATTTTTTAAAGATGTTAGAAAAAGTTACAGGTCTAGAGATCAATTATTATGCAACTATTGATTTCTCTGGATTTAAAAAGGTTATTGATACGCTTTGAGGTATTGAAGTTAATGTACCATCTGCACTTCATGATTACCAATATCCTGATGAGCATCTGAGAGGATATGACCCTCTACATGTAGAAGCTTGATGGCAGACGATGGACTGAGCTTTAGCTCTCAAATATGCAAGATCAAGACATGCAGCTGGACATGCATCAGATTTTGATCGTTCTCTAAGACAACAATTAGTTATTGACGCTCTTAAAAATAAACTTGTCGCTTCATGAGTATCTCTAGATAGAGCAACCCAGCTCTATAATAATTTAACAGAGATGGTAACAACAAATGTAAAGTTAGATGAAATGCTACGAACTGTCCAATTCCTTGATGGATTAAAAACCTTCTCATTTGGAATCAATAACTCTTATACGCCTACAAATTTTCAGACAATGCAGAAATGAGCGTTTGTCTATAATCCACCAAGAGATCTTGTTGGAGGAGCATCAGTGCTTGTTCCGTATTGAGGAAGCGTAGTTAATCTAGATCAATACTCAATGATTCATGAATATGTAGACTTCGTTTCTCATCTTCAAAAATTTCTAGTTGAGAAACCAACAATAGAAATTGTAAATGGAATTGATAAAGAGCAACTTCGTACAAAAAAACTTCAAAATACTAAGATTGCAAGTATTTTAGCGGCAAAAATGAAAAGATATGGATTAGAGGTAAAGCAAGTATCAAACACTGATCCACAAGAGTTGACTCAGATTGTTATTAATGTTCCAGGTGAAGAAGCTCAAGGGTTTGAGGGAACAGTGAATGCTATTAAAAATTTTCTTCCTATTGACCAAGTAGTGTATAATACATGAGTGATAAAGAGTATTATTGATGATTATGGTAATGAAGTGATTGTTTTCACTTGAAATGATGTCGAAATTAGATTGGGGAATGATTATCTTTCAGGATTTAAATATCCTTTGCCAGAAACTTTGAATATACAATATCGTGATTAGTTTTATTTAGATGAAAAAAGGGAAATGATTATACTACCTCCATGAGTAAAAGAACAGCAAAAAAATCTGGTCAGTTTTCTTGAGTCTCTTGAAATTCCAGTAGAAAAAATAAAGGATGCTGATATGCTTTTGTGCGCTTTTGTTCATAAATCTTATGCCTCTGATTTTAAGGAGGAGTATAATCACAATGAAAGATTAGAATTTGTAGGGGATGCAGTGCTTGGCTCAGTAATAGCCAAAGCACTTTTTCTCAATTTCCCAACAATGCAAGAATCAAATATGACGCTTTATAAGATAGGACTTGTTAGAGAAGAAACACTTGCTAAGGTTGCTCAAAATATCAAGTTAAATACTTATATATTTATCAGTAAGGGGGAGGAAAAAAATCATGGGCGTTTAAAAGCTTCAATTATTTCTGATGCTTTAGAAGCATTGATTTGATATGTTTTCCTAGATTTTTGATATGAAGTTGCTGAAAATTTTGTGCTTAAATACATTTATCCAGAAATCAAAGTTCTTTCAAAAGCACCTGTGAAATCCTATAAAACGATGGCTCAGGAGCAAGTCCAAAAACTTTATAAAGTGCTTCCGACTTATGAGAATATAGAAGAAAAAACTGATGAAAAGTGAAATGTTCTCCTTTATTCAGCTAAAATTATGGTAGAAGATAAGCTTCTCGCAACGTGAACAGGGACAAATAAGAAAAAGGCTCAAGAAGATGCAGCTAAAAATTATTATGAGGCTACAAATCCAGATAAAAATATATAGCTCTTGACTTTTCCTTGAAAAATGAGAGTAAAAACATAAACTGCAATCAGTGTTTTATTTTTTCATATGATGATGAAAAGACCATTTAATATCGTTAAAAGAGCTTATATTTGGCTCTTTGTAGGAGTTGCTACTGCAGTACTCTCTTGGATTCTCTTTATTAGTAATGCACAGTTTTCTGAAGAGTTCACAGGAGGTGTAAATGTGACTTTTAAGGGAAATGTTCAGAAGACTGAATTTATTGATGGATTGACGACTACTCTTGGTCAAGAATGATTTACGAATTTAAAAGTAAATCTTGAAGATGGAAATGGAGAAGTAAAAGTAAAAATCAATGCAAAATTGGAAGATGATGCTAAAGTAGTTCAGCTTTCAAAAGCTATTTCAGATTATCTTCAGACAGAAAATTATATTTCTTCTCAAAACGAAATAGTTGAATCAGCTATTATTGGGCCAAGTGTTGGAAATTATATGCAAACAAGAGCATCTCAGGCTTTGATCTTTGGTATTATTGCAATGGCAATCTATATGATCTTCTCATTTGGTTCTGTAAGGAAATATATTAATCCATCTATTCTTGCAATAGTAGTGGTGTTGAGTACTATTTTGAGTATTAGTATCCCTGCAGGAGCATATGGAATCCGAATGGCAACAAACTCGACAATTCAGATTGATACAGTATTTATTATTGCAATCTTGACTGTAATTGGGTATGGAATTAATGATGTGATTATTATCTTTGATAGGGTAAGAGAAAATATTATTAAAGAGTGAGAAAGAAAAGATACAAATATGTTGATGATCTTTGAGGAAAGTATTTGGCAAACGATGAAAAGATCAATAGGAACCTCACTTTCAACAATTCTTGTATTAATTTGAATGTTTGTTTTTGCTACAGGAGTAGTCGCAAATTTCGCATTTACAGTTTGAGTTTGAGTGATGACCTCAGCTCTTTGTAGTATCTTTATTGCAGTACCAACTGCTTACCTACTTCTTAAAAAATCTAAAAAATAATTCTTACAAATAAAGAAGCCTGAATTAATTTCAGGTTTTTTTCTTGATTTTTTTCTTGGTAGTCCTATAGTTACTCCTGTTTATTTGAGATGATAACAATGAAATATATTCATTATGAGGATGAATATTGCTATTATATTCGAAAACCTGCTAATAAACCATCCACATTCTGAGCGTCTTATTCATTTCTAGAAGAGTTGAGAGATCAGAAAGATGATTCTTATATTATTAAAATGATGGATAATCTAAAGAAGAATTTTACAGAAATGGAAGAATATTGACTTCTCAATAGATTGGATACGCCAACAACAGGATTGCTCTATTTTGCAAAAACTCCTCAGATAAAACAAGAGTATAAAGCTTTACAAAAGCAGGGAAGAGTTTATAAATATTACTTGTTAGAAGTATGGTGAGATATAGGATATTGGATAAAAAAATATGGGAATAGTATTGATTTCCCCATAGCACATCATAAATTTCAGGATGATCGCATGGTGGTATTATTAACGAATGATCTTAAAAATAAAATAAAATGAGCTTCTCACGAAGTAAAAACAAAAATAGAGGACTATAGCTATGATAAACAGACTAATAGGGCTATAGTACTTGTAAGTATTCAGAAATGAATTCGTCATCAGATCAGGAGTCATTTTTCTTCTATAGGATATCCTATTCTTGGTGATGCAATATATGGTAAAAAGAAAGAAAAATATAATGGTGATTTACAGCTTTTTTCAATTGGTTTAAGAGTGGGTTCTTAAAAAAAGAAAATGAAGTCTGATTAGAGGTAATCAGATTTTTTTAAATAAATCTTGTTTCTTTAAATAATTTACTGATTTAGTGAAATAGTGAAAAAAAATAATTCACAGAAAATGTGAAAAAGTTCACTAAAATTGTGAAAAGAATTTTTGACAAAAAGGAAAAAATCTTTATAATTTACAAGGTGAAATTTACTGATTTAGTGAAATAGTGAAAAAAACAATTCACAGAAAATGTGAAAAAGTTCACTAAAATTGTGAAAAGAATGTTAAAAGATTCATAGAATTAGTGAATTTTTAGAGAATTGTTGAAAAAATTTAGTACTATTATACTTTTTATATGAATAGTCTCTGAAAAGAATTATTGGAAAAAATAGCGGAATTCTGACTAACTCAGAAGGCTTTTTCAGAGAAAATAGGGAAAAGAAGTAGTGAAATTAATGAGCTTATCAAATGAAAAAGAAAGATAACTATTGCATGGGATATTTTACTTTCAAAAGTGTTTCATACTCCAGAAAAATATTGGATATATAAACAAATTGATCTTGATTATGAAGAAGCGAAAAAAATATGAGAAGATGAGGATAGTAAAAAAAATCCAGTAAACGAATGAGATTTTGTACAATTAAGGGAAAATATTTCTCAACATATAGAGGGAGAGTATTTTGATAGAGGAGAAGATATAGTAGTAGATTCTAGTCATAAAGCAGGAATAGAAAATAATCTAGTAATGAAAGCGGAGGGTTATGAAGGATCTAAATTGTCTATAGAGGAGGATATCGTAGAAAATACTGAGTCTATAAATATCTGAAATCAATTAACGGAGGAGAATATTTATAAGGAAGAAAGACAACTTCAAGAAAGAAAAATTATAGATTTTATTGAGTTTTAAGTCTTATTTTATAGATTTTATTCAATTAGAGGAGGATTCCTCTTTTTTTATATAAAAAATGTCAAAAAAGAATTTTAAATTTCATAAAAATATATTGACTTTATTATGAAAAAGAGTATGATACTTTCGATGTACAAAATATTCATAGCAAAAATAATGCAAAGATCTAGTAAATAGATTAATTTTTTACTTTTCAGACTGAAAGATATAAAATGATGAAAAAAAGCGTATTATGTGCTATGTTGACTACTGTACTAAGTATTGGTTCGGTTTTTGCTGAGGTACCTAGCTTTTCTTTGGAAGCGACAAACTTGCCACATACTTTTTCTGGACAAATGACACTAAATCTCCAAGCTATTTGACAAAATCTGCCACTTTCTGGTGTGATGACGAAGTTAGAATACAATTTAACATGAGAGAATAGACCTTCTGACTTTCAATTATTCTATCAAGGTCAAAAGAAGGAAAAACAGATTTCTCAAAATCTTTTTCGTTCTAATGAAAAAATGGATTTTCCGGTTCAAGTAGTATATTCAGGAGGAGAATCTTCCTTAATAAATTTCAGACTTAAAGATGAACAGAATAAGACTCTAACAGATACTACTGTGGCTTTATTACCTCTTAAATGTTGAACTCCTATTGATTTTGATGAGGAGAAAATACTAAGTGAAATTACTCAAAATATAAAAAGTGATAAACAGCTCTCTGAGCAAGCTCCAGCCAATGTTGAGTCTCCAGTAGTATCTAAGAAGGTAAATAAGAGAAGCTTTTACAAGCTACTCTTGCCAATATATGCAAATCGGCAATGGACACCAGAATTTACTCAATCTTATAAATGGACTCTACAAAAAGGATTCTTTGAGGATAATGTAGCTAATTATGAGGATTTTTTAAAACCAATGACGAGAATAGAACTCGCTCAAATGATTGTTTCTTTGGCAGAAATTATTTGACAGGAACCAAATATTGAGAAAAAATGTGAATTCGCTGATTTAAAGTGAACTCCAGAGGCTACAAAAGCTGCGGCAGAACTTGTATGTCAATTTGATATTATGGGAATTAACCAAGATCTGACTCCATTAAAAAATTTCAATCCTGATGAGATTGTTACGAGAGATCAATTAACTACCGTGATTTCAAGAATTATCCGAAGAGAAAAATACAATCAAGGAGGAAAGACTTTTTATGAAAAGCATATTGAAAAATTAGCAGAGGAATGACTTCTTACAGATTCATCTCCAAGTGATAAGAAAGCTTCAGATACAACACCAAATCTCGTTGAAGTGAAAGGAATTTTCTATCTTCTTCTTCAGAGGGCAGAAAAAAAGAATTTGATAACTATACCAAATCCTGTAGTAGAAGAGACAACTGTTGTTCCAATCCAAACTGAAGAAAAAAGTTGGCGAAAACTTTGGTAAAATTAATCTAAGTTATATTTCAGCTTATTGCTTGAGCTAAGTGGGATAAATTTTATTCAAAATATCTTGTAGCAGTAGAGAAAGTGGAGTCTTGATCAGATTCAAAGAGAACTCTGTCTGATGAAGTCTAAACTTTTCTCTAAGCTATGTTCAGACCGATCATACATCCTAATACTATCCTTAAAAGCGAATTTTTCTAATATCTTGGGATCAAAATTGAGATCACAAGGGAAGAAAACTCGCTTTTTTGTTTTATCAATGATTCTTAAAAAATCTTGTTTATTAATAGTAACCGTTGGGCTAAGGTTTAAAATACAGTATTCATCTCCTTTTTTCTTATTATCATTATCAAAAGATTTTAAAAATTCCAGTAATCAAGTACTAAAATCCTGGATCAATTCAGGTTTTTCTTTGATTTCTCAGTCGTTAAAAAATTCTTCAGCTACACTATAGGAAAAGATATCTCTAAGTAAGAGATTTTTTGCATTTTTAAGTAAAATACGACTCAGAAAATGGGTTCCTTTCATTATTTGACTTCAAATACCTCACCAAATCGCAAAATTCTTCTTAATAATTGTTTTTCCATATAAGAGGGGAATATTCCATCAATTATGTGGAAAAGATCTTGTTTCGTCTATAACCTCACCTCCACCAAAAATCTTAAAATACTTGCTATAAGGATGAAATCAGAGACTAATCGCTACATGAGAAAAAAATCTTCTAAACCTTTGTGGTAACGAAGAAAACCGATCATCAAGAGAAAAAAAACTGATTTTCTCCCGGTCTACAACTACTCATTCTTTCCTATATCGAGTAGTAATGAATTTTTTATTTCTTTCTGTTCGTTTTTCGATCCAAAGACGATTTCCTACTTCAATAACAAGGTGTTCAACAGGGTAACGAGAAAAGATCTCCTTGATTACACCAAAAAGCAGGAGTTCATCCCCAAAATTTTTATACCCGTAATAACCTTTTAAATAAATTTTCATCGCAAGCAGTTGTCTAAATCTTTCAATAATTTTTTCGCAAACTAATTACATTTTCAAAGAGGGAAACAATTGTTAATGGTCAAACTCATCATGGAACTGGAGTGATATATTTAACTATTCCTTCCACAGATTCAAAATCGATATCTCCTGCAGCTTTACCGTTCAAATGTCCATATCAAATATCAACTAAAATCTGATTCTTTTCTTTATTAACATAGTTCTCGTTTACAAGATGAATCACCCCAGTTCCTGAAAAAATATATTCAGCTTGTTGACATCATTCCTGAATTTCTTGCTCAGTATTTGATATATCAAAGGATTGTACAATTGCTCATCTTTTGAGGCATTCTAGAGCAAGTGGCTTTCAAACAACAATACTTTGTCCAATAATGGCAACTCTTTTACCCTTAAGATTTCAAAGCTCATAATAGTCAAGTAAGCTCATAACTGCTTTTGGAGTTGCGGGAGTAAATGAGATAAAATCAGCGAAACTCTTCCCAACAAGTCCTCATCAGAGTCCATCAATATCTTTTTTCTCATTAACTGCAGATACTAGTCTATCTCTCTCATGTTTCAAAAAATCTGGCAATGGCATCTGAATCATAATTCCAACACACCTTTCATCAAGATTAAGTCTATCAATAAGATTTAAAACCTGATCTGTATTTTCGTATCTTCTCACGATATCTTCAGATAAATCTTCAAATATTCAAAGGTTCTGCTCTTTATATTCTTGTCAAAAAATGAAGGCTGGTAGTCAGATTTTTTGAGCAAAAGCTTGCTTATTCCTCACATACACAGCTGATGAACTATTTGTCCCAAAAAAGAGAATTGCAACATAATGCTTTCAATCAGAAAAGTATGTTCAAATATCGGATTTAAGTTTTTGGGTACGGAGTTCAGCTACCGGTTTTCAATAAAGCAACATTGCCTAAAGTGAGAAAATAAAACGCTATTTTTTAGTTAAGACCTCTAGTGCTTTTTCAAGTTGATTATCAATTTTCTTTTCAATATACCCTGTCATGTCAAATGCTACTTCAATATCAGGAGTGATACCTATTTTATCAATGCTTGTTCACTGAGGTCAAAATCGTTTTCCGACAGTATATTTAAGTGAGGTCTGATCATCAAAATCTTTTAAAGTCTGAATAGTTCCTTTTCAAAATGAAGAGGTCCCCAGAATCTGAACATTTGATCCTTGTTCTCTGAGAGCTAACGCCAATATTTCACTAGCACTAGCACTCATTTTATCTATCAAAACTATAATCGGGAACCCTTTAAGCTCACCAAAACCCTTAGTACGATAATCGGCCTTTTGGTAAGTATAAAAATCTGTTTTTACTACTAGAGTTCAAGGCTCTAAAAAATGTCCGGCTAAATCAACAGCCACTGGTAAAAGTCCTCCACCATTGCCTCTCAGATCAAGGACGATCCCAGAGACATTTTCATTGATAGAATCTGATATCGCTCTTGTTAGAAGTTTATTTGTCTGTTCTCAAAAGATGGATATTTCAATATATCAGATTTTTTGATTATTATGAGTTAGAATTTTTGATCTAACAGAGGGTACATCAATAGTATCTCTCTCTACTTCAATTACTAAATATTGATTTTCTCAGCTATTTTGAGGTCTTTCAATTCCAAATTTAACCTTTGTTCATTTCTTCCCTCTAATGAGACTTACCGCTTCATAAGTGGTTAGGTTTTTTGTTTCACCAGTTCCTATCATTATAATTCTATCTAAAGGGAGTAGTCCTGCTTTAAATGCGGGAGATCCTTTTATAACCTCTTCAATTTGGATATAGTATTCTTTTTTTCCAACGACTGCTCAAATACCCTCTATTTGTCCTTCTCATTCAAGTTCATGCTGAAGCCCTGAAAATTCTACAGCATCTAAGTAGCTAGTATAGGGGTCTCCAAGTCCGTCAACATATGCTTTAACAGCGGAGTCTAGCATTGATTTTTCTCCACTTAAAAGGAGTTTTTGATCAACATATTCCTGGTTTAATACTTGTTGGATTTCTTCAAAACGCTTATACTTTTTGATAAAATGCTCAATTTGATCATAAATCGTCTTATTTTGCGAAGAAATCCAAATGAGCATAATTCAGCTTCCTAAAAATATTCCACCAATTGCAGCCAAAAGACAAGAAATCAGATTTTTTTTCTTTATTTGCATTAAAATCTTGTATCCAGATTAAAAAACAATAGACTAAGTGTAGCTATTTACTCCTCTTTTGCAATGAAGAAATTAGAAAAAAAAACAAGCAAAAATATCAGACCAAATCTCTATGATTATCTCAAAGTTTTTGCAATTATAGTGATGATTATTGATCATATAGGATATTACCTTTATCCAGAACTTGAAGTCTTGAGGTGGATAGGAAGATTTGCATTCCCTATCTTCCTATTCCTTGTTGGATTTAATGGAAAATATACTTGGAGTCGAAAAGTTTTTTATTCTGCATTGATGGTTCAATGTGCTATGCGGGCAATGCTGTTTTATACAGGACCTAGAAGTTTTACACTCAATATTCTTTTCTCAATTCTCTTGGCAAGGGGAATATTAGCTTATCTTGTTCCAAAACTTCAGAAGAAAGATAAGGTGTTTCTTATCTTTTGTATTTTATTCTTTACTTGTGCTCACCCTTATTTGAGTCAAATATTAGATTATTGAAGTCTTGGATTTTTCTTTGCTCTTGCATGAATGATAACTAGATATTATTCATATTACTTTCGAATAGTTTGACTTGTGTTCATCTGACTCTTGGTAAATACTCAAGTAGTCTTTCGCTTCTGAGATGAAAGTTTTCTGAATCCTCAAGTGATAGGACTTGGATTAGGATTTTGTGTTCTAATTTTACTTTTTTATCTCCTTTACAAAA
>CAUTDF010000011.1:0-35746 GCA_963537415.1 uncultured bacterium | reverse complement strand
CAGTAAGATAAGTTGCCTTTGGATTAAAAATCTTCTTTGTCAAAGCAAGATCATACTTTGCCTCTGGAACCTTAGGAGTAACTGTAAAGTCTACACCATCATGATCATCCTCATCTGTTGAATCAGAACATCCCTGCGCCTGAGCAAGTTTTCCATTCCCAGTCACCAAATGTCCCTCTCTAAAACAATCATTATTCACATTACTATCTGGAGTACTATCCTTATCTGTAGTGTTATAATCTGCAGAGTTATCTTTACTAATTTCTGCCAGATTTCTAATCTTATTACCTGTAAAATTTGCCGAAATCTTAGTCTGCAAAGTTATAGCAACTGACTGCCCAGGTGCGATCTCCTGAGTCAGTGTTTTAACAACTTTCCCAGCACCAGCATTCGTCCAACCTGCATCATCAAGTTCAAGCCCATCTGGCAAATAATCAGTCACCTCAATATTCTTTGCAATATAATTTCCTTGATTGATTACAGTAATCGAAAACTTCACTGTACTTCCTGTCTGATAAGGAGCAGGAGTCTCAGGACTAATCACTTTCGTCAATGCCAAATCATAAACTTTATCATTCTTGGTTGCGCTACAATCTACTGGAGTAGTTCCAGCTTGACCATTACACTTCCAAGTCCAAGTATTATTAGTAAAATTGAAATCTGAGAATGTTCCCTTTTCACAGAGATGATTTCCTCCTGTTAAATTATCAAGAGTTTTCCCATTGTAGTCACTCTTACATACTGGAGGTTCATTATTGATCGGTTGACAAGATGCATTACATCCAGCATTTCCCCATCCTACTTTATTTGGATCATTTGGATCACATTTTTCTCACTTATCAGCTTGCAAAACGCCATCTCAACACCAATTAGCATAGAAATAGAAACATTCCGTATGCTTACGCAAATCTCAAACCTTACCAGCACCTAAGAATTGACGATAATTTGTATGAACTCTCAATAAAAATGCTGGAGCATCCTTATTTGTACCAGGAGCAACCGATCTTAACTGAATTCCTCTATCACTATCTGCCTGAAGATACTTATCTGTAAACTTAGGGTCAAAGATATGATACAAATCTCCAGCCTTTGAGGTATACCAAAAAGCTGACCTCCTACTATTATTTACATAGTTAAACAGTGGACGAGACATATCCCAATTTGTCGTTGACTGAAGTTTCTTCCAAGTATAAGGATATTCATTCTCCTTATCATAATACAAGTAAGTATTATCCGAAGAATTCACAAATTCGTCATAAATACCCAGTCTAGACCATCATTCATAGATACCTCAGGCATTGAAACACTGAGAACAACTATCATTTGAAGGTAGATTACTACAAGAGACTTCCTGATATGGAGCAGCAAATGTATTACCGACTCACAAAATCAACAAAGGCAATGCAAATAACAGGAATTTAAAGCTTCTCATCTTTTTAAAATATAATTATAAAACCTCGAAACTATTTATAAATATCTATACATCTAAAGGATTTTCCTCAGTTGTCGACGGAGGAGGAGTAGGAGCTGGTGAAGGAACATTTGGAGCACCTACAGGATTTGTATTAGATGTGTCCTTTTGGTCTTTTACTGTAACCTTCTCCTTACCCTCATCACCGGTATCTTCTGATCATGCAGGTTTATTAGACGGTGGAGTATCTCACTCATCTCCTCCTTCAGTCTTCTCTCAATCACCCCCTTTCGTAGTCGGAGTCCCAGGTTTATCTGTATGGAAACGTGCAACCTCAGCAGCCACCGCGAATCTTCTGGTAGTATTATTATTCTGAATATCACTCTCCATACTTGCTACAGCCTGAGCAGAACTAGAGATTTCTGCTTCAAACTTGTTCTTATCTCCACCAGGATGATCCGGAGTTCCTTCAACATTAAACTGCAGATCTCCAATCATTACCATATGGTTCACACACTGAGCAAAGAATGCGGTAGAAAAGTTTGCCAAAATATTAACCTTTTTCTGTCAAATGTCAATAGACTTAAACTTACCATCTTCTCAAATCGCAAGTCCATCATAGATTGCTTTCCTAATAGACTCAAGCGTGAGAGAAGTATCATCAGGTCAAACCTGATTCTTAATATTTTGAACAATATCGCGAACCAAAATAGAATCTTCATTGAAAAGTTGCTTAAGAACATGTATTTTTACTGCATCAGGAATTGGCTCTTTATTTTTATTTTCTGTTCACTCAATAATATGAGGATTGATAATAGGTCTCATCATATCATCTGGATTCCCATAATTATAGGCAATTACTCACTCCTTCAACACAGATGTAACTTGAGACTTAATATCCTTCGTCCCCTCATTCATAGATTGGAATAACTTCGCATAATCCTGAAAGCAATTAAATTCTGACTTATTTTTATGTAATTCTTTCATCCTATCAACAATCTTAGCGGTAATATGTGTAGTAATCTTATTAAAAGTACTATCATCTGACTTAGCACCATATTCAAGTTTATAAGTATTACCTTCATCAGTCCCCCTTACATTTGTTGTTCTACTAAACATACCATCCAGAGCCAACAAAAATTGTTGGAGACTGATCTTATCTTCAGGCTTTTCTGATTCTTTTAATTTTCTAAGATATTTAAGAGCTTGAGTAAATACTCAAGGATCTCCTTCCTTATTTCATCACTCTATACTTGCTACATAACTATTCATTTTTTGAAGGAGCTCATCCATAATACTAGCAGCATTATTTACATTAGCTTCATCCACATCTACACCACAACAAATAGTCTTCAAAACATTTCTCCAGTCATTATAAGATTTTGTCAAAGAGGGTCTACCTGTAAGCCTATGCCCAACATTTCTGACCGCATTTGACTTCAAAAGGCTCAAATTCTTATAAAGCTCCTCAATATTAGTTTGCACATTCGAATCCATTTTGAGAATCTCAGCATGTCACTGAGGCTTTCTAGAAAGTCCTTCAATCTTTACTTTAAAATTTTCCTTACCAGTTTGAATATCTTCAAACTTAAACTTTACCTCACCACCAGTTGCATCTATCACAATATGTTTCCCCTCAGGGATTATAAGCGGCTCTCAATTACCATCTTTTACAAAACTCTCATTGCCAAACAAAGCATAAACAGGCTTTCCCTCTTTATTAGTTGCATTTTTTTTGATAGTCAAATTTGCATATTCTGCAGGGAATTCATAACCAGCCTTAACAACTTGGTCCTTCAATTCCTTAAATGCTCTAGCAAACTTCTGTTCATCCAAACTAGCAGCCAATTTTGGCAACTTTTCTGGAGCAATTTTAGCTTCTGGGGCAAGATTCCACTCATTCACTTGATTATTCAAAAAATCATTCACCGAATCCTTTGTAATAATCTGTGCTGACTTATCTGTCCTATGAGCCCCAACATCCAAGGTCATAGCTTTCGAATCAGCCAAATATCCACTTGAAGCTCTCAAAAGAGTATTTTTATGGACAACAATCGTCCTTTTTTCTTTATCAATTTTTATATTCTGCTTAATCGCTGGATTCAAAGCAATATTTGATTTTGCAAGCAACTTATCCAAAGAAATCTGAATATAATCAGCATCTTTTCACTCTTCAACGGCAGCCCCCTCTTGATCAGCTACAAGCAAAAGTGTTCCTTTCTCAACTCCAAGTTGTTGCTCAAGAGCAATCAAATTATTGCTCAAGTTCTCATCCACAAGCTCTCTATTTCACTTTCATGTCTCTCTCATAGCAATAAAATTCTGAGTTGATTCTTTTGTATCAGAAGACCCATGAAATCTATGCTTTGCAAACTTCAAAATTCCAACAACTGGAATCACTCCTTGGAAAAAGCTAACTGAAAGCCCAGCTCCAGAAATATACCATCCCTTATCGGCAAGTTTAAGCGCCTGCATATTTGACCAAGCCTGAGAATATGCGGTCGAAATTTCCTCAGCAATCAAGGAAACATTAGCCTCATTCATTTCAACTCAATCATAATATTGCAAGATCTGACCAAGATTTTTAACAGCAGCCTCAAGCGTTTCTTTCTTAGTTTTCGGATATCTAGCCTCTAATTTCTCCTTAAGAATCTTCTCATCAAATTTATACTTCTCTCAAGTAAACTTTTTTTCAGATTTTTTTTCATCAGAAGAACTCATCAAATCCACAACTAAAGTACCAACACTTGATTTAATCTTTTCCTGCATCTGCAATCTACCAGCATCAAGATCTCTATCTACTCCAAGATTAATATTCCATCCAATTATGCCCGGAGCAATTAAACCTCAAACACCAAGTGTAAAGGTCTTTTCACTTCTAACATCAAGCGATTTATCTTGCTTAGAATTTTCAAAGGTATATCCAAGTCCAGCACTTCCTCCCAAAATTGGGATAGACAAAAGATTAGTTCCAGCAGAAACTCCAGCAAACCCCTTAAATCTACCATTTGCAGAAAGATCTACACTACCATTCCATGCCAGATTCACTCCAGCATTGATAGATCCATCTTCGCTGTATCTAGCTCCAAAATTAAATGAAAGTCCCTTCAAAATCCTAGTAAGCGGAATATCTACTCCAGCACCAAGCCCAGACTGCCTAATTGCAGCTGCCTGTCCTTCTAGTACCTCTCTAAGTCCTTCTCTAAGAAGCTTCGCATCCATATCTCTAAGTTTCTTAAGCTTTTCAGCCGCCTTCTGATAATTTTCCGCATCTTTATCTCTTCCTTCGGCCTTAGCCTTTGCAGATTTGGCCTCAATTTCCGTTACTTTATCTGACACTTCTTTGATAATCTCTCTAGCACCTTCTTCAACCACTTGATCTCTCATATTTCTTTCCTCCAAAGTTAAAGGAAGATCAGCCGCCATTGCTTTCTTATATTCATCAAAAGCATTCTCTCCATATTTTAGGATATAATTCATATCCATTGGAGGATTCTTAAGAAAATTCTGAACTGCAGTAAAAGCTTCAAAATCCTGAATAACATCATCTACAGTCAGTTTTTTTTCTTGCAATTGAGACTTATTAGCCTTAGAAACAGCATTTAAAACATTCTCAAAAGCCTGCTTTCTCTCTTCTGGAGTAGCAAATTTACTAAACATTTCCTTAATCTGATTTCCTCCCTTGATACCAGTATCGCCATAAACAATCATCCCATCCAGGTTAAAATCTAGACAAAGATCCATCACCTTATCGATATCATCCTTAGTCACATTTTTACTTTCTTTTAACTTAGCAAATCTCTCATTTCTAGGCAATTTACGTAAATCTAGGGCCTTTTCCACTTCTGGATTAAAGGTATCTAAAGCTGATTGAAACGAACCAGTTTGCCTAATTAGATCAAAATACTTTCTCAAATTTGCCCCTGAATTATAAGCATCAGCATCCTTAATATCGTGACTTGCTCTATAAAAATTAGAAATATCCTTTAAATAAGTAATTCCTCTTTCTCACCATCTCCTTTGCCACCAGCTCTCTTTTTTGATAACCAAATCATTATCTTCAAATTTCTTGATAAGATCCTCTGGAGTATAAAAAGCTATATTTTCAGTATGAGCCAAATCCAAAATAAATTTTTCAACAGGCACACCCGCAGAAGTTACAGATTTTTCTGAATGTTTTAACACATCACTAACAATTCCGGCAAATTGCCTCATAATTTTCTTCTCAGCAGGTTGAAGCTTTAATTTTTGCTCTGCATTTTCTGACATTTTTTCAAAAAGTTTTCTCACCTCCTTTGCCGTCTTATGAAGTCTCTGTTTATCGGTTTTAGTCTCTACACCAGATACCTTAAAGTTATTCTGTGCTGCCACATTATATCACTCAACATCTACAAGAATATCTCTATTAAGCTCAGTAATCTCAATACCAATACGAGCTTTAAGATCAGCATACTCCTTAGAAATCTGTTTTTCCAAATCTTCTAATTCATCAATCTGTGCTTTAAGAGCTTTCTTATCTTTTCTATCCTTTGGATTTTTCAATTCCTCCTTAAGCTGAGCTATAGAACCAGAAATATCTGCCAATGCAGTATTATATTTACCAAAAACATTCTTTTGATCGAGATATACTGCCATCTCTGCTTTATCTTCCTGAGTTTTTGCCTGTTTTGTTGCTTCTTTCAAAAGTAAAACCTGATTACCTTTAAGGACATCATCAAATTTCTTTTGAAATTCTGGACTCTGAAAATTCTGCTTAAGCAAATTAAGTGCTACAGCATTCTCCTCCCTAAATTTAAGAAGCGTTTCAACGTCTTTTTGATCAACAGTCTCATTAATCTTTTCATTAATATTCTTAGCCTTCTCCGCGCCTAGATAAAGCTCTCTCTTAATGTCCTCAGCTCTTTTAATTTCTGGATTACTCATCTTAATATACAATAAATCATAAAAATAGATATATACTTAGGGAATAATTATGCCTCAGTAAGGATCGCATCCAAATCTCTTTCAAAGTAGATTGATTCTGACTTCTTTTCCTTCCTTTTTATTGCTTCAATATTATCAATCGCAAGTTGGAGTTTCCTCTTTCTCTGCTGATCATTTGTCGAATGTACAACACTCTTAAATAGCTCAAAGAAAGTATCAATCTGCTGATCATTAAAAATATCATACCTCATCAGTACAGCAAATCCTCTTGCCGGTTCCCAGATATCTTTCACTTTATCTAGAAAGGTAATGATATACTCCTTTTTCGTCATCTTTCATAACCACTATGATATAAAATTCTTCATAGATAATTATACAGCAAAAAAAATATTTGTCATCTTTTTCAAAAAATCCCATACATTTAATACTTGCCTTTTATACATTTTATGATATAATATACTTCAGTATAAAAAATAAAAAAAACTGACTCTAAGGTCAGTCTTTTCTATATTTTAAAATCAAATTATTCGTAAGCTTCATACTTCTTCATAACAAGTTCTCCTTCAATCTTATTCACGATTTCTTGAACAACTCCTACAATAATAATCACTCCTGAACCAGTCACTACAGTTGGCAACGATCCAACAGCTTCAACAATAGTCTGAACAAAAGGAATCCACTTTAGAATATAACTATAGATACCAATCAAAGCAAGTCCTAAACCTCCCCAGAGGCAAAGATGCATCAAAATTTTATTAATATATTGAGCTGTAGCTTTTCCAGGTCTAATAGATGGGATAAAACCACCCCTTTTCTGAATATTATCAGAGATCTTATCTGGGCTAAAGGTAATCATCGCATAAAAGAAAGTAAACAACACGATGAAGATTACATAAGCAAAGATAGCCCAAACTCCAGGATTTGCAGAGTAGATATTAAAATGAGTCTCTACCCACTGAGCAACTGCTACTAATTTCACATTTGCTGGATTAAATTGAGTAACCAACTTAGCCAAGAGGTATGGGAATGAAACAAATGCCATACCAAAGATAATAGGCACCATTCCTACTGGATTAAGAGGAATTGGCAAAGAAGAAGACTGCTGAGCTTTTCCTTGCTTAGCATAAATAATAGGAATCTCCTTCACAGACTTTAGAATAAAGATAGAAAGAATCACAAGTACCAATACAATCACCAACACGAACATAAGCATTCCCCAAACACTCTGAGCAGTAGCAAATGATGAATACAATTGCTGAGTAATTCCAGCTACGATTGAAGCAAAGATTAGCATTGAAATACCATTTGAGATTCCCTTACTTGTAATAAGTTCTCCAAGCCACATCAACATAATAGAACCAACCATCATAGTGAATCCAGCCAAAAGTACATTAACAAGCGAAGTATCAATCACAGCCCCACCAAGCATACTATTAATCAAATACACTGATCCTATTCCCTGCAAAAATGCAAGAGGAAGAGTCAAATATCTTGTATATTGGTTGATCTTAGCTTGTCCAACTTCACCTTGTTCACTAAGTTCCTCAACTGCAGGTATAACCACTCCAGCAAGCTGCATAATAATTGAAGCAGTAATATATGGAGAAATACCAATAGCAATAAAAGAAAACTGATCTAATGCCCCTCAAAGCAACATTACGAAATATCCATAGTCAGATGTCCCTCCTAAAGTATGAGAGAGGAGTGCTCCAATATCTGCAAATGGAACAGGAATAAATACCAAGAGCCTATATACTGCCAAAATAGCTAAAGTAAAGAGAATCTTGTTTCTAATAGTCTTATTCATAAAGACTTCACGAAGTTTTTTTGAAAAACTTTTCACACCCTTCATTCTCATGAAATAATAAGTTAAAGTATACCTGATAGTAATAATTATTTCCTCTAGTATGTCAAGCAAAACACCAAGAGCCACCAGTAAAGAAGAAAGCACGGTAACTCAGTACTCGTGCTTCTCATATTCTAGTGTATAATAGATTATTCTACGAATTATTTAATATTTCCACCAGCATTTTGAATTTTTTGCTTAGCAGAGTCTGAAAATTGCTCAATTCCTTCAAAAGACAATGCCTTAGTCAATTCTCCATTTCCAAGAATCTTAACCTTATCTTCAGTTGAATGAAGATATCCTAATTCAACAAGAACTGGCTTACTTACAATATCTGTAACTCTAGTATCCTTTTCAAGAGTAGCCAAATTAAGCACTTCATAAAGTTCAACAAGCTTATAATATCTCTTGAATCCTCTATGCTTAGGCATTCTCTGTACTACAGAAGTCTGTCCTCCTTCAAAGAAAGGCTTCATAGAATGTCCACTTCTTGCCTTTTGACCATTACATCCTCTTCCAGAAAAATTTCCTCTTCCAGAAGCATTACCTCTACCTCTTCTATTAAGTTTGTCTTTTAGACCCTTACTTCTCACCAAACTATGAAGTTTCATGTGTATCATTATCATAAAGAGTAAAAACCTGACTATTCAGCTTTTTCAGCCTTCTTTGTAGTAGCCTTCTTAGCTGGAGCCTTTTTTGCAGCATCAGCTGTCTTCTTTGGAGCAGCCTTCTTAGCTGGAGCCTTTTCCTCAGTTGCTGAAGCTTCTACTTGAGCCTCTTTTGCTTCAGAAACAGCTTCCTCCTTCTTATCTCCCTTAAGTGCTGTAAAATAATCAGCATGCTTATATGCAGACAAAGCCTGAATAGTTGCTAGTGCATTATTAAGCTTATTATTTGAACCAACCATCTTTGAGAGGATATTTGAATATCCAGCAAGTTCCAATACAGATCTAATAGATGAACCAGCCTTAAGTCCAGTACCCTCTGAAGCTGGCAAAAGCTTTACAATACAAGCCTTATACTTCATAGAAATAGGATACGGAACAGTATCGTTCTTTGTCAATGGCACTTCAAAAATATTCTTGTAAGCTTCATGAGAAGCTTTCTGAACAGCACTAGCCACATCATTTCCTTTAGAAATACCAAGTCCGATTTTCCCCTTTCTGTTTCCAATCAAAATTGTTGCTCTAAAAGAAAGCCTTCTACCTCCAGTAGTCACTCTCGTAACTCTTCTTACCTCCAAAAGCAATTCATCAAATTCCTTCTTTGGCTTTTCTCTTCTAGTATCTCTTTCTGGTCTCATAGACATAGTAATTTATATAGATAAATAGTATTTCAAAAGAAAACTTAAAACTGAATTCCTCCTTTTCTCAAACCATCAGCAAACGCCTTAATTCTTCCATGGTACAAATATCCATTTCTATCAAAAGCGATCTTTTCTACACCTTTTCCCTTAAGAACTTCTGCAAAACTTACTCCTGCAGCTTCAGCCCTTTGAGTCTTAGTCGCTCCTGATGCAGTTTTATCTGAAGACACTGCAACTACATTTCCTTGTGCATCAAGTACCTGAGCAGACACATAGAGATTAGATCTCTCTACCAAAAGTCTATATTCAGGATGAAGATTCTTAATCTTAGTATTTACTTTATTTTTTCTTCTCAAATACTTTCTAATCTTCTCTTGAAGCTTATTCTTCAAATAACTCATAACAATAAACATATAATAATGTAAAATTACATTTAATAGCTATTATTTCTTAGCAGATTTTCCTGGCTTAATCTTAACATACTCATCAAAATATCTGATTCCCTTTCCTTTATATGGTTCAGGTTTCTTGTGAGATCTAATCTTAGCTGCAACCTCACCAACAAGTTCCTTACTAATACCTGAAATAAAGATAACAGTATTTCCTTTAGGATCTTGTTCAACCTTCATATCAATTCCTTCTGGAAGTGGGAAATTAACCTTATGAGCAAATCCAAGTGAAAGCACCAAAGTTCTACCTTCTAACTTAGCAGAATATCCTACTCCAATAATAAGGAGTTTCTTTTCATATCCATTAGAAACTCATTCTACCATATTAGCAGTCAAAGTTCTTGCCAATCCCCAAAGATTTTTATACTCATCAGAAAGAATAGAAAAAGTCAATTCTGATTCATTTTTTTCGATTTTTACTCCGTGAGGAAAGTTCCAAGACAAAGTCCCTTTAGGACCTGTTACCTTAACTAATCCTTCAGCTAATTCAACCTCAACTCCTTGTGGAATATTTAGAGGTTTCTTACCAATTTTTGACATCGAATCGCAATTTTAAATAGTAAAGTAATCTATTAGGCAATATATTAATAAATCTCAGCAATTAATTCACCTCCTAATTTCTTCTGTTTAGCCACATGCGCTGGCAAAAGTCCCTGATTTGTTGAAATAATTCCAAGTCCCTTTCCTCCAGCAACACTCTTTAGATCTTTATATCCAACATACCAAGGTCTAGATGGCCTAGAATAGAACTTTACAGAAGGAATATCATTCACAGGATTTACCACTTTTTTCAATTCAATAGAAATCTCCTTTTTAGAGTCAGTTCCCTGGATTGAAAAATCCTTAACAAACCCATATTGCTTCAAAAGATCAAGAATATTAGCCTTAAACTTTGAGTAAACAACTCCATCTACTGTAGTTCTTCTAGCCATATAAGCATTCTTTATCCTTATCAACAAATCATGAACTGGTGCATTAACATAACTCATTTTTATCAGTACAATTCATAAAATAAAACAAACTATTACCAACTAGCCTTCTTAAGTCCCATAATCAAACCGTCTCTTGCATATCTTCTAAGACATACTCTACAAATACCAAAATCTCTAATATAAGCCTTAGATCTTCCGCAAAGCCTACATCTATTGTAATACTTTGTTGGTTGTTCTAGTTTTTCTCCTTTAACAAACCTCTTTTCAAACATTTTTCATTGTTTAGCTTTTAATGCAGTTCTTGCCATCAGATAACAAATGATAAATATAAATAATTTTACTTAAAGATGAATCCAATCTCTTGAAGCAATGCTTGAGATGCCTCAGGAGTACCTGCAGTACTTACAATTGTAAGCTGAAGTCCCATTGGAAGATTTACATCATCAACTCCAAGTTCAGGAAAAATATTATAATTCTGAAGTCAAAGATTTAGATTTCCCTTAGGATCAAAATTCTTCTTAGAAACTCCACTAAAATCTCTAATTCTTGGCAAAACCATCTTTGCAAACCTATCCAAGAAATCGTAAGCTCTTACTCCTCTCAAAGTAACCTTAAGCATTACAGGCATTCCTTCTCTAAGTTTAAAGTTAGAGATAGCCTTCTTAGACTTAATCAATACAGGCTTCTGACCAGTAATTCTGATCAAATTCTTTTCAAATTCTTCAAAATCTTTATGTCCCTTTCTTGTAACCAAAGAACCGATTCCCATAGAAACGATTACCTTGTCAATCTTTGGAACCTGATTGATATTCTTAAGTTGCAAATGATCCTTAAGTTTTGCAAACAATTCAGATTTTTTCATACCTAAACAATCAAAAATATTTAAAACAACTAATCAATAACCTTTCCATTCTTCTTAGCCTTTCTTACCTTCTTTCCATCCTTATTTACTTCTACAGCAATTTTAGTAGCAACCTTTTGGTCTGCAAGATAGTAAGCCACGTTTGATACATGCAAAGGCAAAGTCTTCTTTACAAATCCTTGTCATTTCACAGCCTTCTTTACAACATTTACATCCTTAAGGTAAACCATATCTCCATCTACAGCTTCAATTACAGAAACTGCACCTTTAGACTTACCTGAAATAACAATTACTGGATCAGATTTTCTAAGCTTTTTCATTAGATAATACAATTACAAATAAATTTAATACGCTATTACAAAACTTCTTCCGCCATATTAGTAATATTTCTATAATTTTCTCTAAGCTCTCTTGCAACAGGTCCGAAAACTCTCTTACCAATAGGATTCATATTTCCTTTAGCATCCTTTGTAAGAAGAACAATAGCATTATCAGCAAACCTGATATAAGTACCATCCTTTCTAGCAATTTCCTTTTTTGTCCTTACAACAACAGCTTGACAAACCTGTCCTTTCTTTACTGAAGCCGCAGGAGTTGCCTCCTTAATAGCAACAACAACTCTATCTCCAACTCTAGCGATTCTTCCAGAAGATCCTTTCAAAACTCTGATAATTTTTGCCTTTTTTGCTTGGGTGTTATCAGCAACCACAACCAAAGATTCTTGTTGCAACATTCTCAAAAACTAAACAATCTAAAACTATAATACCTCTATAATATTCCACTTCTTCATCTTAGAGATAGGTTTTACCAATCTAATCTTTACAGTGTTTCCTACCTGTGCCTTATTTTCAGCATTGTGTGCAAAATACTTCTTTCTTACAACAAATCTCTTCTTGTAAATAGGATGCATTTTTACAGATTTTACCAAAACAACACAAGTCTGGTTCATCTTATCACTTACAACCTCTCCAATCAATTCCTTAATATTTTTTTCACCGATAATTGTCATTATGCATTAATCTTAGATTGTAAAACAGTATTGATTCTAGCGATCTTAACCCTCAAGTCTCCGATTTTATGAGTTTCCTTAAGTGCTCTCACGCTATTTTTCATTCTTAGTTCAAAGAGTTCCTGCTTCAATTGTTTTCTCATGGCAACCAACCCCTTCACATCCTTAGAAATAAGTTCTTTCATAAACAAACCAGTTCCTTTCATCTCAAAAACACTTTAGTGGTATAAAAATATTACTTAATCTCTCCCTTCGCTACAAATCTTGCCTTAATTGGCAACTTTTTCGCAGCACTGATAATTACCTGTTCAGCTAACTCTCTAGAAAGTCCTGAAAGTTCAAATACGATCTTCCCCTTTCTTACTGGAGCTGCATAAATATCAACATCTCCCTTTCCAGATCCCATCGGCATTTCAAGTCCTTTTTTAGTAATAGGAGTATCAGGGAAAACTCTCATCCAAAGCTGACCAACCTTTCTTGTATGTCTAACAATAACCTTTCTGGCAGCCTCAAGTTGCTTATTAGTAAGGTATCCACTAGTAGTAGCCTTAAGCCCATATTCTCCAAATGCTACATAGTTTCCTCTAGCACTTTTTCCTTTCAATGATGGAACTATTTGCTTTCTATATTTCCATTTTTTTGGAGTCAACAACATGATAATAACAAATCTCAATTAAAAAATATACCAAATCTGAACCAATATCAACCGACTAAAAATTAGTCTAAATTCAGAGTTTTCTTTGCTTTTTTCTTTGTACCAGTAAGTACTCACTTTTCAATCCAAACCTTAATTCCAAGTACTCCGTACTTAGTCATAGCCTGAAGATAATGATAATCAATATCAGATCTAAAAGTCTGCAAAGATACTCTACCATCAATAAACTTTTCACTTCTAGCAATATCAGTACCTCCAAGTCTTCCTCCGATCTGAATCTTAATACCACTTGCACCCTTTTCCATTACTCTAGAAAGTACTTGTTTTACAACCTTTCTATACGGCATTCTAGCCTCAAGTTGAGAAGCAATATATTCAGCCATAATCTTAGCAGAAAGTTCAGGAGTTCTTACTTCTTTGATAGTAATCTTAAAAGGCTTACCAAACTTCTCTGTCAATTCCTCTTCCAAAGCCTTAATCTTTTCACCATTTTTCCCCATAATAACACCAACCTTTGATGCGAAAAGAATAATTTCACCTTCTTTGAGAGTCTTTCTAATCACAACCTTAGCCACACCAGATCTAGCAAGCTTCTTTTCCAAAAAATCTCTCACTTTAATATCTTCAACAAAGAAATCTGCAGATAGTCTTCTTGTCTTTGCGAACCATTCAGATGGTCGTGATTTCATAATTCCAACTCTCATTCCTATTGGATTTACCTTTTGTCACATATTCACAAACTACTTAGTATTTAAAACAACTTTTACATAAGATCTATATTTCTCATAATGACTAATTCTTGATCTAGAAACAAATCTAACTCTCTTAATCTTTGGACCTCTTCCAACATAAATTCTATCAATAACAAGAGTATCAAGCTCCATTTTATCATTATGTACCGCATTAGCTGCAGCTGACTTTACAAGCTTATAGAGTACCTTAGCTCCCTTCTTAGGCATATACTCCAACATATCCAATGCCTTAACAACAGATTTTCATCTTACAAGATCTGCTACAAGATTCATCTTTTTCTCTGAGCAAAGTGCATATCTCAACTCTGCTGTAACCTGTTTACTCATAATACCATAAGATTTAATAGTTAAATACACATTCAGAAAAACCTGAATTTAATTAGAAAGGATGTCCTCTAAAGAGTCTTGTAGGAACAAATTCACCCAATCTATGTCCGAGCATATCTTCAGTTACATAAACAGTCACAAATTGTTTCCCATTATGTACCGCAAAAGTATATCCAATCATTTCTGGCACGATATGACAAGCTCTATCCCAAACCTTAATTACTTTCTTATCTCCAGTTTCGTTCATCTTTAGAAGCTTATTCATCAATTTCTCATTTACATAGAAACCTTTTTTAAGAGATCTAGCCATTTAACAAAATATATACAAATAAAATTCTTTCCAAAAATTATTTTCTCTTTGAAACAATAAATCTATCAGACCATTTCTTTCCTTTTCTTGTCTTCATTCCAGAAGAAACAAGCTTTCCACTAAATGACTTAGGTCCTCTCTTTGAACCAATAGGAGAGTGAGCCTCTCATCCTCCAAGTGGATGATCTACTGGGTTCATATTCTTTCCAAGAACTCTTGGTTTTCTACCAAGCCACCTTTGTCTACCAGCCTTACCAATAACAACATTTTTATGATCTCCATTAGAAATTTCTCCAATAGTAGCCCAACAATTCTCGTTAAACTTTCTAACTTCTCCAGATGGCATTTTTACAAACACAACCTTCAAAGCTTCATCTCTACCAGCAATAGTAGCTACAGAACCAGCAGACTTAATAAGCTTTCCTTCAGAAAAAGGAGTAATCTCAAGATTGAAAATATTCATACCTTCTGGAATATCCTTAAGTTGCTTTCTATTTCCAGGAGCAATTTCACTAGAAACACCATTAGCAACCTTTTGCCCTACAACAATACCCTTCCATGCCAATACATATCTCTTTTCTCCATCAACAAAGTTAAGAAGAGCAATTCTAGCAGTTCTATATGGATCATATTCAATAGAAGCTACCTTTGCAGGAATATCCAACTTATTATATCCCTTGAAATCAATAATTCTATAAAGCCTCTTATGACCTCCAGCCATAAATCTAGAAGTAATTCTTCACTGATTATTTCTACCTCCAGTTCTTCCAAGCGTTACTGTAAGAGATTTTTCAGGTCTCTTTGAAGTAATCTCTGAAAAATCATAACCAATCATGAACCTTCTAGAAGGAGTGTAGGGTTTATACTTTTTTACAGCCATCTAAATCACATACTTATAATACTAAATAATTCTTATACAGCAAATTCAATCTTTTGATCTTTTCCAAGAGTCACAATAGCCTTCTTGAAAGCTCTCTTTACAAGCTTTCTTCTCTCTCTCCCCTTGAATGCAGTATTCACAATATTAATCTTCACAGGATTAACCTTATAAAGATATTGAATAGCTACATCAACATCATTCTTATTAGCATCATTATGTACCTTAAATACATATTTATTAGCTAATTCCTGCTGTCTGTAAGATTTCTCAGTCAAAACAGGAGCCAAAATAATGTCATAAGGACTAAACTTTACAAGAGCCTTAGTAGCAGTATTTTTTCTAGCTCTTCTCTGCAATTTCTCTTTAAATGTCATAATGTTGTAACAAAAAACATAAATATTTTAATAAAGTTAAGCCTGATTCACAATTTCTAATGCTGGTTTTAAGAACACAACAGCATCTGCATTCATAAGATCATAAGGATTAAGATAATCCACCAACAAATATTTCACACCTTCAATATTTCTAAATGACTTTACAATACTATCCTCTTTCTTATCCAAAACAAGCAATACCTTCTTCCCACTCTGTCCCATAGTAGACAAGAGAGAAATAGCAGATTTAGTACTTGGAGTCATAGTATCAAGATCTAATCCTGAAACAGCATTATCTTTCAACTTAAGAGTTAGCAGACCATTAAGCGCCAACTTTCTAGCCTTTTTTGTCATAGTCTTTTCAAAGTTTCTTTCAGAAGTAGGACCAAAAGCAACTCCTCCATGTCTTCTAATTGGAGAATTTTTATCTCCAACTCTAGCATTACCAGTATCCTTTTGCTTATAAAGTTTTCTACCAGACCCAGAAACCTCAGCCCTAGTCTTTGTACTAGCAATAACATTACGAGCATTAGCAGTCTGAAGCAAAAGATATTCATGGATTAGAGATTGATTTACCTTTTCATCAGCAAAAACATCTCCATTAAAATCAAACTTTGAAGCAACCTTTCCATTCTTATCATACACATCAACAGAATATACCATTTTAGATTAAGAATAATATCATAAAAACTACTCTACGAAGAATTTTAGTTTAGAATTTCTAGCACCTGGCAAAGATCCCTTAACTACCATAAGCTTTTCATTATCTCTATCAAGAACTTTCAAGAGTGGAATTCTCTTAATAGTAAGTTTCTCAGCACCCATATGCCCTGCATGTGGATGTCCTTTCATGGTTCTTCTAGGCTTTCTATTACCTTTTGAACCACCACTTCTCGTAAACTTATGTCCATGAGTAGCAGGACCTCACTTAATATTACATCTCTTCACCATTCCTTGATATCCTTTTCCCTTAGAATAAGCAGTTACAGAAATAGTAGCCACCCCATCAAAAAGAGTACCATCTAAACTTTCACCAGCCTGATGAGCAGTAAGAAAACTATCATCTACAGGAAATTCAGTAACCATACTATAAGCAACTTTCTGCCCTTTTTCCTTGTTTAGTTCTTTCTTCTCAACACCAACAACTGCTGCAACATATCCATCCTTCTCATGAGTCTTATATCTGATAATCTCCTGAGGAAGAAGCTTTACAAGAGTTACAGGAACAAACTTATCATCAATCCACATCTTTGTCATTTCTTGTTTTGAAACAACAATTCCTCCTTTAGTACTAGACATAATCATAAAACCTGATCAATTAAAAACAAAGTACAAATTACCAATTACGAATAAGTATACCCACAATTCGTAATTCGTATTTTATAATACTTTAACTTAAAAAACCTTAACATCAACAAGAACTCCTACTGGAATAGATAGATTCTGTAGATATTCCATAGTCTTCGAACCACTCTCTACAACATCAACTACTCTTGTATAAGAAATTCTCTCAAACTGTTCTCTAGATTTCTTAAACTTAAAGTTTGATCTCAAAACAGTATACACCTTCCTTTTCTTTGGCAAAGGAATAGGCCCCTTAATCTGAGCACCTGATTTTACCAAAAGCCCTACAACTTTAGAAACAGAAGACTCCAACATTCTCACATCATAACTCTTCAATTTAATTCTCAACTTTGGACTCTGATCTTTTTTTACAGCAGACATATACACTCTCGATTAAAAATAAATATTAAGAAAACAGACCCCAGAAAACTGATTCTAAACCTTTTCCAAGGTCTGTCTTTTATTTTTTCTATAAACTATTCAAGTACTTTTGTAACAACTCCAGCACCTACAGTTCTACCTCCTTCTCTGATAGCAAATCTCATTCCATCTTCCATAGCAACTGGATAGATAAGTTCAACAATAATCTTTGCATTATCACCAGGCATAATCATTTCTACACCAGGAGCAAGTTCGATATTTCCTGTAATATCTGTAGTTCCCATAAAGAATTGAGGTCTATAACCACTCATAAATGGAGTATGTCTTCCTCCTTCTTCCTTTTTAAGTACATACACCTCAGCTTCAAACTTCTTGAAAGTCTTTACAGTTCCTGGCTTCGCAAGAACCTGCCCTCTTTCAATTGCATCCTTATCTACACCTCTAAGCAAAAGTCCAACATTCATTCCAGCCTCTGCTTCATTCCAAGCCTTGTGGAACATTTCAATACCTGTAACCACAGTCTTCAAAGGATCAGCACCAAGACCAAGAAGCTCAAGTTCATCATTCATCTTAACAATACCTCTTTCAATTCTTCCTGTTGCTACAGTACCTCTACCCTTAATAGAGAATACATCCTCAACTGGCATCAAGAAAGGCTTTTGATTATCTCTCTCAGGAACTGGAATATAAGTATCCAAAGCTTCAAAAAGCTCCCAAATAGGCTTTGCAGCAGCTTCATCATTAGGATTCTCAACAGCCTTAAGAGCAGAACCTCTAATAATAGGAGCATTCTCATCAAATCCGTTACTCTTCAAAAGTTCTCTAATTTCTTCTTCAACAAGGTCGATCATATCAGGATCATCAACCATATCACATTTGTTCAAGAATACAACGATCTTTGGAACATTTACCTGCTTAGCCAAAAGAATATGTTCTCTTGTCTGAGGCATTGGTCCATCAACAGCTGAACAAAGCAAAATAGCTCCATCCATCTGAGCAGCACCAACGATCATATTTTTTACATAGTCAGCATGACCTGGACAATCAATATGAGCGTAATGTCTGTTGTCAGTTTCATATTCTACATGTCTAGAAGCAATAGTAATACCTCTTGCCTTTTCTTCTGGAGCGTTATCAATCTGATCATACGCTGTAAATTTTGCATACCCTTTAGTTGAAGCAACAGCTGTAAGAGCAGCAGTCAATGTTGTCTTACCGTGATCAACGTGACCAATAGTTCCAACATTTACGTGTGGTTTAGTAGCCATAGTAATTTCTGTTTAATAAACTAAAATAATAAACATACCTACATACTATATGAATCTTCTTGACAATTGCAAGAGATTTTCAAAAAAAAAGTTGATTTTGATCATTTGACAGTCATACATCACAAAGACATAGCTATCAACCCTATCTCAAAACCACATCTTATTGTATCTAAACCTCGCAACAGCAAGAAGTATACAAAAAGATTTATACATACACAACCTCGGGAATGCGGGACTCGAACTCGCGACCTCTTGGTCCCAAACCAAGCGCTCTAGCCATCTGAGCTAATTCCCGAAATTTCACTTCTTTTAGAATGGTGGGCGTGGGTGGACTCGAACCACCGACCTCACCCTTATCAGAGGTGCGCTCTAACCGCCTGAGCTACACGCCCATTCTATATAATTATTTACAAAGTGGTGCCAAGAGGCAGAATCGAACTGCCGACACAAGGCTTTTCAGGCCTCTGCTCTACCACTGAGCTACCTTGGCTCAAAAAGAGCAAGTGAGTTTATATGAATTTGAACATAAAATGCAAGAGAAAAATCATTTTTTTAAAAACATCAGACAAAACAAAGCAAAAACACAAACAAAAATCTATTTTTTCTCTCTTTTTTTCACCTATTTTATAGACAGAAGATGACACAACTATATTAATAGTGAGAAAATCATACAACTATAAAAAACACTAACTCAAAATTTCCTACTTCGGACAGACTCAAACCACAAATTCGCCCTTCAAAACAAGTTTTCCAGCCTGATATAAATCCCAAAGCTCAAGAAACGCAAAAGTCTGATATTCTTCAAAAAGTTTACTTACCTCTCTAGCAATCGCAATTTTCCCATCAAAATTAAGTTCATGAAGCTCCTCAATCAATTTTCCCATTCTATGCACTGATTCATAAAAAAAAGTTGGAATATCACTTGAAATCATAGTTTTCAGAGCGGTTTGACGCCCCTTTTTCTGAGGCAAAAAGCCAATATATATAAACTCTGAAGTATCAAAACCTGCCGCTACAATAGACGGAACAAGCGCATTTGCCCCAGGAAGAATAGAGTACTTCAATCACTCACTTTTACAAATCTGAACAAGCATCTTTCCAGGATCTGAGAGTCCTGGAGTCCCCGCATCAGAAAGCATTCCTACCTCATTTTCTCTAATCAAATTAGCATAGTGAGCAAGCTTCCCCTTATCAGTAAAACTTGTAAGCGAAAAAAACTCTTTATCCGAATAATCAATCTCATACATTTGTAAAAGTTTTTTTGTCGTTCTCGTATCCTCACAAATTAAGTACTTCAACTCTTTCAAAAGTCTCAAAGCCCTAAGTGTAATATCCTCCTTATTACCAATTGGAGTAGGAATAAATGTAAGCATGATATCACAATATTACTCAATAAAAATCTGATTTTTTTGAACTTGCACCAGACCATCTTTTATCATTATATCAAGAATTTTAACTATATCTTTAGTCGGAAACTCATTCTGAACTTCAGCAATAGTCAATTTTTTCTTTTCTCTAGTTAAATACTTCAAAATCCATCACCTCACCTCTCTATCTGATCATTCAAATTTACTCTGTTTTCAGAGAGATTTGATCTTAGTTTTTCTCGCAGTAAGATGAACCGCCCCATAATCCATCAATGCATTGTGCCAATCTCTACTTCTTCATACTGGAATCAACTCTCTTGCAAGAATCTCAAGCTCTTTTAAACTCATCTCTTCATCTAAACCAAGCAAGAAAATCAAAACTCTTCTAATATTAGTATCAATTACTGGCTCTGACTGATTCCATGCAAATGCACAAATCGCACTCGCAGTATAAGGACCAATTCATGGCAAATCTAATAACATCTCTCTACTCTGAGGCAAAACACCTCAATACTGCTCAACAACAGCCTGTGCACAACTTTGTAACCTCAAAGCCCTAGAATTAAATCCAAGCCCAGACCGAAGAGTTAATAAATCAGATTTATTAACCTTTGCTAAACTTTGATAGTCTGGCAATACTTTTCTCCACTGCTCCCAATAAGGAATCACGCGATCTACCTGCGTTTGCTGACTCATTACCTCAGAAATATGAATCAAATAAGGATCCTGCGTTAATCTCCAAGGTAGCTTTCTCCCATTTTGAGCATACCAATTCAAAATCTTATCCTGCAATTGGTGAATCTCTAGAGCACTAAGCTTCATTATTTCGCTTTTTTATCAACTAAATCCTGCAACTGTTCAAATCCATCATGATATCCCTGCAAAAATATTTTGTGTAGCTTCTCTTTTTTCATCTCCAAAACACCAGAATTCAGCTTTCTACATATGAAAGTATCAGCATGCGCTCCCTGAACCAGAATATCTCTCCTCATCAGCAACTCAAATCAAAGAATAATTGAGTCAACTAAACTTTTTAATTCAGATTTTTTTGGCTGGTATTTATTGAGAGAAACTCCGATAATATGATGATCTGGGTAAGCCTTTTTTGCAAAGGAAACCGGAAAATTACAGGTTGCTCCACCATCCACTAAAGTCTTTTTTTGATACTCAACAGCTGGGAAAATTCAAGGAATTGCAACAGTAGCCAAAAGTGGAGAAAGCAAATTTCCACTAGAAAATTGTACAGACTGACCAGCAAAAATATCACTACAAAAAATATGAACTGGTATCTGTAAATCCTCAAAATTTGAGGGCAAATCGTGTAATATATTCTTTTCTATCAAAGTATTAGAAAGCAATGATTTCCTAGTAAAAAGATTAAGATTCTTCCAAGGAGAAAAAAAACCTGAATGTAATATCTTGTACATAATTTCATCAGCAGAATATCCAGCCGCTCGATAGGCGCTAATCAATCCTCAAATACTCACACCATACAGCGCATCGATCTTTTGTTTGAGACCAAGCTCTTCTAATGCTTTTAATATTCAGAGTCCATAGAATCCTCTCATTCCACCGCCTGAAATCACCAATACAATACGATCAGATTTTTGTTTTTTAAACCATCTCCTAAAAAATCACATATCAACTACATTTTACTAAAAATCTCAAGTCCATCTTGATACCCCTGCTCAAAAAACTCCCTGATTTTACTCTCAGAGCTCTCAAGTATTCCAATCTCCAAACTCTTATCAAAAAGACAAGAAACCTGATCAAGATTTGGGATCAAGTGTCCCGCAGACATTACCTGATAAGAAAGCAAAACATTATCAATCAAACTTTTTACCTTTTGATTTTTTTCAAACTTTCCAAGCTGAATCCCAATTATCTCAGCATCAGAATATTCCTCTCTAGCCTGAGCAATAGGAAAGTTACACAAAACTCAGCCATCTACAAGCATTCTCCCATCATACTCAACAGCGGCAAACACCCCAGGGATCGACATACTTCATAAAACAGGCTTCCAGAGTTCTCAACTCTGATACAAAACAAATTCAGCACTCCAAAGATCTGTCGCACCAACATAAAGAGGCTTTTCCAAATCCTCAAACCTTGGTTTCAAATCAGATTTCAAAAACTTAGCTACAACCGAAGATTTCAAAAGAGAATCTTTAGGTGGCAAAGCAATATTTCTCAAAGAAAAGAGATTACTTTCCAAAAATCTCTCCAAAATATCTTCTGCCTTCCATCAGCTCAACCA
The DNA here is from genome assembly GCA_963537415.1 of uncultured bacterium. Lineage (GTDB taxonomy): Bacteria > Patescibacteriota > Gracilibacteria > Absconditabacterales > Absconditicoccaceae > HOT-345. Next base: position 13,093 of record CAUTDF010000011.1, on the reverse strand, counting down.
ATATGCTCCAGTCAAAGCTCCAGCACTTACACCATATACCGCTCCGATCTGCTCCTGAAATCAAGTTTCTTCTATTGCTTTCAAAATTCAGCAAGCATAGAGCCCTTTCGTCCCTCCTCATGAGATCACAAGCACATAAGGAGTTTTATTTTTTACAATCATACTATTTGCCTATATCTATCTTAAATTAAGAGCTTAAGTGTAGGAAAAATCTGATCAAAATCAACTATAAATTTTAGAGGGTACTCATAGAAGGAAAGGGAAGCGAAAGAGATATTATTGCTTCAATACAAAAATAATAAAAAAGCCTAACCTCCAAAGTCAGACTTTTTTCTCTTTTATACAATAATATTGATAATCTTTCATGGGACCAAAATACATTTTTTAATTTCTCCGGTCAAATAACTAGCTAGCTTCTCATCCTGCCTAATCATAGCTAAAATCTCTTCTTGAGACGACTCAGGAGAAATCTCAAGTGTTCACCTCATCTTTCCATTAAATTGCACAGGCAACACAATCCTCGAACTCACAAGTTTTGCAGGATCATAGCTTGGCCATCTACCAGTAGTAAAAATCGAAAACTCATTCCCCATCAGGTTCCAGAATTCCTCAGCCAAATGCGGCGCAAATGGAGCAAGCATAAGCACTAAAGATTCAAAAGTTTGCTTTGATATCACCTCTTCTTCTCAGAGACGATTTACCAATATCATCAACTGCGATAGAGAAGTATTAAATCTGAAGTCATCAATCTCTTCACTCAATTTCTTGATTGTTTGATGGAGAAGAGTAGTAACCTCAGGATTCTCTTCTCAGCTTTGAACATCCACTTTATCATAAAGAGCAATCACCTTATCGAGGAACTTCTTTACTCACTTCATACCTTGAGTATTCCAAGCGATCGCCTGATCAAATGGCCCCATAAACATTTCATATGTTCTCAAAACATCAGCCCCATATTCAGCAATAATATCATCTGGATTGACAACATTTCCTCGTCTCTTAGACATTTTACGACCATCTTCAGCCATAATGAGTCAGACTTTTTGATATTTTTTGAATGGCTCTGGATGGGATACAATTCTCAAATCATACAAGAAGTTCTGCCAAAATCTCGCATAAATCATGTGTCTTGTCACATGTTCCGCCCCTCAAACATAAGTATCAACCATCCCCCAATACGCCTCTTTCTCAGGTGCTACGAGCTGATCAGTATTCTTTGGATCCATATATCTCAGCCAATACCAGCTTGAACCAGCCCATCATGGCATTGTATTAGATTCCCTTTTCGCTGGTTTTCCGCAGATCGGACAAGTTGTCTCAATCCAATCTTTCACCTCTGCAAGCGGTCCTTCTTCAGTACCAGTTGGTTCGTAATGCTCTACATCAGGCAAACATAAAGGCAAATCTGACTCTTGCAAAGGAACCACTCCATGCTCCTCACAGAACACTACAGGGAACGGCTCTCCCCAATATCTTTGCCTCGAGAAAACTCGGTCTTGGATTTTATAGTTCACTTTTTTTCATCCAATTCCTTGTTCAGTAAGCCATTCCTGCATTTTCGCTATCGCCTCATCAGATTTTAGACCTGAAAACTGTCAAGAATTAAGAAGCACTCCCTTCTCCGTATACGCTCCATTTCCAGCCAAATAAGCCTTCAACCTTCCCAATGAATAAAGATATCCTTCTTTTTGTCCTTGCACTGTTTCATCAGCCCTCATTGATAACAAATCCCTTTCAAATTCTTCTAATGAAACCCAAATAAGTGGACAATCAGTTTCATATTCTGTTAATTGCTTTGGGACACGATGTTCTGAATTAAGTTTACAAAGGAAAGAATTTGCATTATTCTCTCTCCAGGTATTTTTTAGATCAGCATAGTAAAAGGACTGATTACAATCAAACTGTCCAATACAAGAAACATCATCATATCCTGTTTCTTCCCTTACTTCTCTAAGAGTTCACTCTAGAATAGTCTCTCCCTCTTCAATAGTCCCTCATGGTATCCAATACTTTTTATATTTCCCACTTTCATTATATCCTACCAAGATTTTTTGCGCCTTCTCATCATAAATAAATGCATAACCTGAAAGCTTAGCTTGGGCATCTGATCTCCTCATTCCAAAACTTCCTCCAATCACATAATCAATTGGCAATCCATACTGCTTTGCAAAGTCAAAATCCCTCTCATCGTGGGCAGGCACTGCCATCACTACTCCTGTTCCATAGTTAGCAAGTACATAATCTCCAATATAAATCGGAACTTCTTGATTATTAAACGGATTAATAGCATACGCTCCAGTAAAAACTCAGGTTTTTTCTTTTTGAAGCTCAGTCCTTTCGAGTTGCGTCTTATATTTCGCTTGTTCTTGATAAGATTTTACGGCTTCTTTTTGCCCTGGAGTAGTAATCTTTTCAACCAAAGGATGCTCTGGAGCCATCACAACAAAACTCATCCCAAATACAGTATCAATTCTTGTTGTATAAATTTCAAAGACATCATCAGAATTCTGAAGCCTCATCTCGAATTGAGTTCCTTCAGACTTACCAATCCAGTTCCTCTCAAGTTCTTTCATCGATTCATCCCGATCAAGAGTATCTAACCCATCAAGCAATCTCTGTGCATATTTCGTAATTCTCAAAACCCACTGTCTCATAGGTTTTTGTTCTACTTCACTTCCACACCTCTCACACTTCCCATCATCAAGATCCTCATTCGCAAGTCCTGTCTTACAGTGAGGACATCGATTAATAGGCTTATAGTCAAGATAGGCTAACCTTTCATTATCGAGAATAAATCTGATTTCTGAATCAGTTTTCCCTTCTTTTTTTAGCTTTTCTTCAAGAATTGAAATTGGCTTCGCCTTCCCCTCAGCCTCATCATAATAATGAGTATAAAACTTGAGAAAAATACTTTGTGTCCACTTATAATATTCAGGATCAGCAGTACTAAAACTCCTGTCCCAATCGTAGGTAAACCCGATCTTTTCAAGCTGAGAAATATACGTAGAAATATTCTGTTCAGCTACAGTCTGAGGTTTCATCTTATGATCAATTGCATACTGCTCAGTCCCCAGACCAAAGGTATCAAACCCCATCGGATGAAGAACATTATATCCCTCAAGCATCTTTTTTCTAGCAATCGTATCTGATGCTACATATCCTTTTGGATGACCAACATGAAGACCTGCTCCACTCGGATACGGGAACATATCCAAAATATAGAATTTTGGCTTTCCATTTGATTCCTGTGTCTTATATACACCAGACTCCTTCCACTTTTTCTGCCATTTCTCAGCAAGCATTTTCATATCTATCGTCATCTTCTTTACACAAAAGAATAAATAATTCTGATATATTTTTTATCTTTTACTGTAGCAAATGCAAGTTTTTTTTAACTTTATACTTGTTTTCTCCTCAAATAAAGCTATACTCTCATATATCTTTTATATCATAATCAAAAAACTGATGAAAACTATCGACAGAATTTTTATCGCAGTTTTAGTAATGATTATCTGTATCTCAGGGATATATGCAATCAAATCCTTTAGCAAAGGACGAGAAGCAATCAATGTTGTTGGCGAGGGACAAGTTGAGGTTAAACCGGATACTATCTCCATGAATATCAGATGAACAACAACAGGATCTGAAACACTATCAGATCAAGCTCGAGAAAAAGAAAAAGCAAAACTAGAACAACTCCTCCAACCGTTGAACTTTAGCATAAAGAAATCATACACATACTTTCGTGACCATTGATCTTGCTCAAGTCGAGCAAAAGACATAGAAGCACCTTGTCGTGATATCTTCATAACAATTACTTCCACTGGAGAAAATATTATCAAAAACTGAGAAGAAGTCTTACACCTTCTAGAGAAACAATCAATATGGAGTCTAACAAATGCTGATATATCAGTTTCTAATACTAGAGAAATCATCAAAGAAGCCCGCAAACTAGCTCTCCAAGATGCAAAAGCACAAGCAGAAGCAACAGCAAACACGCTCGGAGTAAAACTTGGAAGACTACTTCAAACGACAGAATACGGACTCAGAGAAGATGAATATGGATCAGATCCTGACACCTATTTTTACCATCAGAGCTTTTATAATGGAGAAAGCCTCAAAGATGCAATAACATTAAAGATCACTAGAAAAGCTTACCTCACCTACGATATTGACTAGAAACAATAAAATCTTCACAATCTAAAAAAAGCTGACTCCATCATCGGAATCAGTTTTTTTCATTCATAATACAAAACAAATTATTTTCTATCTTCCTCACCAAGCCTCAAAAGTTCATCCGTCATAACATAATTCACACCAAGTTTTTTGAGTCTCCTAAATACCCCTATATCATTTACCGTATATGCTATCGGAATAATCTTCTGCCCAAGTCTATTTTTCATCATCTTGAGCGACAAGACAACCTCAGGAGTAAAAACCTGATATGGCGCCATATAATACATATAATTTCCCCTTGGCAGAAGTTGAGAAGCAGCCTTCCAATTAGCATCTACAGAAGCCATCACATCAGAATCCTTTCAGAAATATGAAGTTAATTCCTCATTATCACTAGAAAAGATTACTTGCTCCTGCATAGAGTTATTCATCACGATTTCCTTTGCTTGAGCAAAAAGCTCTTGAGGTTTAAGATCTTTACATGCAGAATTTTCGGGGATCTTCATATCCAAAAAGAGAAGCGGTGCCAAAAGTTTCATCTTTGGTAATCTCGAAGAAAGCAACCGAATATCTTCACCATTACTAAGTTTACATTCCTTCAACTCTTCATAGGTCATCTGACAAATATCTTTTTGAATCTGCTTACATGTAGTGCTATAAAGCTTTGGACCGTGAAAAACAACCAACTTTCAATCCTTTGTAGGTGTCACATCAAACTCAATAGCTCCTGCATCATATTTTGAGGCCTTCCAAAATGCCGCATAAGAATTTTCACTCGTATCACTATGCTCCCCTCTATGTGAGATCAGCACTGTCTGAGATTTTGTTCCAGTTTGTGAAGAAGTAGAAATATCATCAGAATTCTGATTTTTTTGATATTTCAATCCAAGATACAAATAATTTGTGATCGCTTTCTTATCAAACATCCCAGCATCTTCGGTAAACTCCCTCTTTGGAATATCCACCAATCCGGTATCACCAGAGAGATTAAAGGCATAAGCCTGCTGCTTGATTGTAAAATTTTTGACCGCCCAATTTCTAGTAATCTCTTGAGTAAAAATATCATTGCTTTGATCCAAAACCTGCACCTCACCGGATCAAAACTCTTTCATCAAAGAATAAAAAATATCTGTCTGTTGATACAGCCTATCATCAATTTCTCCGGACTTGATCCCACTTCCAATCATAAAAGCAACAATTCTAGCCTCAGCAGAAGGTCCCCACTTACGATATTCATCACCTCCCAGTGGTGTCATCTTACGATGATCTCCCACTACCAACAATATTCCATTCTCAAAAAATCAAGTTTTCTTGAGCTTAAGATAAAATTTTGCGAAACTCTGATCCATATAGCGAAACGCCGCATCAGCGGTATTCCCATAAGGAGTAGCATATGGCGTATGAGAAGAAATCGTCTGCAAACCAATAAAATAGGGAGAAGTCTGCTTATTTACAACATCTAAAGTTTTCTCATAAAGAGCCATATCAGGAGCCGCATTAAAGGTATATTTTTTCCAGTCATCATAACCATCTTCCCAGAAAGTATCAAATCAGACTTTTTTCAAGAAAGTTCTCTGATTGAGAAAATCCAAACTTGCTGTACTCACAAAATGCGTCTTATACCCCAAATTCTTAAAAAAACTTCCTAGCCCATCAACTACACCAGAAAATCTCTCATATCCGGTATCCAGCGAAGTTCCGAGAAATGTTGGTTCAACTCCCATCAAAGTAGCAATATGCCCCATCTCAGAAGTTGCACCATTTGCAAACATATTGGTAAACAAAACCCCTGCTTCTGAAATCTTATCCACCCAAGGAAACACATCATACAAACCACCAGTTCTCTTACTATCTACAGCAGAAGCAGATTCAAAAAACACTAAAATCAGATTTTTTTTATTTCATCTAGCTGGCTTCTTTGAAAACAGATCACCAAAATTCAACTTATTTTGATAAAGCTCAGTAGCTTTTTCTAAAAGCGGTTTGGCTATTTTTTCATTTCCATCTACCAATTCCTCATACTCTTTCAAATAAGTATAAGCTAATTGAGGCTTTTGAGAAATAGCAAATTCCAAAATATCTCTCAAAATTGACTTATCTCAGTGACCTTTCCAATCCTTATAACGATCCAAATACAAAAAAGCTAATTCTGGATTCTTTTTAAGTGCTTCAAATAATACTTCTTCGTAATATAATTCTCCTTTTGAATTCCTTGCATTGATAAGACGCTCCTGAGGGAAATCTTCAAAGATACTCTCAGGATAAAGCCTCGCTAAACGCAACCATGAATTCATCTCGTTATCAGCTTTCTTCTGCTCCTCAACCGTCAAAAAAGAAGAGAAATCAGAATTTTGATCTCAAGTTTGATTTTTACTTCTATCATTATTCTGTTCTGCCAGATTAAGCTTATAAGAGTCAATAACCCACTGAGCAAAAGTGTTTTCAACCGGAAGCTCCCCACCAGAGACATGCAAAATTGGCATTGGAACGAGCTTAAAAAGAATACTTCCTCAGATCAAAAGTAAAATCGCATGGTTTCTCAATCAAAATCTCATTACTTTGCTTAAGAGCAACGCAAGACCAAAAACCGCAGCTACTCCCAAAAAAAATCCTACAATATATAACCCAACAACACTATTCATCGTTGAAAACATTCAACTCACCAACGAAAAAGAAAATCTCTGCTGATAGACAAACATCGTCGCAATATCAGCAAATACAACTACTACCGCAAACAATATAAAAATCTGAATCAAAATCCTCCAAAATTTCTTATTCAAAAGCTCTGCCAGATAGGCAATCCCAAGCAAAATCCCTCAAAGGAAAAAATCTCCTTGAATCACCATCGCCACAAAATACACAATCCACCACCACTGCATCTGCCCGAGCAAATAGCCATAACTCACCAAAATAGCTCCCCATTTGAGCAAAAAAAGCAAACAGAAAACTAGAAGTAAATAAGATAAAAATGAAGTTTTTTTTACTTTATATAATCGAAACATAAAAGACCAAAAACCTGAAATAAAACCTAGATAAATCTCGCCTTTACAATCCTAATATTAAAATGGAAAGTCTTAACCTCCTCAAACACAATCACATCCTCATACTCTTTCCTTAAAATATCAACCTGCCATGTCATCATTTCTAAAAACATCACCAAATCTGAAACCTGATCCTTAAGCTCAAGCAACTGAGCAAACATCTTTCTATACAAATCAAGCCCATCATCTCAACCAACAAAGGCAAATCTCGGCTCCCATTTTTGAACATTCGCTGGACTATTCTCATCAAAAGTCTGATCTGGAATATATGGCAAATTTGCAGTCATAATCAGTTTTCTCCCCTCTATAATTCCAGAATAACTCTCCAAAAAAGCACATAAATCTGACTGAACAATTCTCGTATCATACAAACTACCATCTATCAAATCATTATAGTTTCTATGAGCAACATAGAGTGCATCAGCAGAAATATCAGCTAGAAAAACTTCTCTAATCTTCCCTTCATTTTGAAGCAGAACCGAACATCACAAAACTCCAGACCCCGTCCCAATATCTAACAAAATATGATCAGAATCCTGACGAGATTGCAACTCCTCAGTGATCGCTGTAATCATATACTCAGTTTCTGGCCTAGGAATAAGCGTATGCTCATTCACCCAAAACCTTACCCCAAAAAACTCAACAAACCCCAAAATATACTCAAGTGGCTTCTCATCTTCCTCATATGCACGATAATCCTCTTGAATCTTTTTAACAAGCTCCTCAGGAAGCTCCTGCTCAGCATCAGTCCACAGTTCAGTTCTTGTTTTATCTAAATAATGACAAAGCAACTTTTCTAAAACAAATTTCTTTTTATAAGCGGGGTTTTGAATCAAAGCCTGCAACTGCATATTCACACGATCAAAAATCTAAAATCTCTCTTCTCAAAAATATTTTTTTATAGCTATTCTCAGTTAAAAAGCAATCAAAACAAAAAATCTGAATATGATTTGTTTTTTATAAGCAGATAACTATGATATTGCTATCTTTTAGCTCAGAAAGAGGATATGAAACTTGGATTCAAAAAAGTAAAAACTGAACATACCATTCTCTCAGAGTTTCACCCCCTTTTGAGAAAGATCGAAAACCTAGACCAGATTCAAAGAATCATTCCGTGAAGAATCATGAGACAGCAAAAGGGGAGTTCAGATTTAAGATTTTCTATCTCTTATCAAACAGCCTCAGGGCTCAAAGCAAAAATGTCAAAAGGTTCTACAAGCCAGGAACTCTTTATTATCTGCCAAAAAGGTACGGAAGCTGAAACCGAAACCCTTATAAACAACATTCGATCAACTCTTTAGAATATATCAAATATCGTGCACTATCTCTGACTTATCATCAGTTTAGTACTCCTCATATGGTTTTGGATCCGATTTCTCAACCAAACTTTTTCCCATTTTCCAAATCAAAGCGCAAAAAAACTTCTCTTACGAGGAATTCTTCCTCTTTGACTACTATGACTTTACCAGCTAGTAATCTCTAAATTCTGACTTCAATTCTGACTGAGCTCTATTGCACAAGCAGAAAATTTCAGAGACTATCTTATTTTTTGAAGTTATATTATAGTAGCTTTATGCTGTTTACCTCTCCTTTTCAGACAACAAAACAATAGAAAAATCTGGTTACAAATACTGATCGGAATAGGATTAGTAATCCCTCTACTTATTTTTTGATCCTATGAAATTGGAAGTAGAATCTTGATCTACTATCTCCTTATCTCAACTATTGAAGAGCTCCTCAAATTTTCCATCAGCCATAACAGCTCAGAAATCTCAATCAGCACTTCGCATACAAAGCTACTTCTCATCGCTATCACGATAGGGTTCTCCTTTTGACTCACTGAAAGCCTACTTGCTCTGGGGTTTCAACTCTTCTCTGGAGAAAGTATAAAAACATGATTTCTCCTTGGTAGAGGACTCTTGTCAGTGATGCTTCATATCCTCGCAACGGGATCAATCGCTCTTGCTATCCTGAAACTCAACACCATCCCAACTCGAGCAAAATACGCCTGAGCGCTACTTTGCGGATACCTTCTCCATAGCAGCTACAATCTCTGACTTCACTATCAACTTTGATTCATCAGCTTTCTGATCGCAATAGGAGGCTTCATCTGACTAAGTTATCTCCTCTTTCACCTTGATGAACTCTACATTCCAGCATCATCAGAAAAGACTCATGTAAACTAAAACAAGAAAAAATCTGACTTTTTCTTGTTTTTTCTTGGAGAATATTTATAAAAATCAAGTCGCCGCGATAGCTCAGTAGGTAGAGCGCACCCATGGTAAGGGTGAGGTGGCCAGTTCAATCCTGGTTCGCGGCTAATCATAAAGTATAGGTTAAGAAGCTTAAAATATAAGCCTCTATGTTGTTATGGCATAGGGGCTTTTTCTATATAGCAATTAGAACATCTATTTTGCTCCTGATAACAAAGAGTTGATCACTTCGACTCAATGCACCATTCTATAAAATCTGAACATACGTCGGATTTTTCATTATTTCTATTGCTAAGCCTATCGAAAGGTAATCTCCTACGACAAAGGAGATAGGCAGAAAAAAGAAAATCTGATCCCCCATACTGAAATAGTCCGCCACCCGGAAGGACTCACAAAGTACAGACTCAGAACAGGGACCTTTATACAGTTCTTAGAAGTTTTCGTCTAAGATATAGGAGAGAGGAAGCATATTAAATTCTTCAAACGACTCGGACTTATAGAAATTGAGTATAATCTCTCAGGAGTTTATACCTATCAAGTCAAAGGAACAAATATTATTTAGCTTAGAAGCTCAAGCCTGACTACTCTCGTTCACGAGTTAACTCACTTTATAGCTCATCAGTGTATAGTAATCAATTGTGAGTTTACTGAGGAGATTCCTGCGTATATAATGAAAGAAATTTTTAGTAAGCTGATGATTTTGAGCGAGGGAAGATTTAAGGTTATAGAAGAGTTTTATTTAGAGTAAAACTATCTTTTCTCCCAAACCTACTCAAAGAATAAATTTTGGAGCAAAAATTTAATTTTTTATTCTCTAAGTGGTATTTGAACAACATGTAATAGCCACTTTTTCTGATTACGAAAAAATCCTGCTAGGGTGCAAGATTATTTTAAGTATTTTTTTACATTAGATGGCAACACTTTCTTAACAGAATTGTTCAGAGTAAGCTTTGTCATTTGAGCTATCGCAATTTTATTCAAAATAACCAATCTTTCTGATTGAGGTACTTTTTCCGTGATGAGTTCGCTATTCTTAAATTCTAAGTTGGCAAGGACAACTAATTGCTCTGGAGATGCAAAATCTCTCATATTAAATCCGTCTTTTGCTTCTTTTGGATTCATTGCTTTCCATTCTTGTGCAGTAATATTAAAGAGCGCAAGATTTATTAAATCAGCCTCTTCAGCATAAATAAGTCCTATTTGTTTTTTTGATATGTCTTCAGGAATAAGATGTTTTTGAATAGAATCTGTCATGAAACCATAGTTAACCCTGGAAAGTGCTCTTTTTTGATTCCAATTGGATTCCAGTTTCTGCTGTTCGTCCTTTTTTAATCTTTGATAATCTTTAATTAAATAGAGTCTAAATGCTGGGTTAAGATGTGCTGCAAACTCAAGAGCAATATCTACATGAGCATATGTTCCTCCTCATTTTCATGGGGTGGATATGATACCAACGGCATTTGTAAGCTCTCTCCATTTTTGAGGGGACATTAAAAATCTTGTAGAACCAGAGGTATTCCAAATATCAGCAAAATTCTCCTCAATAAAATCTGGATTATGAAGTTTCTCCCAAGTTCCAAGAAATTCAATAGTATCTTTATTTCTCATCCAGTTTTTTATACTATCCTCTTTTCAGACACTTGCCGCCATATCACTTAAACATAGATAATCCTCTGTCCCTATTTTTTTAATCCCAACATTGTTTCCTTGAACATTAATTCTTGCAAGAGTTTTCATTTTTACAGGTATAAAGCTAAAATCCAAAACCGGTGTAATTACACCCCTTTACATTTCATATAAAATATGTAATGATTTTCTATTAACTTCAATATAAGAATCTCCCCTCTAAAATCAATCCTCTTGTAATCCCCATAATAATCCCTACACTTATAATCACTTTGTACCCGTGGCTCACATACTAGATGAGTTTTTTTTGATTAAAAAAAGATAAGAAATCTGAATTCGTCATAGATATTTTTGACGACGTCAAAAACTTTTATTGCTTTTTTCGATGATTTCAATATAAAGAAAAAGTAATCAGAATTCGAGCTCCGATTACCTGCTTTTTCTATAACTTTTACTTAATGATCTTTCACTTCAATTAGTATACTTAAATACTTCTTGATTGCAAGTAAAAGTGAAGATTTTGCTGTATTCGGAGTCTGATTACACTTTTACTTTTTGATCTGAATTGAATGGCAAAGACAACAGTAAATTATAGGTCTGCTATTACAGGAAGATTTGTGAAACCTAGCTATGCTAACTCACATCCTAACACTACTGTAAGAGAGACCAACAAGAAGAAATAAGCTCATAGGAGCTTTTAAGAAGAATGGCTTTAAGAAGTGAGAGCCATTTTTTTTCTCTAAAAAAGGAAGTATATTTACTTCCTCTTGATTTTTGGGATTTTTTGAGTATGCCAACTCTTGTTGGCGGAGATTATTCTCGGCTAGTATAGCTTTATACTATACGGGTAGCCCTGCTTTTGTAGGGCAAGCCCTCTGAAAAAAAGTAGCTCTTAAAGAGCTACTTTTTCAATAATCATATTTTTTTAAATAAACAAAAATAACTCCCCTTGCTTTCAAACCAGAAAACACTACTCTCATAACCAATGAATTACGAACTTTTCGACCATTGAGAAAAAAAAGTCTATCTGATCAATATGCTCAAAGAAGACCATCAGATTTTTTCTGAATTATTTGAAAAAGGAGTCAAAAACTATCTCCAAGCAGGGAAAAAAATCTGAATCCTTATCAACAAAAAATGACATACATGAGGGACAATCTGCAAAACCTGCGGGCATATCCCACAATGTGATCGCTGCTCAGTAGCAATCCACTATTACCTACTTCCAAACTGAGAAAAAGTCTGAATGTGCCACATCTGTAAAAAACAATACCAATTTCCAAAATCCTGTGAACAATGCAATAGCTCACAAATCCAGGAATACGGTATGGGAACACAAAAACTTGCTGAACTTATTAAAGAAACATTTTGAGCTGAAAGTCTTATCATTGAATCAGAATCCGTTCGTTCACCAAAAAAAATTGAAAAACTTTCTCTTGAACTCAAAAAATATCAAAATACTGAAAAAAAACCAATTATTATCTGAACCTCACTTTTAACCACTCCAATCAAAGACCGAAAATTTGACCTTCTAATTTTTATAAATGCAGATATTGGGCTTAATTTACCAGACTTCAACGCAAATGAGAAAAATTTTTATTTTCTCTACGAAGCTTTTCTAAAACACAAATGCAAAAGTTTCCTTGTACAAACAATGAACCCAGACCATCATAGCATTCGTAATGCCTGCAAACTCAATAAATCAGATTTTTTTACTAAAGAATATGAATTTCGTAAACAATATAGCTATCCACCTTTTTGAGAGCTCTGCCTTATTCTCTACAAAGATGAGATTGAACAAAAACTCTTCAATAAAGTAGATCAGCTCTATAAAGAGCTCCTCTATCTACAAGAAAAATACCAGCTCAAAGAACTAGAAATCTATACAACTCCTCCACTTGTCTATAAAATATTTTGAAAATACAGATACAATATCGTGATAAAAGGCAAAGAAGTAAGAAACTTTATGGATATTGTTTACTCCAAACTCCAGCTCAATAAAAAAGGATTCAAAATCAATCGAAATGCCGAAAGTAT
>CAUTDF010000010.1:0-36984 GCA_963537415.1 uncultured bacterium | reverse complement strand
CAGTCAATGGAGCTTTATCTCCAGTCAATGGAGCTTTATCTCCAGTCAATGGAGCTTTATCTCCAGTCAATGGAGCAACAACACCTGTAGTGTTTGCACCTGTAGTGTTTGAAGCAACAGCTCCAGTTTGATTTTCTGCATATACTCCTCCAAGAGTCAAAAGACCTACAGAAAGAGCAGCAACAATTGACAATTTGTTCATTTCTATCTCTAAAAGTAAAAATAAAAGACAAAAGCAGAGAATAAAGAATTCCTCCAAAATGTCAAGAGAAATTCTCTAAGGATTCTCTAATGCATTTCTAAATCACTAAAATACAAATCATCAACTAAAAAAATCTGAATTTAAGACGATACTCATTAGCCAAAACCTTGCTTTTCAAAAGAAAAATCATAATATAAACTAAACTTTTAATCATAGAAAATACTAAATGTGAAAACTCGACTTCAAAATACTGAAACAAAAAGGGAATGCCAGAACCTGAGAAATAACACTCAACGGTATCAAGGTAAAAACCCCAATTTTTATGCCCGTTGGAACTAAAGCTACAATCAAAGGTATGATCCTAGATCTCCTTCAAGACCAAAAATACATCTGAGATAAAATAGAGCCCATCAACCTTATTCTCGCAAACACCTTCCATCTCTACCTAAGACCTGGAAGCAAGATCGTTCAGCAAGCATGAGGACTTCATACTTTTGAAAATCGAAAAAACTGACTCATTTTGACTGATAGTGGAGGATTTCAGGTTTTTTCTCTTTGATTAGCAAACCAAAAATTTAACGATAAAAAACATACTCATAAAGTCGGGATAAAGCTCACAGAAGAGGGCGTAAAATTCCGCTCACCATACGATGGGAGCAAACATATGTTCACTCCAGAAAATGTCGTAGATACGCAATGTGAACTCGGTTCAGATATCATGATGGTACTTGATGTTTGTTCCCCAGCCTGAGCCGACAAAAAAACCATTCAAAAACATATCGCTATGACACATCGCTGGGCAAAAAGAGCCTTTGACCACTTCCAACCAAAATACGAAAGCTCAAGAGGAGTACTCTTTCCGATCGTACAGTGAGGGAGCTACCTTGACTTGAGAACCGAATCCGCACAGTACCTGAGCCAATTTGCTCGAGACGGAATCGCCATCTGAGGAGTAAGTGTCTGAGAAAGTAGAGAACTCATCGAACAAGTTGTAGCTCACACAACCCCTCTCCTCCCAAATGATAAACCAAGATACCTTATGTGAGTTGGAACTCCTGAAGATTTAAGATTCGCTATTGAACATGGAGTAGATATGTTTGACTGCGTAGCAGCAACAAGACTCTGAAGACACGGAATAGCTTTTTCAGACCAAGGAAACATAAAAATCACAAATTCTGAATTTAGAACAGACTTTTCTCCTCTAACTGAAGGTTGTGACTGTTATACCTGCAGAAACTTCTCAAAAGCTTACCTTTGCCATCTCATCAGAGAGCAGGAAACCCTATGAGGAACGCTCGTTTGACTCCATAATATCGTTTATCTAAATAGGATTTTAGAAGATTGGAAAAAGAATTTCTAAAACGGGATCTTATGAAATTCTACTATCTTTTTTAAAACCTTAGTTTATCTATTGACTTTCTATACAAAAAAGGTTATCATCTTATAGCAAACAGAAAAATACCGTCATGAATACAAAAACACCCCAAGAAATCTTCAGAGAAAAGTATGAAGATATCATCACACCTTTAACTGAGTTAAAAATCAGGAGTACAAACACTGCGACCGCCACTATCGTTTTTGCCATATCCTTTACAATTGGGATACTAAGCACTGGCAATAAGAGAGTTGGCTGCCTAACTATCGCAGTATTTGTGGTCGCATGTACTATCTTAGAAGTTAAGAGTTTTTTCAAAAACTTTCGCTATCTCAGAGAAAATGAAAAAAGGTTCCTAGAAATGAAGTCAAACCTCTATCATATCGCTGACACTAAAGACTTCGAGGAAATCAAGGAACTCACCAATTTCTATGATAGACTACAATGAACTCCAAAAAAAACTAAAAAAGCTCTCTATATTAGAGAGCTTTTTCTTAATTTTCATGTAAACAAAAAGGAAGAAAATCTGATTTTCTCCTTTTTTTTGACTCTATATAGCTAAAAACTATCTCTTATACACCTCAATAGTCCAAGATCCCTCAGGCAACTTATTTGCCCTGATCCATGGATTCAAATTTCTTACCTCAAGGTAGGTATATCCATTAGCAGTAGCCCATGCCGCAAGATTATCAGTCTTTCCTAGAGTAATCTTCTGAGTTTCAGGAAGCTGATACTGACTTCCCCACTTAGAAATATCAAAATACTGCTCTAAATTTTCAAAAATCTCCTTCATTGCAAGAATCCTAAAGACATACCTATAAGTTTCATTATTCAAATACAAATCATAATAGTTATTTTGATATTGATACGCCATATCACTAGAAATACCATTAGAACCTCTATTATAAGCAGCCATAGCTAACCCCCAATTTCAAAACTTCTCATAAGATTTTTTGAGATATTCAATAGCTGCGTTTGTTGATTTCTCCAAATGGAATCTCTCATCGATAAGATCATCAACTCTCAATCCGTATCCCTTAGCTGTTGAAGGGATAAATTGCCAAATACCAGCCGCATTTGCAGAACTCACAGCAGTTTCTCTTAATGCAGACTCTGCCAATGCCAAATAATACAAATCCTTTGGAAGACCAGCCGCCTCCAACTTTTTATCAATAAAAGGCTTAAAAAGCGGAGCTCTTTTCCAGATAATCTTCATCTGAGCTTCATTCATCTGATTAACCGCAACCTCTCTATCAAATCTTTCAATATTAAACTGATGCGTCTTGTCAAACGGCACTTTCTCTCCAGCGAGCGTTTTTTCTAGCTGAGGACTAGCAGAAAACCATCCAAAGGCATTTCCTGCCAAAAGTCAAATTCAAAGTACTCAAAAGCTAAAAATAAACACAAGGAAAAAAGATTTTAAAGTCAGATTTTTTTTCATTTTTTGAAATCAGATCTTTGCCATACTACTTCAAAACGATATAAAAATTATCTTCTAGAGTATAGATATTCGTTTTTATTTTACAAGAATTTTTTAACTTGTTTATCAAACAAAAAAACTCACTTCATAAAAGAAGTGAGCTCTTTTTATTTTTTAAATTATTTTGTAATAACTCCAATTAACCAGAAGATCATACTTACCATTAGCCACGAACCTGCAATAAACAAAAGTCCAATACCAGCCTGTTTAAGAATAGTCTGTCCAGCTCCAAATTTCTTGTCATCTCCGGCAGCAGTCACCATCTGAAATCCTCCCCAAAGAAGAAGTATAAAAGTGATCAACCCGAGGATTCCAAGAATCCAGTTGATAGCATTCTTTATCACTTTAATTAACCCATCTTCTCACTTGTGACCAGTATTAGCAACACCACTAATTCCACTAGAATAACTTTCATTCAGACCAAATCCCATTGGCGGTGTAGTCGTAGACGAAGACGAATTGGATCCTGCCGCAGATACAAATCCTAAGCTTCCTACTAGAAGCCCAATCCCCATCATAAAAGCTGCAATTTTTTGTTTCATTTTCTGTTTACTATAAAGAATAAAAGCAGATTAACACATTAAGTATATCCAGAAAATCAAATAAAGCAAATTTTTTTCATCTTTTTTCTTTTCAATTGCAAAGAACAACCAAATCTCTACAATAATCATCAGATTTATCTTTCTTTTTTTCATAAAATGCAAAAAATCCTGAAAGGGATCTCTATCTATAAAATCGGATACGGAGGAATCGGAATCTGATCACTCCCAGATGGGAAAAAAGTTCTCGTAAAAGGGGGCGCTTTACCAGGAAGTATTGTAGATATCCGTGTAATCAAATCAAAAAAAGATTATATCGAAGGTCATCTACTCGCTATCAAAAAATATGATACTTCATTACTCAATGGGAAGCCAATTTGTACTCATTTTTTTTCTCCATTTCAGGAAAATACAGTAGAACAAGCACCTCATAAGATCTGATGTTGAGGATGTAAATGGCAAGTCATGAACTACGATGCTCAACTAAAGCTCAAAGAAAGTATCGTTGAAGACGCTTTCTCAAAACTTTCAAAAAAACAAGAAATCTGATTTTTGCCAATTATCTGATCACCACTCCAAGAAGGGTATAGAAACAAAATTGAGTTCAGCTTTGGAGTTTATAAACAATTAAATGAAGAGTTTAGAAAAGCAAAAAAATCTGGTCAAACCGAAGAAGAACTTATCAAAACTGGATACACAAAATATGAAATTAATTCTGAAT
Source organism: uncultured bacterium (assembly GCA_963537415.1). GTDB lineage: Bacteria > Patescibacteriota > Gracilibacteria > Absconditabacterales > Absconditicoccaceae > HOT-345. Next base: position 32,667 of record CAUTDF010000010.1, on the reverse strand, counting down.
TTAACCTTGGTTTTCATAAGCAAGGTGAATTCAGCAAAATCGTGGATGTTGATCACTGCTGATTGATTAGCACAAAGGCAAATCAGATTTTTGAACATATGAAAAGCCTCTGCCTATGATCAAACCTACCAGTCTACGATCAGAAAAATCACCAAGGCTTCTTTCGTCATCTCGTAATCAGAGAGGGAATAAATACAGGGCAACTCCTAGTGAATCTATCAGTCTCTGACGAAAACCTCAAGGATCAAGAACAATCTCATTACCGAGAACAGTTCCTCGAAACCATAAAAAACGATCCCCTTCTCAAACAGCAGGTTACCACCATGGTCATCAGCTATAATAACGGACTTGCCGACATTGTAAATGCACCAGAAGTTGAAATGAAAACATTCCGGGGGGACGGATATATTTATGAAAAACTCGATTTTACACAGCTCCAACATACCCAAGAAGAATGCCTTGTAAACTTCAGAGTTTCACCTTCTTCCTTTTTCCAAACAAACACTCTCGGAGCTCAAAAACTCTTCTCAACTGCGATAAAAATGACTGGACACATTGAAGGGAATATCCTAGACCTCTACTGCGGAGCTGGAAGTATCGGGCTTTCTCTGCTAAAACAAGGACTTGGAGAAGAACTTATCTGAGTAGAAATCGTAGAAAAAGCAATCATCGATGCTAGATATAATGCAAAAATCAATGGAGTTGAGGACAAATGCTATTTCGTTGCATCACCAGCTGAAAAAATGCTCATCAACTTTCCAGAACTAAAAGAAAAAATTCAGAATATATGACTCGTTGTCATCGATCCACCTCGCGAATGACTTCATCCAAATGTTATCAAATACCTTTCTGATCTCAAAAAAGAATATGATTTCAAACTCCTCTACATCTCATGCAATCCAATCACGATGGCTAGAGATATAGAACTCCTAGTTGGAGAAGACTTTAAGTTTCAGAAGATTCAAGCCGTTGACATGTTCCCTCACACTCACCACATTGAATGTATTTCAGTGCTGAGTTAAAAGAGAAATTACTATAGAAGAAAAAAAACAGAAGAAGCAGCGAAAAAGTTTTATCATGTCAGATCTAACACATGATGCCACCATTTGACCAATAAGAGAAGGAAAAATATGTAGACAAGGACTTTTATAAGCAATAACTTTCTTAGCTTTATAATCGTGATTTGAGTATGGAGCATATAATTTTAGATTGAAAAAAAATATATATTTCTAAAGGCTTAACACAGGTGTTTGTTTTTTTATCAGACATTGAAAAAGAAGTAGGGAAAATATTAGATTATAATAATAAAATGAAAAATCTACAAGATATAACAGTTGAAATGTTATGATTATTGAGGAACAGTATAAAACTATTAAACAGTAAAGGGATCAAAATACCATTACCTCAAGATACTAAAATTACAGAAAAATACCTCAATCAGGAAACATTCAACATATCACAAAATTTTATTCGCTCTAATATGATACTGATATTTTCTTATATTGAGACTTTATTTTGTATAATTACAGCATATACTTTAGAACTAGATCAACAAGAAGATATTGTTTATAGCTCAAAAAATAAACTTATAAATAATATTGAAAAATATCTTATAGGAAAAAGAAATTCATATTTTATGAAAAATAAAGAAAAATTATGAAAACTAACTGCCAAAAGTATTCAGAAACTTAGGAATTGATTAGTCCATTTCTATTCTGTATATCCTGAAGACATCGCTTTATCTGAAGCAGAGTTTAAGAAAACGGAGAAAATAACAATAGCTTTTGATGAGTCAAATGTTACTATACTTTCTTCAACAGATCTTTTTGAATTAGCAAAAGTGTGATCTAAAATCTTTATACAAGAACTAGCTTATGACTTTAAGCATAACAAAAGTACTTTTAATAAAAAAATTGAAATAGTAAAAAAAGTTACGAAAACAAATATTCCCGCCTTTATTCAGCTTCAATAGAAGATTTTTACTCAACCAGCGGAATCATATCACATACAGTTCGGATCTAGAGTACTACCAAACACATTTTCACAGTCTAGTCTTAATCTTCCTCAGTTATTAGCACTCATAGTAGATCATTGCTTAAAAAATTCCTCCTGCAGTCAGATTTTCTTTCCATACATCTTTCAACAATATTCACAACCCCTCTCGTCTATTGCAGTTCGCGACTACTTAGATTTAGCAGCTCAAGACTACTATCAAGCAGATTGCTGAGCATAAGTTCAAAATCTAATTATTTCCGTTCTTACAATGATTTCTAATCTGCAACCTTGGAGCTCATCAAGGTCCCCAACGACCTTTTTTTTTCTAAAAACAAAAAATATGTTCATCAGCGAACATAAGAATTATTTAGTGGTGGGCATAGCTGGACTTGAACCAGCGACCAAAAGATTATGAGTCTTCTGCTCTAACCAACTGAGCTATATGCCCATACTAGTACCCAGATTTATTAACACAATTAATGGTGGGTGATATAGGACTCGAACCTATGACCCCCTGCTTGTAAGGCAGATGCTCTAGCCAACTGAGCTAATCACCCATTAAAATGGCGGTCTTACGGGGAATCGAACCCCGATTAGAAGATTGAAAGTCTCCTGTCCTAGCCGTTAGACGATAAGACCACTAAAGTTAGAAGTGGCGGGATGGAAGGGACTCGAACCCTCGACCTCCTGCGTGACAGGCAGGCGTTCTAGCCGGCTGAACTACCACCCCAACTATAACTATCATCTAACTTAAAGTACAAATGGAGCCAGCTGTCGGAATTGAACCGACAACCTACCGCTTACAAGGCGGTTGCTCTACCTATTGAGCTAAGCTGGCACAAAGTCCAATACTGGACTTAGATCTCTATTTCTTCAAAGTATCAAATGCTTTTGAAATTCTAGACTTTTTTCTTGAGGCATTTCTCTTCTTGATAACACCAACCTTTGCAGCCTTATCAATAGCCTTGTAAACATTTGCTAGATCCTCAACAGTCAAAGCCTCTTTAGCTTCAACTCCCTTAAGGAATTTTTTCATAGCCATCTTCATTCTAAGTTTGAAATCATAGTTTCTCTTAGCAAGAGTTTGAGATCTATTCATAGCTTTGATTGCTGACTTCTTAATTGGCATTGAAAAAATTATCAAATATAAAGAGTATCAACTCTCCGAGAGTGGGACTCGAACCCACGACCCAGTGGTTAACAGCCACTTGCTCTACCGACTGAGCTATCTCGGATTGGCGATGGTGATTACTATAATGAAATCAGACCCATTTTCAAGAGATTTTTTACTTTTTATACGACTTTTTTCATTCAATGTCGAGTTTTCAAAGTCTGAGTCTACCAAACTACGAAGTTCAGGTTTTTATACCCTATGATAATCAAGTACCGGGAACAGGACTTGAACCTGCACACCGTAAGGCACTTGGTTCTAAGCCAAGCGTGTCTACCAGTTCCACCATCCCGGCATAACTGATTACCTTATGTATAAAAATCAAGATACTCGGGAGATAGGACTCGAACCTATAACCCTCAGATTCAGAGTCTGATGCTCTACCAATTAAGCTACTCCCGATTAATTTGGTTGCGGAGGATGGAATTGAACCACCTATCTTCGGGTTATGAGCCCGACGAGATACCGTTTCTCTACTCCGCAATCACACTCCCTGGGGAACCAGGATTCGAACCTGGACAAACGGAGTCAAAGTCCGGTGTCCTACCATTAGACGATTCCCCATCCACATATGATGACGCTCTGCTTTATATCTTTTTCACTTTGATTTTCAAGAGAAAGTGATAGTTTTTTTATTCCCCTTGTAAACACCTAGTCAATCACTACACTATTAAGCACTATTGTTTAATTTTAGACTATTTTCAATGGATTTATCAGCAATCATCAATAAAGTTCAAGAGCTCCATTCAGATTTTTCTTTTGATGAAATTGCAGAAGTGTGCTATGAATATCTCGCACAATTTTCAGAAAAGACCAAGGAAGAAACGAAAGAAAAAAGCCTCAAAAAATATCTTACAAAAGAATTTTGAGTTGAGCGAGAAAGCTTAGCAGAAAAAAATTCTGAAAAGCTGAGCTCATTCTCCTCTATCCCAAGACACCTTTTTAATTATACCAACAAAAAATCTGCCGATTATCTCATAACCATCAAAGGACTCTGTAAACAGCTCGGCTCAACAATCCTCTTTGAAGACGCCGAACTCAGAATCAAACCTGAAGATAAAATCGCACTTGTAGGGAAAAACGGCGCAGGAAAATCAACTTTTCTCAAAATACTTCTCAATCCAGAACTCGCTGATCACGGAGAGATTGACATTTTAAAGGATATAAAAATCTGATTCCTCTCACAAGATTTATTTCGAGAATCCAGAGAAAGAACAGTAGCAGATGAAATGCTAACAACATTCCCAGAGATCACAGCAAAAGTCCAAAGACTCGAAGAAATCAAAAGACTTTTAAACGAAAACACACAAAACTCAATCGAACTCATTGAGGAACAAAATGAGATTATCGAGCGAATGCTCCTCAATGAAGCCTATCAAAAATACGACCTCCAACAGGAGATTCTCAAATATTTCGGATTCAGCAAAGAACAACTAAGTTTCAAAATTTCGCAGCTCTCCTGAGGAGAACAAACAAAAGTCCAAATCGCCAAATTTTTACTCCAGGATGTCGACCTCTTAATTCTTGATGAACCAACAAACCATCTAGATATTGAGGGGATTCTCTTTATTGAAGCTTTCTGTCAAATGCGAAATAAGGCACTAATCTGTATTTCTCACGATAGGAAGTTCCTAGGTTCTACCTTCAATAAAACTGTAGAAATAAAAAACAAAAAACTGAATCTCTATTTTTGTTGATATGAAGATTTTCTACTAGAAAAAGAAAAAAGAGAAGAAATTCAGCTCAAAAACTATACTGCCCAGCAAAAATACCTCGCTCAGCAAGAAAGATTTATTGAAAGATTCCGCTACAAATCCAGTAAAGCCTCGCAAGTCCAGAGCAGAATCAAAATGCTCGATAAAATGGATAAAATCGAGGCTCCAGAACTAGAGTCATCAGCTCACAAGCCAAAACTCCAGGTCACACGAAGACTCCCAGAAACATTGATCAGAATTTCAGAGCTTCAAGTTGGATACTGAGAAAACACACTCGTCTCCTTACCAAAAAACCTTGAAATCACAAAAACAATGAAGATCTGAATCATTTGAAAAAATGGTGCCTGAAAAACAACGCTTTTAAAGACAATCTTATGAGAGATCCATCCTCAATACTGAGATATTTGGATCCATGAAAAAGTAAAAATCTGATTTTACTCCCAGATTGCAGATGATCTAGACTTTAACGCAACTATCACAGAAGAACTTGTCTGACCTGGAGTTTCATTCAAAGAAGCCATGAGCTTCCTCTGAGCTTTACTTCTCGATCCAGAAAAAGCTGAGCAAAAAATCTGAAGCCTCTCAGGAGGAGAAAAATCAAAAGTAGCACTAGCAAAAATGCTACTTGCACACCCAGATATCGTTGTAATGGATGAACCAACAAACCACCTGGACCTTGGCTCAAAAGAAGCAATAAAAACAATGCTTGCGGACTTTAATGGAGTGAGCTTGATCGTTTCCCATGATAGAGATTTTCTAGAAGCAACCTCAGATCTCCTCCGAGTCATCAAAGACAAAAAACTCACAGTTTTCCACTCTTTTGAGAGAGGGTTTGATGAAATGAAAAATTAAAAAAAATCTGATTTTTTTTGATTGTTTTTCTCATAGAGATCAGTATGGTATAGTATAATACTTTATATCCAAAATCTCAGTATGCAAAGCGGGAAACTCATCGTCCTCTACGGTATCAATAACCTCTGAAAAACAACGCAAGCCCACCTCCTCATCGACCGATTGAGAGCAAAAGGACTTCAAGCTGAATATCTTAAATACCCGATTTATGACTTAGCTCCCTCTTGACCATTACTCAACGCCTATCTCAGAGAAGGGAATCCAAACCAGCTTTCTTCATCAGAATTTCAACTTTTACAAGTCATCAACCGCACACAATACGATTCTACATTAAAAAATAAGTTAGAAAACTGAATCTGGATAATCGCAGAAGACTACACTGGAACTGGTATCGCACGAGGAACTGGAGCCTGATGAGACCAAGCTTTCCTCGAAAACATCAACTCTCACTTACACAAAGAAGACCTTGTATTCTTCTTTGATGGAGAACGCTTCAGCTCTGGAATTGAAAAAGTTCACCAACATGAACAAAATAACGAACTAATGAATAAAGTAAGACTTGTTCATCAAAACCTCGCTCAAAAGTTCTCTCGAGAACCAATCAATGCAAATCTTTCCATCGAAGAAATTCAATCCCAGCTGCAAAAAATCATCTCAGAAAAATACTTGTAATAAAAAATCCCTCAAATGAGGGATTTTTATCTATACTAATTTTTATTCTCCTAAAAGACGATAATTATCAATCGTAATTTTTTGATCAAAATCAGGAGATTCAAAGTAATTTTTATGATCAAATTGAGTAACGGAAACCACAGCCCTTAATCAACCAAATCCAAATGAATCAGATTTATTAGCCAAAATTTTATTTCTAGACTCCTCATCAAATACAGAAACAGGAATATCTCATTCAATCTGAAACAATCTATAATCATATCCAGATAAGGTTTGAATAAACAACTCTGAGGATAGATTCTCTGGTTTAAAAAAGACCACTCAACGCTCTCTATGAGAACTAGAAGCAGATAAAGTCCCGGTCAATTGAACCTGCCCCTTTAAAGAAAATTCTATATAATCTGGTGCCCTTTTTTTACTTTGGAGGGAAAGTCACCAAACTTTATCTCACTCCTTCAACAAATCAAAATTAATTTTATCCTTTCTTGCAAGAAGTAAGTCTCCACATGAAAGTTCTAAATGAAGAGCAAGATGATTCTGCTGGAAAACAAGCTGCTGTTTATCTTTTCCCTTTCCCACAATATCAGCTATCTCATCATCAGTAAGATCTGTTCTCATCTGACGAGAAATATCTAATAAACAAGCAGTATTTCAGTTATAATATGCCACTGTTTTAATACCCCAGGAATCAAAGCTCTGATCTTCATCTATCTTCCAGCCTTCAGGAAACACATAATCATTCTGCTCTCTAAAAGGGAAAGTTCAAGAAAGAGCAAGTCAAGTCATTACAAGCCTCTCGTTATCTTGTACTAGAGCCCATTCAAAACGAGTAGGAACTGATTGTCTAATATCTAAACCAAAAACGCCAGCAATTTCAGATATATTTTTCTCAAATTCTTCTGAACCGGAAGTTGCAAGAGCTAAATCAGCTAGCCCCGTAGAAGATTCATTTTCACGAAAATCTATTCCAGAAACCGGGGGCAAAAGATCAGGTTTAGAATCTTTTTCAAAAAAGCACCCACTTAAAAAAAGACAAAAAAAGAGCAAAATTCAGATTTTTTTCATGAGATTATTCTAGATAAAAATAAAAAACTCCCCAAAGATTATTCACAACCATACATCTAATTTGGATCAGGAACAATCTCAGCAGACATAAGTATATCCATTTTTTTTACCAATTACAAATTTTGAACATATTTACAAAAAATCAAGACGAAAAAGAAAACAAAGCTATGCTTTCCCTATCTCAATTCCGATCGGACAGTGATCAGAACCCAAAACTTGATCGTAATGCACCATTTTTCAGATCTGATCTAAACAATTTTCACTTACCCAAAAATAATCCAATCTCCATCAAACATTTCTTGGCCTCGCTCCAGCCCTATAGCTCCACCAAGTATACTTCTCTCCTAAATCAGGATTCTGAAGCCTAAAAATATCAATAAGTCAGCTCTCTTCCATTTTGTCCATCTCAGCTCTCTCAATTGGTAGAAATCAGATTGAATTCTCATTTTCCTTTGGCCTCGCAATATCAATTGGACGATGGCAGATATTAAAATCCCCCGTTGTAATTACCTTTTTTCATTCTTTAACTTTCTGTGCCACAAACTGTTGATACTGATTGTAGAAATTCAGCTTATAGCTGAGCATTTCTGTTCCATCTGCCCTATCTCCTCCATTTGGAAAATAAATATTCAAAAGCAAAAAATCTGACCATTCAACGGCAGTTACCCTCCCATCATCGTTAAAACATGCAGGATTTTGAAAAGCATTATGCCTTACTGAAATTGGAAGCGACTTTTTATAAAAGATAGCAGTTCACGCATATCCAGGTCTCTCTGAACGATGCCAAATATACTCATACTCCTGCATCGCAAATCTCACCTCAGTTGGCAATTGATGTTCAAAGGCTTTCACCTCCTGCAGACAGAGAATATCAGGATTTTCCTGCTTTACAAAATCAAGAAACCCCTTTTGAAGCACAGCCCTAATCCCATTAACATTTCGAGAAATAATTTTCATCTGACAACATACAAATAAATTAATACCAATCTTCCTGAATTCCTGCCAAAATCTCAGGTCCATTCTCAGTAATCAAAACCGTATATTCCCACTGAGCTCCTAGATCTCCCTTTTTACAATAAAGATTCCAATCACTTTCATGATAAACGACATCATCAGACTCTACCGCTGTGATAGGCTCTAAAGCCACAACCATACCAGATTTCCATTGGATTTTTTTCATAGCAGCAGTAGGATGATTCATAAAATAAGGCAGCTCATGAACATCTGTTCACACCCCATGTCCACTCAAACTTTTCAAAACGCTGAATCCTTCATTAGTAATATGATTATAGACTGCTTTAGAATAATCATAGGCGAAACCTCCAGTCTTGATAGTAGCAACTCAACGATCTAGTGCTTCTTTAGTAACCTTAATGAGCTGAGCACCCAAAGGATTTGCACTTGCATCACCAACAATCAAGCTAATAGCAGAATCAGAAACTCACTTTTTATAAATAATTCCAGCATCAATTTTAAGCAAATCTCCATTCTTCAAGATAGTATGATCAGGGATCCCATGCACCACACAGTCATTTACAGACAAACAAAGATTCGCAGGAAATCCTTCATATCCCTTAAATGCTCAAACCAAATTCCTTTCATCAAGCCAAGCCTGAGCTAACTCCTCAAGTTCCAAAAGTGTCATTCCAGCCTTAGTATGCTCCTTAAGATAGTAGAGATGCTCATTGAGATATTTACAAGAATCAGTGATATTCCTGATTTGTTCAGGAGTTTTGATCAGATTTTTTATCATTTTTTAACACAAAAAATAAACACACTAAAAACTAAAGGATAATACTCTAATGAGCACCCGTAGAACCGAAACTACCAGTTCATCTCTCAGAACTATATACTTGATCAAAAGTATCAAAAAGCTGCTCATCAACCTTGATCTCTACCTGAGGAATCTCAGCAGTTCCATACTGAGCTACTCACCAATAATGCGGAGCAAATTCTAGTTGACAAAGTCTCGTATATTGTTGAATAGTTACTGGATTTTGAGTAAAATTATACAACTGCATCCAATACTCTCCTCTATAGTCTGAATCAATCAATCAAACACCATTTGCTAGCAAAAGCCCATTCTTAAACGGAAGAGAACTTCTCGCATGAAGTTTAGCACACCATCCTGTAGGAATAAAGGTCTTAATTCAGCTTTTTACTAATTTAAGCTCTCCAGGTTGCAGAGTAAAACTCTCATCTGCTTTAACATCCCAACACATCGCTTCAGGCGACTTTTTTTCAGGGATCAATTCCTCAGCACGAACACAAATAATAATAGGTTCCATCATTTTTTTCTTACTCAAATAAAACTCCAGTTATTCTACAAAACTCGATGCCTAATACAAGAGGAAAACCGATCAAAAAAAGGAGAGGTTAACCTCTCCTTGAATTTCGCATTGTTTGCGATTTACGAATGCCTTTAGGAAGAAACTTCATTCTTTTTTGAAATTCAATCGCCTTAAGAGATTCAACTCGAAGCTGATTCCTCAATACAGCGACCCCATCAGGAATCTGTTTTTTCTGTCTAATAATTTGCTGATCGGAGGAGACCTTTCCCCGCGCTCCAAAAATAAACGTTTGCCCCAGAACCGGGTCAAAAACAGACGGAATTGCACCTTGTTGGATCATGATTTTTAGTTTTATGTTTAACTCATTTAATATAAGTCTTTAAAGAGAAATGTCAAGACTTTTCTCCTTGCATTCAATAAAGCAAATCACTATCCTAATAACAATCAAAAAATCTGACTTTTCATCTCCTTTTGTATACACTCTCATGCTCATCTATCTTGAAAAAAAAGCAAAATCCTACCCACAAACCCAGAGAATCCTGAGCAAATTCCCCAACGCTCAAATCCTAGAAATCGACCACTACAAAAATATTTTTGATAAAAATATCTGAGATCAAAACCTCGCTCTAGCCTTTATCATTGCAAAACAGGAGCATATCCCACTTTTACCAGTCCCAGAAAACTACGGACGAACAGGGAAATCCTTCTTCTTTAAAACAAGCCTTAACTGCGTTTATGACTGTGAATACTGCTACCTCAAAGGGAACTTCAAAACAAAGTATTCCGTGCTTTTTGTCAATTATGAAGAGATAAAATCAGCGATTAGTGAAAAAATCAACTTTCTCAGAGAAACGGAAAAATACCAATGACCAATAAGTTTTTATGCAAGCAATTATTCAGATATCCAAGGAGTCGATAGCTTAACTGATTTCAATCAGGTTTTTATTCCATTCTTTGAACAATTTGAGAACGTACTGATGGAGACTAGAACTAAGTCTCCGAATATTTCATCAATTCTCAGCTGCAATAATGGGATTCCTCCTAAAAATACAGAATTCTCATTTTCTCTGAATCCAGAATCCATTATCAAAAAATATGAAAAGGGAACCGCAAGTTTAGAGTCAAGAATCTCTGCTATCAAAACCCTTATAGAAAAAGGTTACAGAGTCTGACTCAGATTTCTTCCTCTCTTACCCGTTGAAAATTATGATTTTCTTTATCGTGAACTACTAAAAAAATTAAAATCTGAACTCAATCTTGATCAGATTTCTTCGATTTTTATTGCGTCTCTCATCTACAATTCTTGAGATTTCAAGATTATGCAGAAAAAGAATCCAAATTCTGACCTACGACCACTTATCAGCCCTCAAGAAAACTGACTTATCAAGATCCCTACATCAACTCGAGAACACTTCCTAAAAATCTTTAGAGAAGAACTCCCAGATCAAGAGATCCTCTTTGATTATGTATAAAAGAGCAAATTCTTATTTGACTTTTTAAAACATTTAGATATAGTAAAAGACAACAAACAAAAAAATGATTTAGCTATGATATTTATCATTATTATAGGTATTGTACTTATTGCACTATTTTGGTATGAGCAATTAGATACCGCGCTCTTTATCACCAATATGTACTTGACCTATCTCATCTATGAGCTTTGGGCAATAAGCTTTGAAAATAAGCTCTGGTCCCACATGAGCAACCATACAATAGAACTTCTGGTTCTGATAGGACTTTCTGCACTATTATTAGTGCTCTATCTGGCAAACATCAAAGTAGCTCTCGACATTCAGCAAAAGACCAAAGACAAACACTCTACCTAAGCATCTTATGGTAGAGTTTTTTTCCAAAACAGAAAATCTGACTTCCTCCCCTCTTTTTTATAAAAAAACTCCTGTCCACATCAGACAGGAGCACTTCCTCATCAACGCTCTGCTTTTACTAGCAAAGCAACAACTTCATTTTCCTTCTTCAAAGCATTCCAAAAACGCGTCTCATCATGTATAGGTTCACACTCCTCATCCAAAAATACACAATGAATCTCTACAAGATAAAGAAACTTGTCTTGTGCAAGCTGATACCACTTGCCACCAGGTTCAACAGAAACATCCTTTTGACTGTAGAAAGAGGCTTGATAATAAGCAAATCCCTTTTCAGTCTTTTTCCAAGTACAAGCTATACGATACACCTGCAACTTTCTCTGAAACTCAAGATCTAACTGCTCAATTTTAGCCTGATACTTTTTAGGAAGAGACCATTCCTTAACATTTCTCATAACAACAGAATAGTTCTCAAACTCCTGAAAAAAGGGAGACTTTCTAAACATTGCATACATTTCAAAGATAGCTCGATCTTGATCCCGCATCATTCTAACCTTTGCAAGATCTCTTCTGAGACATTGTTTTAACGAATGCCTACGACGAGAATAGGAGGACTTTTCTTGAATAATAAACTTAAAATCCTGAAATCTCTCTGGATCCAAGAGTCTTTTAAGAAAAGAGCACTTCTTTTTTTTCCCAATTGGTAATTTTTTATATTTCATATGATTAAAATTTTTTATTTCCACAAAACAGATAATACATATCTAAAAGAAAGAGTCAAGAGAAAAATAAAAAACAAAACTATATAGAATAATAAAAAAGAAATCTGACTTCAGACTTCTTTTTCTTGTTTAAAAACTATTTTTCTTCCTCTTCTGAGGTAATATCTTGATTTCTAGCCTTCATAAGTGGGAACATCACAACATCTCTGAGATTCTCCTGTTCCGTCAAAATCGCCAAAATCCTCTCAAGTCCCATACCAAATCCTGACTGCGGTGGCATTCCATATTCCATCGCCTCAACAAATGCGTCATCTCCACTTGTAGCTTCATCATCTCATTTTTTACTTGCCTCAGCCTGGAGATCAAAGTTCTCCTGTTGCAAAATTGGATCTACAAGCTCAGAATATGCCTTACAGATTTCCCATCCATTCACCAAAAGCTGAAATTGCTCAACAATCTGCTCATCAGCATCTGAAACTCTCGCCAAAGGCTGCATAATCACTGGGTAGTTATAGATGAATGCTGGACCTACAATCTTTGGCCTCAACACCTTTTTGTACAAATAGTCAATAAGCGTAGTGGTTCCCATATTTTCCATTCCCTCAAAGGTAATTCCCTTTGCCTGAATGTCTGCTCTAAGCTTATCTGCATCATCAATCCCATATTTAGAGATATCAAGTCCACTAGCCTCATTTACCCCTTGAGTATAATCAATTTTCTCCCAAGGAGTTGTAAAATCAACCGTTTTCTCAATTCAGTCTTTATCTTTTACCTTAAGCTTCTTTTCTAGGCCAAGATGCTCAAAAAGATAATCAAACATCTCCTCAGTAAACTTCATATTATCCTCATAATTCCAGTACACAGCGTAATGCTCTACCTGAGTAAATTCCTGAACATGAGAAGGATCAGATCCCTCATTTCTAAAATCCTGACCTATCTCAAAAACCTTTTCAAACCTACCAACTGTCGCTTTTTTAAGAGAAGTTTCAAAGGCAATTCTCAAATATACATCAGTATCAAAATCATTATGATGCGTAATAAACGGCCTTGCAGCAGCTCCAGAAGCTGCATTATCTAAGATTGGAGTTTGAATCTCAGTAAATCCTCTAGATCTATAAAAATCTCTCAAAACCTGATAAAACTTTGACTTAAACAAAAATCTCTCATAGGTTTCAGGATTCATCGTCATATCTAGATACCTCTTTCTATAAAGCTCCTCCTGATCATTGAGTCCATGAAACTTTTCAGGCAAAGGTCTGATCGCCTTAGACAAAAATTTGAATTCTGAAACAAAAATTGTAAGTTCTCCCTTATGTGTCTTAAAAACTTCCCCCCTTACTCCGATAAAATCTCAGAGATCAACCATCTTCTCCATGAATTTATATGCTGAGAGTTCTCCTGATTCAGTATCAGCATTTTCAAGCACATCAACAGCAATATCCTCACTTTCCCCATCAGAATTCGTAATCGTCTTAAGAATCTTACAATGATCTCTATGAAACATCAACTGAATCTGATCGCTACTATCCAAAATCTTAGCAAACGCAAGCTTTCAATGAGAACGATAAAGCATTACTCTACCGGCAGTCTGAACTTGCACCTGAGGATTCAAAACCACCTCCTCACTATCACGAAGTGTTTGCCCCTCATACTGTGCAATAATATCGCTAATAAGATCCTTCTTCTGGAAACTCTGAGCATAGGGATGAATCCCCATTTTTTTCATTTTATGAGTTTTCTGTATTCTCACCTCCTTTTCTGACAAAGTTATTTGGCTCATATCATTACAATTATTAGTAAAAATCCTAAATCTGAGCTTAGCTATTTCCTCTTTTTTTTCAAGGACTAATCAAAGAAAAACTACAAAAATCTGATTTATCTTGACTTTTTAAGAAAAAATAATATTATACAAGACAAGAAACAAAAAAAGTAACAAAATGGAAACAACAAAAAAACAAAAACCTAACATCTATACAAGGGTTGCAATGTTACTTCTAGAATCACCATTTGAAACGATCAGCATAATGCATTTACGAAATATGTTTGAGAAAACACTCTATTCACTCAAGTTAAGTAAAAGAGCACAAACAACTGAATTCAAAATCAGCTCAGATAATTATCTCAAACAAATAGATAAGCATTATAAGGAACAAATTAAGGCTTTAGAACAACAGATCAACCATAATCCTAAAAATAAAGAAGAATACACAAAAGGAGATGAAATCTATGTAGAAATTGATCTCTTAAAAGAAAAACTCAAAAAAAAGACAAAACAAGAAGAACAAAACTTAAAAGACAAATTAATTGAGCTTGAAAACATCTACAAAGAAGAAAAAGAATTTCTCATTGATGATGAAGAATTCCAAGAATTACTGTATAGCCAATGCTGTTATTGGAAAATTATTGATCAGGGAAGAAAACTGTTTTTCTACAATGCAACAGCTCTAGACCTAAAACCTGGGAGACAAATAGTAGAATTCAGTTTTCCTGAAAGCGTACTTGAGGAACATAATATCTACGAAGGGTCGCTATTTTTTAAGATCATCAACGATACCTATTATGTGATTTTCCCAGACTGGGAAGATATACCAATAGGGATCACATCAGAGAGGCTACTTCATCAGTGGATTATCAAAACCCTTAAAAAGAATCCTCTAACTAGACAAATCATAGAACTAGAAATGAAACACCATCTCTAAAAAAAGACAAAAAATCAGACTCTTTTCTGAATCTCAGAGAAGAGTCTTTTTTCTTTATTAAACAAAGCAACATTCCCTCAGAAAATTTGCTTTTTTTAGAGTTTCAATTATAATTAGATATCTTTTATTTACTGACAAGCGAGATGAAAGCCGTCTTCCCAAAAAATATCCAAAAAGGGATCTTAGCAGGAATGAACTTCAATATTTGACCTTTTACGGTATCGGTTTTTCAGCTTTTTATCTTGGCAATCGGAATTGCCATAGCTTTTGTCGTATTTAATCAGTTTGCACAAAGTAGTAAAGCTGTTGGAATATTTTTTGCAGTTTTGATCTTTCTTCTCTTTGCGGTAATCGCTTTTTTCAAAATTTCAGAACTCAATCTATTGGCCTTTATCGTAAAATTTATTCAAAATCAGTTTTTTGATACCACTCAAAAATATCAGACCAATTATACAAAAAATGATAAAATGGCTATCCTTCTAGAAAAATCTAAACATCAAAATACAAAACAAAAAATAGAATACAAAACCTGAATCGAATTAGAGAATATCGACAAACTTGATACCTCCTGACTCCTCTCCTAAAAAAATCAAAAATACAAAAAAATGCTGAGGAAGGGACTCGAACCCTCAAGCCAAAGGCATACGCACCTCAAGCGTACATGTATACCAATTCCATCACCTCAGCATATAACAATTCAAATATACCGATTTGCTGATCAATTGCAAGAAAGATTTGTATTTTTGAAAGGATTGGGTATATCTAGCAAACAGAAAATATAATTTATCCTATAGCAAGCCTTACTCATGTTTGAAAAAATCCAAAATGACTACATCCAAGCAATGAAAAACAAAGAAACACTCAAAAAATCAGCTTTAAACTACTTGATCGCACAGATTAAGAATAAAAAAATTGAACTCCAGAGAGATCCTAATGATGAAGAAATCATTTCCCTTATCAAAAAAGAGGTCAAATCGCTAAATGAAGCGATCAGTTTTTTAGAAAAAGCAAATAAACCTGAGGAACTTCAGGAAGAAAAAGAAAAAAAACTGATCCTTGAACACTATCTCCCAGCAACTCTTAACGAGGAACAAACAAAAACACTCATAGTAGCTACAATCTCAAAGCTTAACATCACAGATCTCAAAACTCAAAGAGGACTACTCATGAAAGAACTCATGGCAGCTCACAAAACAGAATTAGATCCAGCGCTCCTCAACTCACTTATCAACACAATGCTCTAATCCTTTATCTAACTAAAATACAAGATGAAAAAAATAAAAATCCTGACTATTTGATTATTGTCACTTTGAGTACTAGGAAGTATCCCGTTTGTTAGCGCAAATAATTTCAAAAATAATCTACCACCAACTGCTTGTACGTTAAGAGGAGAAAATTGCGGACCAATAACTCCAGCGGGAAGAGAACGTATACAAAAAGTAGAGGCAAAAACAGCATGAATAAAAACCTGCGATTTAGAATGCCAACTCAAGAAACAAGAAGAAGAACGTAAGAAAAAAACAGAAGAACTTAATAAAAAACCAAACGCGCCAACCTGTAATGGAATAAAACTCAACACAAACTTCCCATTTGTAGGAAGTTGCATCGGTCTTGAATCAGGGGGAACTAATCAAATCAACGTCTTTCCTAGAATGGTAAAAAGTTTAATGAAACTGATTATCTCCGTTATCATGCTTATGTCACTGATTATTATCATCATAGCAGGAGTAATGGTAACCTCAAGTGGATACGACTCAGGGAACTATAAAAAGGGGCTTGATCTCATCAATAAAGTTGCTACTGGACTTGCTCTTCTTGGAGCGTCTGGAGTTATCCTAAAACTGATCAATCCGAACTTTTTTACTTAGTTGTCCTTGCAATAGGCGACCAAACTCCTATACTAGCACAAG
This sequence comes from uncultured bacterium, assembly GCA_963537415.1. Classification (GTDB taxonomy): domain Bacteria; phylum Patescibacteriota; class Gracilibacteria; order Absconditabacterales; family Absconditicoccaceae; genus HOT-345. The sequence goes on along the minus strand of CAUTDF010000010.1, from coordinate 15,752 downwards.
TAAAAACAAGAAAAAAATCTGACTTTTTTATCTTACAACTAGTAAATTATGGGAGTACAAATCAGAATTGATGGAGGATATCAAATTGAGAAGGAACTTTTCTTTTGATATACCTATACACATAGCGGATTAATTAATCTTTCCTCTGAACTTGGAGAAGCCATGAGATACAATGAACCCGAAATCATTATCATTGATTATCCATGAGAATATGATGTTAAATGACGATTTATCAAAGCAGTACTAGGAAAAAATAATAAGCTCAACTATCTAATTCAATGAAAAAATAAAAAATTCTGAATCATTCAATCAGCGGATGTCCTAGAACTTGATGAAGTTTGAGGAATGGATACTTGGCTTTACCTCTGAGAAAATATTGAAAAGAAATTTGAACAACTCGAGATGGAATGAGATCTTATCAATCTCGAAACTATTGAAAAAGAGTCAGCATAAAGCTGACTTTTTTTTGTTTATCCATAAATTCATCGTTGCAAACACAATATAGGAATCTAAATAGTCCTAGATAACTAAAACATTCCTTTATAATCACCAATACTTCGCTAATTGTCCAATCTTTGTCGTTGGGAATACACGGATCGTTGGAATCTCAAACCTCTTTGCAAAACGGAAGAGATCACCTCATTTCGTGCTACGAGCAAACAGATACTCCTTCTCAACCTCTCTCAAAACACGAGCATCATACCTCCCCATCGGATAGCAAAAACTAATAATCGGCAATCCAAGCTTCGCCTCAAGTTGTTTTTTTGAATCAATCACTTCATAACGAACTCCTGAGAGAGAAAGTGTAGAAATTGCATAATGATTAACAGAATGTGATCAGATTTCTGAGCCTTGTTCAGCTATTTTGCGAATCTCATCCCAAGTCACAAATAGCGGATCCGTATCAGCCTTCCCAGAAATGATAAAAAATACAGCTTTGAGATTATACTTTTTGAGAAGAGGCAAAACCGTAGTATAATGCTCACGATGTCCATCATCAAAAGTCAGTATCACAGCCCTCTCTGGCAGCATCATCTTCCCTTCCAAAATCGCCTTCATATCCCAGAAAGTCAGGGGTTTTATATTATTTTTATTTAAATACTCAAAAAGCGCCTCAAGTTTCTGTGGAGCATACGAAAGTTTGTATCAAAGCTGATCATCAGTATTTGAGGGGATATCTTTGATATAATGAAACATCAAAATCGGAATTCTGAATTTCATCTTTTTCATCTCTGGAGTAATCTGGAGTTCTGCCTCATCAAATCTAGGGAAATGCATTCAAGAAAACTGCCCTCAGCTCAATGTATTTACTCCAGAGAAATCTAGCTTCTGATCTATGTCATTCTCATTTCAGCTTCCTCAGTCCATCTCAAATTTCAACAAAAGAAAAAAGCTGAACGCAATCAGCAATCCACTTACCATCAAGAGAAAAAACGCACGAGAACTTTTATATAACGCGAAAAAACTCCTCATTCCAACTACACTATCATAAACCAAAGAGAAGTCGAACGCTCCTCATCAAGCCCAAGATCTCCAGTATTGATCAAATGTTCAATTTCCTGATTACCTTGCCTCTGCGCTAGTAAACTACTCAAACATGCCAAAGCTGGATACTCATATTGTTGTTTCTCAGTCATTGACTGATGTTTACACGAAGCGATCAACTGAGCCGTCTTTTCCTTACAAGATTCCATAGAAAGACCAGCATAACAATCATTCATCACCATCAGAGAATATCACTGTTCCAAAAGTGGCTTAATATGCTCCAATAAAGAACAGATTTTTGCTCCTGTTTTTACAAATATTACTACATGCTCCTGATGCATATTGATCACAGCCAAATACGCAAACAGCTTATCCAAATAAGGATAAAAATTCTGATCAGTTTCCTCTAGTTGAAGTTTACGAACAGCAGACAAATCTTCAGAATTTTGATTCCACACCCTACCAAAATGAGGTCAAATCTGACCTGTATACACCATAGCATCATGAGGAAGCTCCTCGACTTGGACCAAAAAGATAATCGGTTTATGCTGATCAAAAGCCAATAATGCACTCGCCAAAAAAAGCGAAGTATGAAATTCTAACACACCAGGGCACACCCCATAACGCAAATCCCTCTGTGGCAATCAAATCAATTCCTGTGCAGAAACCGTATTAACCATAATTTCATCAAGTAGCTGTTCATAATTCATTCTAGATACAAGCTTGTGATATGTAAAAAAGTTTTTTGTTTTTTTAATGTGTATTATAATGCCTCATTACCTGAAGTACAAACCTATCTGCTAATCTATACCTCTTCTCTCGTTCATCAGCTCCCATAAATACAACCGAGACTGATTCTATTCGATACTCTCTAAATATCTCACTAATCGCAGTTTTCAAGGCATCAATATTTCATTTTTTCTCCTCATCATAGATCAGGATAATATCCATTCCAATTGGCTTTCCAAACTTATCTCACCAAAAATACTGCAAAATTCGTTCCCCCTGCTCCTGAAACTTGTCAATCAACTGCTGTTTTAATGCCAAAAAAAATAACTCTTTAAGTAGAGATCAAAATTCGCTTCTTAAACTAATTGACCATCCAGTAGACTCCTTAAGAATACTAATCAACTGAGCCTCCTCCAAAACATCAACCTGTTTTTTAATCGCCGGGAAAGTCCATCAGAGATCTGTCTCTAACGCTCTCATAGATACTCATTGTCTCCTAAAAATCAGATATTTGAGTATGTCGACCTTGGTTTTGCTTCAAAAGAGTTTTTCCAAATTCATCTACCCGATGCATGGGCTAATAAAAGTCGCCTCCGTTTTATAGTTTTTGAGTAAAAATGCAAGTCTGATTTAGTTTTTTTTGAAGAAAAAAAAGAAAAAACTGACTTCATCAAAGAAAATCAGTTTTCTCATTGGTTTTTAGAGTTGATTACTTAGCTGTAGATCTATAAAGCATCAAAAGCACTCGTCCTCTAATTTCTTGCATCATAGGAGTTGTATCCTTAAGGATTCAAGCACTTTTCAATGCTTCAAGATGCCCGTTTGCCCAGTTTTCTCCAGCTTGGTTATACTTATTTCCATAAAGTACTCTAGAGAACACAGTAGCAAACTCAGCTCTCGTAACAAGCTTATGTGGTTCAAAATGAGATAATGCTGTTCCATCATGATTAATTCCCATAATCTGGAGCTGATAAGCGAGCTGAATATATCCAGCTAAATCTCATAATTTCTCATCAACATCTGCATACTGCACAGTTCCTGTCACAACAGGCTGTTTTCCTAGAATCTTAGTTACATACACTGACATCATTTTAGCAAGTTCAGCTCTAGTAAGTGGCTGATCAAGTCTTGCTCCTGAAATAACTCTGATAGTAGTAATATCCTTTCAACATGCCCAGAGATAAGCCTGATTTTGTTCATCTGAGAAGTGAGATCATTCAACTGAACAAAGCGGAGAAGTTACTTGACCTGAATACACCTTTTCTACAAAATTTGACACTGGAGTTATTCTATTTCCAGTACTTGGTGCTGAAGATGAAGAACTTGAGCTACTTGAAGAAGATGATGAACTTGATGAAGAGCTTGATCCTCCACCTCATCCTCCTCAACCTCCTCCTCAACAAGCATATGCCCATTGAGCAGTGAGAGTAATATCTCCAGCAGGCATAGTCGCTGGAAGAGCTGGACTCCATCCAATAAATCTATGACAGCTTCTTGTAGGATTTGTAGGAGCCGCAACAGCAGTTCCATATCCTTGTACAACTGGCGCTACAGCAGTTCCTCCATTAGCATTAAAGGTGATTTTATACTTCTTTGGCGCATAGAATCGTCCATAATCAGGGTTAGCTGTTTGAAGAGTATATCCTATCACTTTCGCATCTTTTTTAATCTCATGATAAGCCTTAATTGAATGATTCTTATTTACCCAAGATGGAACTACCGCATGATCAAGATCAGGAGTAATACTACCCGTTGTTGTACTAGCTCCTGCAGATTTAAATACTTCTGCTCCGAAAATTCCATCATTCTTTGCCCTAAATACTTTTGTTTGTTTATTTAAAGCCGTAGCCATATTTACAAACAAAAGCTTCTCTCCAGCTACCTCCTTAATTTCAAGAAGACTTGTAGTATCAGCAAATTCTAGGATCTTGTTATATACTGTGGTCATTTCAGAGCTCACACCTGTCACCTTTCTCATCAATGCATGAGTTTCATTGAGCTTAATTGTCTCCCCATCCAAAGCTACAGGAATATAACTTGTATTACTACTACCATAAAATTTAGTTGCTACTGGACAATCTTTTACCTCATATTTTGAGTCAGCATTTTTGATTGAACATTTATCAGAAACAGTATATAAGGCAACATCATTAGAAAATAGTCCTCACTTCACAGTAATATTTGCTTTTTTGAGATCATTTCCATTAGAAGCCTTGATAGTTCAATTAAATTTTCCATTTCCCTCAATAGAAAGTACAGCCTTCTCTTCCCAGTTAGGAGTAGTTTTTACCCTATTAGCTGGACCATATTCAATATCACCATCTACACTTCCAACAAAATCACTAGCAAACTTTACAGACACTCCAGCATCATAACTCTCTGCACCTCAATACCAAAGATCAAAAGCTATACCTCATTCTCCAGCATTAATATGAGAATCTCCATGAACATTTAATTCTCAAAAGTTATTACTAACAGCATATACGGGAAGATACTCAAGGTCCGCTGCATCCAAAGTAAAGTTTTCCAATGTTAACTTCGCATAATTTTGAATGATCATACGCACATTAGCATTATTAGAAGTCAAAGTTCAGTTTTTTAGAGTTATTTCAGATCACTTTTCAAAATGAGCTGCTTGAGACTCAGTACCACAAGATCCGACCGCATCATCAACATTATAGGTATGTCCCTGAAAATCTATTGTAATCTTTTTTGGTCATGTAGTTTTTTGATCAGAACTTCCAGCAGTACATACATGAGCACCAACTGCTGTCGTATAGAAAGACCAACCATCAAAAACATCTCTGGTCAAAAGAATGGTATCTCCATCATTTGATGCCTCGATAGCCTTTTGGATAGTTGGGAATTGATTATTTCAAATTTTAGCAACAACTGGCATAAAAATATAGTTTGGGAGAGCCTCTTGTGTAAGAAGGAAATATCACAATAATACCCCTTCATCATTCTTTACTTCAGCATACCTAGAAAAAGGTCACGAAATAGAAGTCCAGTTACCCATCAAGGCTGCATCAGAATCATTTACCAAAGTTGGAAAACCATGCTTGGTCGTTTTTAATGCTTTTCTATAGATAGAATCCTTCTTCTCAAAAAGAGGATATCATGATTCATTAAAAATCACCTTTTCTCATCAAAAATCAACTACTTGAGATTTCGTATTCAAATAATAATCCGTTGTATCAGAATATTGCAATTTAGTACCGGTATAATCAACTGTTCCATCATCTTTCATCAAAAGAGGAATCTCATCATCCGAACCGATAGTAAAATACTTCACAAGTGTTGAAGTAGAACTACTAGCTCCACCGACATTCACCCCTAAACTAGAAATGATTCCAGCAGGAATTTCCTGATTTGGAAGTTCTTCTGCTAGCTGATCCAAGAGATCAGAACTTGGCTCAACAGACTGACCAGCTTGAGTCTCCTCTGCGGTCGATACAAGAGCTTCAGTAGCATTCTCTTGTTCAGCAGTTTCAACAGAGTTAATCTCCTGAGATCCCTCAGAATCCTGATTTACAGCTGCTAAAACAGGAGCATTTTCAGTTCCCTGACTTTCTACCTGAGCTACTGGAACTACGGGTGTACTTTCCTCGGCAAATACAACCCCCGTCGGCAAAAAGACATTAGCAAGCAACACAGCAGATGCTAGTGTAGCGAGCCTTTTTCTCATTGTTTTATCCATCTTAGATATATCTTGTAAAAAATAAAAATCTGATTTTCCCTAGAGAAATCAGTCCAATTCGACCAAATCCCCAAGGTCTAAAAAGAATATACAATATCCACAAATTTAAAAAAATAAATCTCCGGATACACTATTGACATAAAACAAAAAATACAGATAATATGTCGGATATAATATAGTCATATGAGATCTATTTGCAAGCAGACTTTTACAAGTTCAAAACTAGAATTTTCAACAATAGAAAAAATCTATTTTTTATTTACTAAATTATCAAATTATCTGCATTCAAACCAAAGAGGGAATCCAAGAAAATATCCTTCTCCTAATCTACTACTATAGAAATCACCAAACAATACTCAGAGACTTCTGTAAGATAAGAACAAAATAACCTCCAAAAATTTGCAAAAAAACACATTATGACTATACTTAGAGTGAGTTTATTCTATCAAACACAACATAATGCTCAAAAGACTTTTTCAAATCAGTATTGTATTACTTCTCAGCTCAGTCTCAGTAAGTACTTTTGCTAATAACCTCCTAACTGACACTAAGCTCAATCAAATCCTAACTACTGATCAAAAAGAAATTATTAAAGATATCTGAGATCAAGATGCCCTCAGAGAATGAGCCTACAATGCTATCCACTCGGACAATCAAAAGATAAAAAACCTGATCAATAGCAATGATCAAATCAAGACACAAAAAGATGCCGAAAAAAAGACCTTTGCCTTAATCAAGAGACTCATTAATTATGCACTAGGATTAGTATCTCTTATCGCGTTAATTATCTTACTCATAGCTGGATTTCAAATGGCAACAGCAGCTGGAGATGACAAGAAATTTTGAGCAGGGAAAGCCTCTCTCCTCAAAGTTGCAAGAGCCATCTGATGAATCGCAGTTTCATGGCTGATTATCAACTTCATCTTCTGGATTATTGAAGTCATTACTAAAAATGTATAATATTACCTTTACCTATTAAAAGAAAAACATGAAAAGCTGATGGAAACTAATGGTTCTCTTCCTTTGACTAACAGGAATATCAGGAATCTGTCTGGGAAACTCAAACTTTTCAAATAGTCAAAACCCTTTCTACTACGAAAATACAGAAAAAATCGTAGGGAGTAACCAAGATACCAACTACTGAGCACTCATCACAACCGATGCCGTCAAACAAGATGATGGACTTCTTACAAAAATTATGCAAGTCCTCAAGCTCGATATCAACAATAAATATAAAGGTCCTCAAAAGGCTTTTTACTACATCAAGAGTATTCTCAATTATGCATTAGCTTTTGTGAGTTTTATTGCATTTATGCTACTATTATACGGATTCTATATGATGCTCATTGGTGATGGAGAAAAAGGACGAGACAAAGTCAAATCTACTCTCAAAGGAATCATCATTGCTATCATTGCAATGTCACTCTCATGGCTTATTGTCTCAGCACTATTCTGGATCTATGAAAACCCAGCTCAAAAAGACACACCAACTACTCAAACTCAATCCCGTCCATAAAAAAAACAAAAAATCCGACTTTTTACTTCTTGTTTAATACATAGGTATGCTCTTTGATAACCTTCAAAATAAACAAATCCAAAAAGGAAAACAAGAATCTCAGTTTAATACTGAGACAATGCTTCCTATTTCTGAAATCAAAGATGGTTACTGTATTCTCAAAGATGGAGGAATCAGAGCAATTCTTAGAGCTGATGGTATCAATCTTGACCTCAAAAACTTTGATGAAATCCAAACTATCCTAGAACAATACAAGAGATTTCTTAATGGACTTGAATTTCCTCTACAATTTCTAGTCAGAAACACCTATCTAGACCTGAGGGAATATCTCCAATATGTTTCAAGGAATATTGACCAGCTGGATCCCTGAGCTCTCAAACAGCAGGGGCAATCTTATCTCAGCTTTTTGGAAGATATCAATATGAAACAAGGACTGATCTTCGTAAAAGAGTTTTATGTTATCGTCCCTTACTATGTCAATGAGCAGGACACTGATCAAATCAAAAAACCATGGCGAAGCAAATTCATGGATACCCTGAATGCAAAGGATGATGTAGAAACTATCGTTTCAAGATACAGAAACTTTGTCAAAGGACAAAAAATGCTCAACACCAGAATAGCCCTCATCCAAGAAGGACTTGCTGGACTCGGTATTCGTACTACTCAGCTCAATACCAAAGATGTGATCTCGCTCCTCTTTTCAGTATACAACCCACTTCTAGACTCTACCCAAGCTCAGCGAGAAGAAAAATAAAAAAAAGCAAAAAAACTGACTGAAACTAGGATTTTTTGGTTCTAGTTTTTTGTTTTTTAGGCTTAAAGTGCTGATCCGCGAGCTGAGCAATATTAAAACATAACTCAGAAAGTAAATACAACTGATGCCAACTCACCAATTTCTCGAGCTGAAGATCTGGCTTTAACTTTTTAAAATCAATAGAAAGCTGAATTCAGTATTCTAAACTCCCCTTTCGCTGAGCAACATACTCTGAATAATGAAAATCCAAGATTATCTTTGCCGAACCACTCAGCTTTTGAACTCTTTGCACCTTAGGAGAGAGAATAAAATCCCTCTGTACCTCATAATCTTCAAGTTTAAGCTTAAGACTTGAGGTAGTAGTATGATTCAGTACATTCCTCAAAAACCTGATTAACTGCTCAAATGGGAAATACTGATCTTTGAGCAAATCCTTGAGATATTCACGAAAATTCGCATCATTTTCGATCATTTCCCTCATTACTGAGAAAATCCCTCTAAATGCACTAATCTCAGTCAAATAGCCATAAACATTCCTCTGCTCCTGATGCCCATAAAAAGAAGCCAAAAGTCTCTTGAGCATACGTTCCTTGAGCATAAATGAGGTAGTTTTCCCTGTTCTAAGGGGATAATCCATCGCCAAATCAGACAAATCATTAGTCAACATGAGCTGCTCCATAAACTTTCCCAGCATGAGAAAGTGATAATATCCCTGAATCAATCTAAGCATCTTTCTCACAAAAAATGTAAATTAAGGAACAGAAATCTGAATTTCTACCGTATTAGTATGAGGATTTTGAGTAATCTCAGTCAAATACGTTACTCCATGAGTGAAATCAGCATTAAAACTAGCGTATTCACGAAAATCTCCACGTATAGCTCAAATCTTCCACTCTGGAGGAAAATAGATCATCTCCCTTGTTTCTCGCCAGTGACGAGGCATACTTGGATCCGCAGAAAAATCCTGCAACGATAAAATATATCTCTCCCTATCGGTCATCTTAATATGATACTTCTCCTGCAAAGCTAACATCTCATCCTGATAACTCTTTGGCAGATCAAAAGTATAGGTAATCACAAGCTTATATTCTCCAGAGGCAATATTTTTGATAGAAAACTTCTTTTGATCTGAAGAGGCAACTACCACTCCGTTCAAATCCTGAATCTCAACCTGCTTTTTCAAAAAACCATCTGATTTATTAAATGCCGTATTGATATTCCAGAGATAGAGCATATCTGGTTGATATACTGTCGTCAAATCATATGCCTGCAAAAATCCCCACATCTGTGCAGAGACATTTGAGAGATACACATTAACATATCCCTTATGTAAAAGCTCCTGCACAGTATTGATCGCTGCTGAAGCCATACGAAGTGCATTCTGTTTGAGATAGGAGTTAAGATCTTTGATATACAGATCCTTTTTATTGCTCAAAACAGCACCTCTAATCAGATCAATATTCGCATTTACAAACTGCCACTCCCATGCCTTTTGACGAAACGATGGCAACAAATAAGTAATTAACTCTGAATCCAAAAACACTACCCCCTTAATATCCTTTTTAAAAAGCTTATTTCGCTCATCAGGCTTAAAAAGTCTGGCTTTTTTCTCTGGGTCAAAATCAGTATGAAAGATTTTTTCATACAACAACTTCAGATTTTGACCATCTTTATCAGTAAATCCAAACTTATTTCCAGCAATAAATCAAACAGCCCTTGATCAGAGAATATCTACTATCCAACCTGGCAAATTCACGCGAGAGTTTGGAGAGATATAGTCTGGCAAATACGAATCCACTACTTGCAGATCCTCAATATGCCCACCAGAAAGACTCACAAAAGCAAAAGACCCAAAAAAACCTCAATTTGGACGAGTTTCATTGCTATTTTGAAGCGGAATCAGATAATTATAGTTTTTATCCCTTCCCAAAAGCTGAAAAATCTCCTCTCTCAAAGGCCAAGCATCATCAAGCATTTGAAATATTCTCTCATAATTTGAGAACCCCATCTTGGAAAGATAGGTTTTCTGAGACCTTGCATACTGCCAGAGCTGAAGAAGCTCTTCTTCCTTGCTTTTTAGCACATTTTCTCCCCTCAGATAGGACTTTACCACATCATCCAAGGTCAATAACTGCCTTGAGATTTCAGGATCAATGACCCAAAAATAAAAAGAAATCTGATCCAAATCATTAAAAATATCAATTTTATTGGGAGAAAGAAACCATCAAGTCAACCTTGCATAGAGAGAAAAAAATACAAATGCGAAAAAAACCAATACTCCAAATATTAAACGAAGTACCCATAAACGACGAGAAGAAGATTGCGAAGGACGAGCGACTTCTAATCAGATTTTTTTCATCTTGATAATTGAATAAACTGCCCTTAGTCTAGGATTTTTAAGAGAAATTGCAAGAGAGTTTTTTGATAAACTCTTGAACTCAAAAAGCTTTTTCCTATACTTTTTCAAAGTTTTAGCCACTAACACAATAGAAAGTATGAAAAGACTCGTTTTGATCCGCCACGGAGAAAGCACTCGAAATCAAGAAAATAGATTTACTGGATGGACAGACGTTGACCTCACAGAAAAAGGACAACAAGAAGCAATAAAAGCTGGTCAAACCCTAAAAAAAGAAGGTTTCTTCTTCAAAAAAGCATTCACCTCATACCTAAAAAGAGCTGTAAAAACATTGAATACTGTTCTTGATCAAATGGACCTTGACCGAATCCCAGTTGAAAAGAGCCGAAGACTCAATGAAAAGCATTACGGAACCCTCCAAGGGCTCAATAAAGCCGAAACTGCAGAAAAGTACTGAGAAGAACAAGTGCTCCTCTGGAGAAGAAGCTATGATATTGCAACAGATCCACTTGATCCACAGGATCCTCGTTCACCACTACTAGATCCTCGCTATGCGCTTATCAATCCAGCTGATCTTCCACTGACTGAATCGCTCAAGGACTGTATTGCTCGTACACTTCCTTATCTAGAGGAGACTATCCTCCCAACCCTCAAACAGGAATGAGAAATCCTCGTTGCTGCACATGGAAATAGTCTCAGAGGAGTAATCAAAATCCTCAAAAACCTTTCTGAGGAAGAATGTCTCAAGTTCAATCTCCCAAATGGAATTCCCTATGTAGTTGAGTTTGATGATGAGATGAATCTTCTTAAAGACTATTTTCTTGGAGATCCTGAAGAAATTGCAGCGCTTATGCAGGCAGTTGCAAATCAGTGAAAAAAAGCATAAATCAATCCAAACAAAATCAGATAGCTATCTAGGCTATCTTTTTTTTGAAAAGAAAAGAAATCAGATTTTTGCTCCCTGTTCCCTAATATCTCATATAGTCTTGACTTTAACTACTTTAAGGCTATTATGCGATAGAAGATAACTCTTTATTTTTTATACTTATACTCATGTGAAAACGATCAAAACTAAGTCTCATACTACTCATTCCATGTGTAGCATTCTTATCAGGATGTACTAATATCAAAAGTCCTGAAATAGCAAATGAAGACAATGAGACTACGAGATTAATTAGTGCAAAAGCCTTCCTAGAGACTCTTGCACCAACACTTGATAAAACAGTAAAAGACATTACCCCTCAAGCTTTCAGCTGAGGATCAATCAATGAAGAACTCTCTGGCTACCTCCTTAGCAATACTAACATTAAGTCAAACAGCGGAATGCAAGAAAAAATCGATCAAGCATTTGAAGGTTGGGTAGAAAAAAGCGTAGGAGACAGTGTTGGAGAATCTTATGTTGAGTATTTAAAGGATAACTTGATTTGTTCTGTATATTCAAAGGTCAATTATAATCCAGAAGAAACTACGAAAACTGCATCTTCAGACGAAAAAGATTCTAATAAAAAAAAGGAAACAAGCAACGAACTAGAGAAAATTTCCACCGAAAATAGTCAATCTTTAGAAGTTCACTGTGCGGAATTTAATGAAAAAAATCCATCTCCACTCGAATTTAGTTTTGATCTATTCGGAGAGGAACCTTTTTGGAATGTAGAACTAAGAGTGAGTACGCTCACATATACCATTCCAAACGATGAAACTCACCAGTTTGATACAGATAGTACCTATATTTGGTCTTGGGGAATGTCAGGAGAAAATCTGATTTTCACTGGAGAAAAATACAATCTTGGTGAAATTGAGGGAGAACTTAGTAAAGAAACCTGTACTGATAACGGAATCGGTAACGAACATGAATATAAAGCAAAGATTCGCTTCTGAGCTACCATATTTGAGGGCTGCGCTGACAAAGTAGATAACTTTCTAGTAGAAGGAAGAAAAGGAATAGCAGAAAATCTCTTCAAAAAGATCAACTATAATAACTATAGTGGAAAATTTGATCCAAAAACTGCTTTGTATAATGGAATCCAAACAAAAGGGAATCTCGTAGAGATTTTCTTGACGCAAAAAGGCAAAGAACATACAGAATATCTTGTCCTCGGAAAGACTGATGATGGACGAGAGACCTATTGGCAAGGAGAAGTCCCTGTAGATGCCGATACCTGTGAAAAATATGTTGAAGTCCCTGGATTAATGGATTTCGGAATTTTCAATAGCTGTCCAAGAGGCTAAAACAATATAAAATAAAAAAATCAGAATTATTGTTTTATCTTTTAGAAACAATAGTATGAAAAAACTTACATTAGGAATCGTAATTTTAGGACTGTCTACACTGCTTATCGCTTGCAAACAGACACCTGTAGAAAACACAGAGCCATATGAAGTTTCTATTCTCCAAGATTTCGCTAAAAAAAGTGGCTTAGAAAGACCGCAAATAGCAAGTCACTCATTTGAATGGCAAGAATGAGAAAAAATACTGACTATCGAGTGACGAGGACTCTCACTTTCATGATTGCAAGAGAGTCCTGATGAAGCCGTAGAAACATTCTTTCACCAGCGATCAAAAAATAAAGAAAACACACAAGGACGAGGCTCTATTAACTTTATAGGATATGAAAAAGATGGGATCATCTGCCTAAGCGAGAGCCATATTCAAGCATCTCTTGAACAAATCAACGATGATGCTCATTTCCCTGAAGATATCCCGCACACCCTTCTCCTAACTTGCGGAAAAAAATGAGTAACACAAACAACTGCTGACAAAAAAGATCAAAAACCTGAAAATCCGACAACGCTTTGCCTCTCAGAGATTGAAAAACAAATCTTTGCGTCTCCTCAGTTCTCTGAAGTAAAATCAGCATACGACAAAGCTCTCAACACTTCAAATAGCGAGTGAGAACCACTTTTGAGCTACTATTTAGATCTAGAACAAATTGATGATCAAGGCTATTGAGTTGCCCTAGCTGAGGAATATCCAAATAGAGTTCTAAAGTATCATCGTTTCCAAGTAAACAAAAAAACCGGAGAGATTAAAGAGTATGATGTCGTCAATGATACTTATGATGAAATAATTCCTAGTGATGAAAACTATTCAAATTTCTTCGCACAAAATTGCAAAAACCTAACAGATGAAAACTAAGTTTATGTGTATTATCATAAGGTAGAACAAATCAGCGTCCTACCTTTTTTCTATCCCCATAGTTTGCATATCACATTTTTTTAAAAAACTCCTGTTTTTTACAGGAGTTTTTCTCTTATTTATTTTAAAGTTCAACATTCAGTTTGATTCTTGAGCGAATATCAGGTAAAGTCTGACCTCACAAAAGTCAAAGATCAATCTTCACACTAGAAATCTCTGGATATGTCAGAATTTCTTTTCTTGCCTCATCAATACTCTTCCCAACAATATTGGTCTTAATCTGACCGAGAATTCCCTTCGTATCTCTAGAGAAATCATATCCTTGCAAAATAGTAATTTTGGTTGGTAACATAAAAACCTTATTTTGAATTACTCGACCAAGATCTCCAACAAATCAAAAAGTATTGGGATCTAGACTAATAAGCTGAATACTATCCGATTGCCTCTGCTTAACATAAGTGCTAAACGCACTGACCACATCGTCCCATTTGAGATACAAAAAATCAAAAGAAACCTGAGCGCTTCCTCTAAGAGAGGTTGTCTTATCTCAAATATTTCAATCTATTGTAAGTGCATTAAACTTTGTTTTGATCAACGGATCAAAGAGCAGCACCATTGCATTTTTCTGAGAAAACTCCCTCGTTACGATATTAAGCTTATCTTTATAAACTGCATCTTTAATCTTTTTTGCCAAAAGCTCACGATCCTTTTCTGAAACCATACCAAGAGATTTCATAGCTCCTCCAGTAAAATTTTCTATTGCCTCAGCCCAAATCTGCTTGAGATAATAGCTATCCTTCACATTTCTAATTGTTAACTGTGTCTTAGCTGGAATATTCCCTCTTACTCAAATAATATTTTCAGATTCATCATATTCAGCCGCATAAAGCTTCACTTTAAGTTCTGAGGTACTACCATTAATTGCTGGGGGAATAACAATAGGCTCTCTTGTAAGAAATGTTAACCCATCAGCAGTTACAAATCTGGTATTGGATACAAGTTTGAGTTCATTCGGCGTTTTATTGTAGATTTTTACATTACCAGCAGAAGGGTTAATAATATGCTTGATATTTTCCGTACTAATAGACAGCGTATACTCATAGTCCACCTTTCCTGTATAATAGGGAATACTCAGCTGCTTAATAGCTCCTAAATACTGTTGATCACTGGCAGGATAATAACGAAAGTTATAAATAATATTTTCAGTCTGCTGAGAAACTTTTAAGGTAATACTCGCACTCGGTAAGATCAACAAAAACAAAAGCCAGACAATACCAAGTCCCGCTAAAATCTCAAAGAAAAATACCATATAAAATAGATATTTTTGCTTATTATAGGTATGAAGGTGAAACTTTTTGATATCAAACAAAAAAAGTGAAATTGTTTTTAGTACCTTCAGAATAAGTCTTTCTTCCTTATACTGAACCTGTGCTCCGATCTGCTGAAAATAAGTTCTACTCGAAGGTTTCTCTGCCAAAAAAGTAATATTCAGATTTCTATTCTTGATAATATTCAATGCCTCCTTTCCCCATCGCTGATTTTCAAAAAAAGAGTGCTCGGGATCAATAAAGATCTCAGCAGCCTTTTGAGGTGGGATTCTTTCAAGAGTTTTGAATATTTTATATAAGCTCTCAGTCTTGGCAAAATAGAACTTCATCAGCTACAGTTCACATCAAACCCAAATAAAATGTTAATACGGTTTTCTCAGTTTTCTTCGAATAAGTCCAAAATACAAAATCAAAAATAACAACACAAAATAGTTAATATCAAGTGTAAACCTTCCCAAGGCTACAACCCCATGTGCAGGATAGTTCCAAAATGATAACAAGACCAAAAACAGCACAAAAAGCAGAATAAATCATACAATTCAATGCCCAACCTTTTTAGTCATAAACCTCCAGACACTCACAATTACATTTACAATTACAGCTCAAACTGAAAGGAAAAGCCCAAGAGGATACACTCCTTCAAATTTTACAAGTGCACTTTCAGGCCTCAATGCAGTAACATGCAAAAAACCCGAATACTCCTTTCCTATAAAATTATCTCACAGCAAAAGGAAAATCCCTAAAACCG
>CAUTDF010000009.1:0-49077 GCA_963537415.1 uncultured bacterium | reverse complement strand
TTCCTGGTCCTACAAGGTGGGTTGGTGTTAATCTAGCTCAGGTGGTTGCTTCTGGGAAAAATCAAATGTTGGGGCGTAGTGACGCGCATTTGTGTAAAAACATTGTGCCAACCCAACCAGCTCAGCCAACTCAACCAGCTCAGCCAACTCAACCAGCTCAGCCAACTCAACCAACTCATCCACCCCAGCCGCAACCTCCTAAAATTCCTCAGAAATTAGGAGTTTATGTATGAGCACCTGCGACTGATTTTGTGGTTAATGTGAAAGATGTTCCCTATGCTGCCAAAGGAGATGGAAAAACTGATGATACTGCTGCAATTCAAAAGGCAATTGATGCTGTAGCAACAAAAGGTGGTGGTATTGTGGATATTCCTAATGGTACTTATATGATAAATGGACTTGTTTCTAATGGGAAACATGGTCTTCAACTTCGTGATAATGTAACTATTCGTATGTCTTCTCAAACTGTACTTCAGGCTTTGCCAAATTCATCTAAATGGTATAGTATTTTTTGGATTAATAATGTAAAAAATGTAAATATTCTCTGAGGAACCTTAATCGGTGAGCGTGATCAACATATTGGTACTGAAGGAGAATGGGGATTTTGAGTCAGTATTTTTTCTTCTCAAAATATTGTAGTAGAAAATGTAATAGCTAAAAATTTTCGGTGAGATGGATTTTATGTTGGTAAGTCTCGAGAGGTAGGGACTCAGCAAACTGAGAATGTAGTACTTTATAATGTTGTTGCGGATAATAATCGTCGTCAAGGGTTATCTATTACAGATGGGAAAAAAATTAAAGTTTTAAAATCAGTATTTAAAAATACGATGGGTACTGCGCCTCAGTCAGGAATTGATATCGAGCCAGATGAGACTCAGCATGTCAGTGATGTAGAGATTAGTGAAAGTGTATTTGAAAATAATTGATTCCATGGTATTCTTGTTGAAATGGCTAATCAGCCTAATGCTTCTATTTCTAATATTAAGATTCATAATAATAAGGTAATAGGAAATAGACGAGGAGTTAGAATGAGTGGCGTGAATTGAGGAAGTGTTAAACATAATACGATTGAAGGTAAAGAGGTTAGTCTAGACTTAAGAAAAAGTTTTGATTCATCTCCATATTCAGTTAATATTTCAGTAAGTGATAATACAATTATTGGAACAGGAATTGCCAACATGCATTCTAGTAATGTTCTTTCTCAAAATACTTTTAAGTCTGCTGTATATTTAATTGGTACTGCTGAGGTAGATAAGTGGTTAACTGCTATAGTAAAAGATGGGGATAGCCGTCAAAATAGTACTCCAAGCCAGCCTATTCAATATCAATGGTATGCTGATGGACAGGCGATCAAGGGAGCAATCTATGAGGATTATAAGCTTACTGCTGATCAATGATGAAAAAAAATTCATGTTGAGGTGAAATTTATGGACGATGCTGGAAATTTAGAGACTGCTGTAAGTACTCCAATTTTGATTAAAAATTCTTCCTCTTCTTCAGGTAGTTCTCAGGTAGCTCCAGTGATATCTCCATCGTTGAGTTCAGTTTCTTCTTCATCTAATTCACGCTCTTCTTGAGGATGAGGAAGTTTGGTGAGAGATTATTGTCCGCATGGTGATTATTCTCCTAGTTATTATGATCATACTTGTGGAACTACTGCAAGTTCATCAGCTGATGAAAGAACGAATATCTCTACCTTTTTAGCTCAAGATACTGGTATAAGACCCCCCTCTGAGAGTTGATTTTTTAATTCAACTATCCCAGATGGTAAGTGTTATACGAGATCATCTATTGTTTCTCAAGTTGTTTTCCCTCATGCAAGATTTAGTGAAGAAGTGCAAAAGGCTTTTGTCTTTTTGAGGAGTTATGAGATGACAAAGCATGCTACTCTTGAAAACTTTGGGGCGAATGAATATTTAACCAGACAAGCTGCCGCAAAGTTTTTCGTTCAATTTGCAATGAATGTTCTTTGTAGAACACCTGATACTAGTCATGCTATTGCTTATGTAGATATCGATTCGGCTGCTCCAGATTTGGTTCCTTATATTCAATTGGCATATCAACTTTGATTGATGAAATGATCTAGTCAGGATTGAAATCGTTTTTATCCGCATGCTTTGATTACTAAAGCTCAGGTAAATGCTGTGCTTGTTAGACTTTTACTCAATCGTTATCTTGACGAGCAGCAAACACCTTGGTATACTCAGTATAATCAGGTTTGAAGCTTACTCTGAATATTCCGTAATACAGCAGGAAATGAACCTGTTGTTAGATCTCATGCAGCATTAATGCTTTATAGAGCTTATAGTTTGTCTTCTTTTGTGCAAGCAGAGAATGGTTCTAATGGTTATGTTTTGAAAGGTCATTAATCAAAAAATGGAGCGTCTTATTGAGGATAAAAAGTTTTGATTTAACTTGAAAGAAAGCCTGAAATCATTACATTTATTTGTGGTGTGTTCAGCTTTTTTATTTTTTTAGTTTTTGTGTTTTGGTGAGAAGAAGAACTCAGAGGAGAACCGCGAGATCCTTTACCGTTAATAAAAATCATATTTGATGGTGAATGATTATTCTGGGAATTCTCTATTTTTTTTCTAGGATGATGGCACAGGGGTCTCCTATTTTCAACTTTTTTACAAAATATAGTACGATCGCATTTGGTGAAATCTGACTTCTTTTCTTTTTTGTGCTAGCGATTCTAGTTGGAGTCTTAATCCTTGTTAAATGACATCTTGCAAAATTTCTTGTAAAGTATTACTTTGCGTTATTGATGTTGATTTCTGCGTTTTTGAATGTTCGTCTCTGGACTTTACAAACGCCGATTAACTATACAGCAAATGGAGGATATTTCTCTCGGCCTCTGATTTGGCTTTTGGAAAGATGATTAAAGAATGGTTCTCAAAGTTATATTACAGCGATATATGCGATTGTTATTGTGCTTTTACTGGGTGCAATTGTTTATTTGCTTTATATACTCAATGTTCGTTTACCGAAACTCCCTAAAATAAATATTGAACAATCAGAAAAGCCAATTAAAAAAGAAAAGAAAACTGACTCTAAAGAAGATGAAAGACCAACAATTACTATTTCTCGTCCTGATATTTCAACTGATGATATCTTAGAAAAGGTCTCTCAAGCGACTGGGAAAGTTGTCCAGGCGACTTCTAGCTGAGGATCTTTGCTCAAGGAAATGTTTAAGACTAAGGTGACTCAAAAGATTGAGGAAAAAAAGCCTAAACCTGTGATTTCATTTTCTGGGGATAAGCCAACTTTTGGTTATTCAGCATTAGAGTCTAATTTAGGGAATCAGCAAACAGTAGATGAAAACTTTTTGGTTGAGAAAGCAAAGGCTCTACAGACAAAACTTTCAGAATTCTGAGTTCCGATTTCTATTGAGGGATTTGATATTTGACCATCAATTGTTCAGATTAAAATTAAGCCTGAGGAAGGGATTAAGATTTCAGCAATTGAGGGGCTCAGTAATGATATTAAGCTTTCATTGAAATCAAAGTCGCTTAGAATTATTGCTCCAATTCCTGGTACCGATATGATTGGAATTCAGATTCCTAATCCAAAAGCTTCTATGGTAAGACTTGGAGATATTATTAGTACTGAGGAGTTTTCAATGCAGATGAAGAAAAATTCGACTAATCTTTCTCTTGGAAAGGGCATTGATGGAAGTGTTCAGGTGAAAGCTTTGGAGTCAATGCCGCATTTGCTTGTAGCGGGTGCGACAGGTAGCGGAAAGTCTGTTGGAATTAACGATTTCATTGTCTCTCTAATGTTTCAGAATACCCCTGCTGAGCTTAAGTTTTTGATGGTGGATCCAAAGCAAGTGGAACTAGAGATGTATTCAGGTTTGCCTTATCTTTTGGCTCCAATTGTCTATGATAGTTGGAAAGCGATTAAGCTCTTGCAATGGACTGTTGAGGAGATGGAAAAGAGATATTCTACGCTAAAAGATCAGAGGGTTAGAAATCTTGATGAATACAATCAAAAAATGGAAGCTGAAGGACAGGAGAAAATGTATCGTATTGTCTTTATCATTGATGAAATGGCCGATATGATGCTTTCGAGTTCGGCAAATAGAAAGGAGGTTGAAAACTGTATTAACCGTTTGGCTGCGAAGGCTAGAGCGGTTGGAATTCATCTTATCTTGGCAACGCAGAGGCCATCAGTGAATGTGATTACTGGATTGATCAAGGCAAACATTCCAACGAGAATTGCTTTTGGAGTAGTTTCTGAGGTGGATAGTAGAACGATTCTTGGTCGTAAAGGCGCGGAAGATCTTGTTGGAAAAGGAGATATGCTCTATATGGATCCATCGACTAAGTTTCCAATTAGAATTCAGGCACCTTTTGTATCTACAGAGGAGATTGAGAGGGTGGTGTCACAGCTTAGAAATAAGTATATGCAAAACCTTACAGAGGAAGATATTTATCATCCGGAGATTATTGCAGCACTAGAGAGTAAGGTTGAGACTGCTAGAGGAGTACTTTCTGGTGGAGGAGATGGAGGAAATGATGAAGATCTTGTTAATCAAGCAATTCAGGTGATTGCTGAGACTAGAAAGGCTTCAGCTACGCTTCTTCAAAGAAAGCTCAATGTTTGATTTGCTAGAGCTGCAAGGATTATGGATGTATTGGAGGAAAGAGGGATTATCTGACCTCAAGAAGGTGCAAAGCCTAGAGATATTTTCATTTAAGATTATATTATCAAAAAAAAGGAAGTCTGAAGTCAGATTTCTTTTTTATTATTAATAAAAAAAGCCAAAACCTGGCTTTTTTATTGTTTCTGAATTTCTATCTCAAAAACTCTATATTTAGAATGAGCAATAGTTTTTGAGGTCTTCAATTTTTACTCTAATTTGTTCCATTGAATCTCTTTCTCTGAGAGTAACGGTATTATCCTCCTTGCTCTGGTGGTCAATGGTGATACAGTATGGGGTTCCAATTTCATCTTGTCTTCTATATCTTTTCCCAATTGCACCACTATCATCATATTCACATTTACATACTTTACTGAGAGATCTGAAGATTTGTTCTGCGAGTGCAACTTGATCTTCATCCTTTTTGATCAGTGGAAGGATCGCGAACTTGATTGGAGCGAGCTGTTTTGGAAATCTTACAACAACACGAGATTCACCATTTTCTAGTGTTTCCTCATCGTAAAACTCAAGCATTGCAACCATTACTTGACGACCGAGTCCAAAAGAAGCTTCCACACATCGTGGGATATATCTTTCCCCTGTGAATGGATCAGAATATTGCATATCTTTTCCGCTAAATTCTTGATGTTGAGAGAGATCAAAGTTGGTTCTATTGTGAATTCCTTGAATCTCACCAAATCCTCGAGGGTATCTATATTCTACATCAACTGCAGCTGCTGCATAGTGAGCAAGCTTTTCGTGATCCTTGAATCTTAGATTTTCTGGATTAATTCCGATAACTTCAGTCCAATACTGCATACAGTCAGCTTTCCACTGATTGTAAATTTCCATAGCTTTTTCTGGATCAGCTGGAACGAAGTACTCAATCTCCATTTGTTCAAATTCTCTTGTTCTGTAGAGAAATTGCCCTGGAGTAATCTCATTTCTAAAAGCCTTTCAAACCTGAGCTAATCCGAATGGGATTCTAGCTCTTGTGGTATCCAAGACTGCTTTGAAGTCTGTGAAAAGTGATTGACAGGTCTCAGGTCTCATGTACACTTTGCTGGCATCATTTGCTACAGGTCCGAGATGAGAATCTAGCATAAGGTTGAAATTCCTACATTCAGTCCAGTCTGCAGGTTCTTTTGTATCTGGATTATTTGGAATATGTTCAACGATAAATGCTCTCATCCCTTCATTTCCTCGTGATTCTGGAGAGAGATTTTTTACTCAAAGCTTTAGCGTTAGTTCTTCATCACTAAGCCCATTTCTTACCTCTTCAAAGTAGTTTTCTATGATTTTATCAGCCCTAAATCTCTGACCAGTTTTTTTATCATCAATCAATGCATCAGAAAAAGAATCTAGATGACCACTAGCTTTCCAAGTAGTTGGGTGCGCAATAATTGCAGTATCCATAAAAACTACATCATCTCTCTGTTGAGTAAAGTGTTTTATCCAAAGATCAGAAATATTTTTTTTGAGTAATGCTCCATAGGGTCAAAAGTCCCAAGCATTTGCTAGTCCTCAATAAATTTCAGAGTTAGGGTAAACAAATCCTTTTCTCTTTGCCCAAGATACGATCGTTTCCAAGCTTGTTGCCATTATGCTAGTTGATAGAAGCTAAAATACTGATTTATTCAGTTTTTTTAGATTTTTTTGTTTTTCACATATCTCTTTGCATTTCATCAATCCCTGACTGAAAAAAAGCTTGTATTCTCTTGATCCTAAGTTTGATACAGTCTTTCAGATTTGAGAGCATGCCTTTTTTTTCTTTTTGTGGAGTCTCGAGTTTGACGACACCACCCAGCATTATTTTGACCATTTTTTTGTGAAGTTTTTCTTCAATGGACATTATCTAGATCGATAAAATAAAAGGTTTTTCATACTGATTTCTGAGCTTTGAGTATACTAAAGCTACCTATAAAATCAAGTAAAATTCTGAAATCAGAGTTCTTGTTTTATTTTAGCTATTTTTGATACGTTCAGCTAGGTGCTCTGCATCAAACTCAGTTTGTTCTAACTGATAATCTGTAAGTGTAGTTGTTAGTTTTGTGTAAAGAGGGGAGAGAATTCTGATTTTTTCTCCTTGAGTATTGAGCTTCTGTGTGATGAGATTCTGGAGCTCAGGAGAGGATTCTTGATCAAGAAGAAGGATAATCTTTTTAGCTTTTTTAGTCTGAAGTTTTATCTCTTCAGAAGTTAATTTTCCCATGCAGGCAACAGCTAGGAAGTGATAACGCTCTTCCTGATGAAGAAGGTATTCAGAGAGTTTTACCAGTTCTTCAAAGTAATTTCATAGTCCAATGATCAGTGTTTCTGCTTCAGGATTATTGATGAGATGAATCTCTTCTGGTTGGTCTATCAAGGCCTTGTCTACGATTGCGAGCTCTTCTTCTGCTTGAATCTCATAGATATTCTCTGCGATTTCTTGGTTGACGAGATGGAGGGCATGAAGTCAGTCTTTTTTCAGAATTTTGATCAGCGTTTGCATATCAAAAGGGAACCAATTCTCGACCTTTTGTCTCTCAAACATAGTAATTTGGTTGAGTTCTGGGCTGATTTTATGACCAATACTGCTGATACCAGAAAAAGGGCAGATAAAGATTATATTTTCGTATCAAAAGATTTCATTTCATAGTAAAGATACAGGAAGCTGATCAAGAATTACACAGATATGGTCAGATTTTTTAATTTTATTTTCCAAGAGAAGAGTATCTAAGTTGCTATTGAAAAGAATAAAGTTACTTTGAGGTTTTTCAAAGTGGGAATCTGAAATAATCCAATCAAAATGGATTTTTTCTTCTTTGATAAGTTCAAAAAAGTAGTCGTTGACCATAAGTTTTGAGAGGTTTGTGCTGTACATAACTATAAACTAAGATAAATTCTAGAGATCATAGGTGAGAAGATATTGAGCAATTTGTCTAAAGATAGGACCTGCGGTAGAACCTCACCATTGATTTTTTCTTGGACGACGAATCCAGACGTTAACCACATATCTTGGATCTTCTGTTGAAATTACACCCGCAAAGGTACCATTTGTCCATCCTTCTCCTCTTTGATATCTTCCTCTAAATGAGATTTGCGCTGTTCCAGATTTCGCTCAGAGTTTTTGTCCTGAAAGGTTTGCATTACTAAGTTCTGGGTTGGTATTAATTACATTAAAGAGTCCTTTTTTTATTTGTTCTGAGGTCTCAGATTTAAAGATTTTATTACTACTTTGATACTTATTATAAGTATTTTCGGTATTTGATGGATCAATAATATTTCCGATGATTGTTGGTTTGATGTATTCTCATCAGTTTACGAGTGCTATATAGGCTGCAGCTAGTTGAATTTGAGTCACGGTAAGTCCTTGTCAAAACGCATTATTCAAAAATCTGGCCATAGAAACAAGGTTTACTTTGTCGATGAATCATGGCTTTTCTTCTGCAAGTTCAATTCCTGTTAATTCTCAAAAACCGAGTTTCCCTAAATAGTTATAGAACACATATTTTCCTACTCTTTGCACAATCTTTACCATTCAGACATTACATGAATAGACGAGTGCATGGAGAAAATTATGGTTTCCCATACAGGTTTTTGTCGCATTTTTGATCGTATATATTCAGACCTTTACTGATCCTTCATCAACATAGCGCTCATCAAAGTTCATCTCATCAGTATCAATTCCGATTGCTACGGTAAATGCCTTAAAAATACTTCCTGGTTCAAATGGGACGGTGATATTTTTATCAACGAAAACCTGAGCTCAATAGATATTTTTTGCAATATACTTTTTTAGATCTTCTTGCTTCCTTTCTGTCAAATTTGCTAGCTTGTATTCTCCTCCAGTATAGACATATACAGGAATATCAATATAGGTCTGATTATCAATGATTTCTCTATTTTCTCTGCCGAGTGGAATTAGTGTATATGCGTCGTTATAATTGTTTGGATCAAAGGTTGGGGCGCTCACAGATGCTCTTACTTCTCCATTTTCTGCATCTGTAACTAAAATTGCGATAGCATCAGCTTTAACATTTTCTAGTTGTTCTTTCGCTAATCTCTCAACTTCTCTCTGAAGTCAAATATCAACTGTAAGATAGATATCGCTTCCATTAGTTGGGTTTTGAATTTCAAATTCGTTTGCTCCTACATTCCCTAGCCAAGCCGAGGTTCTACCTTTAATCTCTCATTTCTTCCCTTTAAGCTTTGCATCAAAGTATTGTTCAATTCCGTAATATGCAGTTCATCACCTGTCTACGTATCCTAAGATGTTTGCCATAAAATTTCAGTATGGGTAGTATCTTGTGGTATAAGGTTCTAGCACGAGTCCATAGAGTACTGGAATTGCAATCAGTCTTTCTTTTTTACTTTGTGAGGTGTTCTCTTGCCTTGAATTTCTATTCCTTTCAATCTTTGAAAGTTCTCATCTGTGTTTTATTTTTAATTCTCTCATCTCTTGTGCAAGAGCTGGGTTGAGTCCAGAGATGATTTTAATATATTTCCACTCTTGAGGCTTAAAAAGGTTCTCAAATTGGCTTCAAATAGGGTATTTCCATTTTTTGAGCAATCCCTCAATTGTTGCTTGAGCCAAACCAGGATCAACCATAGTTGAGGGCTCTAGGTATACATAGTGATCTGCGATAATATGCACATAGGGAAGTTGTTTTTGAGCTAATTCTTCTAAAAATTTAGGTTCAGAAAAATATCAAAGATAATTCTGAGTTTTGATTCAGATTTTTATTTTTTGATCAAGTTTTGTTTTGATAAGTTCGAAAGCCTTTTCTTTTGTGAATTGGTCTACTGTCTTTCCGAAGTTTTTCTCATACTCCTCAAAATTAAAACTTTGATATTCTGGAGATTCCATCCCGCTTCAAAAGTAGAACAGTTCTGGCTTTTTTGGTAGAAGGTTTACTCCAGCAAATAGTTCAATATTTTTAATACAATCAGTTTTGTTGACAGGATTCATTCCATTTACTTCACAAAGATGCTTGTAGAGAACTGGTGTTACGATTTCTATAAAGCGATTTTTCATTGGGACATTAGATCCAGAGATGACCCCATCTAATTCTCTTGGATCAATGGCAAGATCATAAAGAGTAATATTTTCTGTAAGTTTTACAGGGTGTCATCCTTTATCTAGGGCGTAGATGTTTCCTCTTTCAGGAGTGAGGAGAGATTCTCTATAATGTAATTTACTCAGTAGGGTATTGTATTCTTCATATTCCAATATTTGGAGCTGAAAAAGTCTGAGTATAATAATGAAAAATAGGAAACAAAAAAAGGCAATCAGTTGTGTTTCCTTGCTTTCCAAGAGGTTGGCTACTCGAGGAATTGATTTTAATCTAGAAAAAAACTGATTTCCTTTAGCTTTATGTTTTTTTTGAGCAAGTAGACTCATCATTCTATGGGCTAATTTCCTTATTTAAGGTAAAATCATTTTGTATCATATACTCATTTTAGGCTATAGGTGTATCCAGAAAGCATATTTCAGAGTTTTTGTTTCCATTTGTTATAATTTAATTCTGTTGTGAGCGATATGCTAATGTAAGGATTTATTTGTACATCTTTTTTTTGCCAGGCATAGTCAGGATTTGTATTTGGTGCTATGTGAATCTTCCAGCTTTTAACTGAGATATTTGAATCAAAAAGATTTACCCAACCATCATCTACGCTGTTTGCAAGTTTGTAATTCTTGTAGGTATCTCATATTACAGTTCCAGTTTCATTGCAATTGAAACCTTGTCCATAGTCACACGCCCAAGTATCAATCTCTCCATCATAGGTTTTGGGATCTTCTGAGTTAAGTGTATGGTCGCTTCCTGCGTCGAATCCTCTTAATCTAAGGATTTGAATTGTCCTTCAATTCTCTGTTTCATTAATTCTTAGGAAGACTCTTCTTTGCCCATCGTGGGAGATAAGATAGATTTCTTGTGGATTTTCTGGAATTGCAACTGGACCTATTCCCAAGTCTCTATCATCTGAGTCTCCAACTTCTGGAAAGTAGTTTGTTAGATCAGGAGCAGCTCAATCTCTATTGAATATTGGATTGAGTCTTTCTTTTCAATCTGTATTCACTCCTACGTCTCGAAAGAGCATTTTGTATTGCCCATAGGATTGACGTTTATTTGGTGCTGTTATTCAGATTTCTCAATCTTTACAGTTGTTAGTGCTGTAATATCTTCTTTCTGGGTCTTGTCCAGAAGAACAGTATTTTATTCTATGTTTTTTACGCCAAGTGTTATCTGTGCTTACACTATTTTCATTTCCATAGGCAGAAAATACTGAATAATGTCAATTTTCCGTCTGAGTTCAGATTTTTGATCTATTAAAATATTCTTCATAATCAATCGTATAATCTTGGAAGAGTTCAGCAAATCTATTCATAACTCAGTTGGTCTCTTCAATGAGTGCTTGTCTAGCATCATTAAAATGTTTTACCCTGGGTAAGGTAACCATAACTGAATAAATTGTCGTTAAAAGGCTCCCAGATATGATGATAACTAGGAGCATTTCTAAAAGGGTAAATCATTTTTTATTGTGCATCTGTAGAAAAATACTGAATAATTTATTTAGATCATACTATTGATTTTTGCTCTGGTTTGTGGACCAAATCGTCCATAACCAGATTTATTTTTTTCTTTTCCTGTGATTACTCCGTTTTTGAGCTGGAACTGATATACTGCTTCAATCGTTGCTCTATCATAAATTCCATTTATTGCTCCTTTGTAGAATCCCCAGTTTGTAAGATAGGTTTGAAGATCCTTTACCTGAGCATGATATTGACCTTTTTTGAACGTTTGGGTAAAGGTTGGTTTGCTCGTAGTAGGTGCTTGCTCTGGTTGAGTTGGCTGTTGAGAAGCTGTTTGTTGAGGTTGTGTTTGTTGAGTAGTTGTTTCTGTTGTTGTTTCAGTAGTAGTTGATTCAGGTTTTTTTGCAGGTGTTTCACTCTCTAGCATGAGTTTGAAATTTCTTCTGAGTTCATTTCCTAGATCAGTGATTGTTTTATTAAATGCATTTGAGGCAACAGGTTCTAGATCTTTAAGTTTTACTTTTCAGCTTTTGATACCTGAGGTAATAAGATCCATACCTTTAATAGTATCATTGGCTGTAGATTCAAGGTCTTTTGCATAATTTGCAAAGTTTACACTTGTTGTGAGGAGGAGACTGCAGTTTACATCTCCAGAGCTAGCATAAAATTTCTTTTTAATATCTTCTTGTCTGCTCATGATATCAGCGTATTTTTCATACTCAAAAAATGCTGAGAAAGTATAGTAGACTGATTTATTGGTTTCAGCGATCATTTTTTTCATAAAGTTATCTTTATGAATTTGGTATTTTGCTTGAATATCAGGACTAGGGTTGTGAGTGCTGATCATTTGCCCAATAGTAGTATCAAAATCCATACTCATACTTGAAAGTGTTTGATTTTTGATTTTAGCCATATTAGACCAGAGGCTTGAGTGACTATTGATTGCATTATTTAATCCAGAAAAAGCTCCGCTCACAGCATCAGCATATTTGTTTACATTCTTGATAATATCAAGTTTTTGTGCAAGTCCATTGAGAAGATCTTGATTGTTTTTTACATATTCTAGAAAGGTAGCTTTAGTTTTCCCTGATTTGAGATAATACTCATTTTCAAGATTTGTAATTTTGATAGCATTTTGATTGTAGAAATTATCTAGCGTATTCCCTAGCAGAATAGGATCAGCATCTTTGAGTTCAAGACTGTATCTCTTGATATCTCCATCTAATCCAATGTATTCATTGAGAATACTGGTTTTGAGGCTATCAGTTAGCTTATTAAAATCTAAGTTTTGGTCTTCCTTTGGGATAGCACCTAGACAGCTTGCCGCATCAAAAAGTGTTGTATCAGCAAATTTTTTAGTTTCATCAGCTATTGATTTTAGCTTCTTTTTGCTGTTTTCAAGGTTATTAAGGAGTTTTGTTTTATTACTTTCTAGTTTTGAAGTAAGGCTATTGATCTCTGCCGTAGTCGGTTTTGCAGCAAAGGCGGCACCACTAAGGACGATCATAGATCAAATGATGCTTATTCAGAGTTTTTTCATTTTTTTCTTTTATAAAATTAAAGGTTTGAATATCTAATGAGTATCGTTTTTGTAGTAAATTTCAAGTTGAAATTTGAAAGTAAAACGATACTCTCAAAAAAATGAAGAAATCAGATTTCTGATTTGTTTTTATTTTGTATATTTATGGCTTATGACCTTGATCCCTACAATTATTGAAAAAACTAAAGCTTGAGAGAGAGCATATGATATTTATTCTAGACTTTTAGAGGATAGAATTATTTTTGTTGGAGAGGCAGTGCATAGTGCGATGGTAAATACTGTGATTGCTCAGATGCTCTATCTTGAGAAAAAGGATCCGGACAAGGATATTATTATGTATATTAATTCTCCTGGAGGAGAGGTATATTCTGGACTTGCGATTTATGATGCGATGCAGGTTCTTAAATGTGATGTTCAGACGATTTGTACAGGGCTTGCCGCTTCAATGGGATCTGTATTCTTGACTGGGGGAACGAAAGGGAAAAGGTTTGCTTTGCCAAATTCTAGGATCATGATTCATCAACCATTGATTTCATGAGGTGGAATCTCAGGTCAGGCTACTGATATTCAGATTGAGGCAGAGGAAATGCTTAAAGTAAAGAAAAATCTGACTGAAATTATCGCGAAACACTGCGGGAAAAGTTATGAAACGTGTCTTGCAGATATGGAGAGAAATAAGCGAATGAGTCCGCAAGAGGCGCTAGAGTACGGTTTGATTGATAAGATTATTTGAGCATAATTTATTTTTGTTTGCTATGATGTTTTCTATAGCTTTATTTTGAGCTTCTGCTCGTGAGGAGAGTTTAGCACTTAAGTTGCAAAATCGTTTACAAAAGGAATGAATTCAGATTTTCCCTATTAATCCTCGTTATCCAGAGATTAATTGAACTGTTTGTTATCCAAGTTTTGAGGAAGTGGATAAGGAGGGGCAAAGAGTAGATCTTTTTGTTTTTATGACAAATCCACAGCTAACACTAGATCTTCTTAAAAATAATTTGAAGTTTTGAGTAAAAAAAGTCTGGTTTCAGCCTTGAACTTTTGATGATAGGGTGCTTGAATTTTGTAGAGAACATGGTTTAGATTTCAATACAGAACACTGCATGATTATTGCTCCATTGAGTATCGTTGAGGAGTTTTTGAAGAGATAGTTTTTTAATTTTGAATTATGATAGGCAAGATGAAAATTTTGGTGGGACTTTCCTGAGGTGTTGATTCTGCTGTTGCTGCCTATCTTTTGAAGGAGCAGGGGCATGAGGTCGTGGCTGGGTTTATGAAAAATTATGTTTCTGAGGGAGGAAACTGTACTACATATCAGGATTCTATTGATGCGATTAAGGTTGCTGAGTATTTGTGAATTGAAATTCGTGCTTACGATCTACAAAAAGAGTATCAAGAAAAAATTATTGATTATATTTTTGAAGGATATCAGAGGGGGATTACTCCAAATCCAGATGTTCTTTGTAATTCTCTGATCAAGTTTGATGTTTTTTTGCAAAAGGCTTTAGCAGAAGGTTTTGATAAGATTGCAACTGGGCATTATGCGCAAATTCTTAGACCTGGTGAGGAGTTGAGAGGGAAAGAAAATACTGATTTCAATTCAGATTTTTTTCATTTGCTTCGTGGAGTTGATGAAATTAAGGATCAGAGTTATTTCCTTTCTGGACTAGATCAATTTCAGCTTTCTAAGTCTCTTTTTCCATTATGAGCGATGAAAAAGTCTGAGGTTAGGGACCTGGCTGAGCGTATTGGCTTGCCAAATGCGAAGCGCCGTGATTCTCAGGGACTTTGCTTTATTTGAAATATTCCAATTAGAGAATTTCTAATGAAAAAGCTGCCTCCAAAAGCTTGAGCGATAAAAACGCTTGATGGGAAAAAAGTTTGAGAGCATCAAGGAGCATATTATTTTACAATAGGTCAAAAACAGGGACTTGGACTGAACTTTAAGGCTTATGTATATCGTATTGATATAGCAGAAAATACTGTGTATGTTTGTGATAAAGATGCTGAGCAGCTTCAATCTAGAGAATGCTTGCTTAAAGATTGGCATTGGATAGCAGAGGAGTATCCAGTTTGAAGTCAGCTTGTTGGAAAGATTCGTTATCGTCAAAATCCTCCTGTTGCTTGCGAGATTATTGGGAAGCAGTGATCTGATTTGCAGGTTCGTTTTCAAGATCCTCAATGGGCGGTGGCTCCAGGACAGGTATTTGTTTTGTATGATGGAGAAGTTTGTCTATGAGGAGGAATTATTGCTTAAAAATATGAAAAAAGAAAAACCTGAGTTACTTCAGGTTTTTTTAATTTTTCTTCTATTTTTCTTCAGAATCTTTTTGAGTTTCTTTCTTAGCTTTTTTTGTATCAAGGTGGTGTTTATATCGTTCAATAAGAATTGGGAGATTAGAGAGGACAATAATCCCTACGATCAGTAGACTAAAGTGCTTTTGAACAATAGGAATCGTCCCAAAGAAGAATCCTGCGTATACGAGTGATGCTGACCAGAGAAATGCTCAGAGAAGATTGTAGTGGAGGAATGAGGTATATTTCATACTTCCGATTCCAGCTACGAACGGAGCAAATGTTCTCACGATCGGCACAAATCTAGCGTAGACGATTGCTTTTCCTCAGTATTTCTCATAAAAGTGTTGAGTTTTTTCAAGGTATTCTTGTTTGATTCGCTTTGATTTCATTTTGAAGATTTTTGGTCCGATGAATTTCCCAATTTCATAGTTAAGGCTATCTCCGAGTACTGCAGCTCCGAAGATCAGAAGCCAGAGTATATGAACATTGATATGATTCATAGGGTTTCCTGCTAGGGCTCCTGAGGCGAAGAGGAGTGAATCTCCAGGAAGAAACGGCATCACAACAAATCCTGTTTCAATAAAGATAACACCGAAGATTATTGCGTATACTCGTAGTCCATATTGGTGAAAAAGTCGTGCAAGATGCTTATCAATGTGAATTACAAAATCCAGAAGAAAACCGATATGTTTCAGTATTCGATTGAATACATTGTAAAAATGGTCCATACTTTTGATAAAAGGTTTAAAAGTCAGATTTTTTATATTTTTTAGTTTCTTAAAGCTCGCATCATAATTGCTGTACTTTGTCCAATGTTCATGCTTTCTTTGATGCCCTGCATAGGAATATATACCACTTCATCTACTGTCTGGAGTGTCTGAGGAAGAACTCCCTCAACTTCATTTCCAAAGATGATTGCAAGATTACTGTTCTCTGGAGTGTAGGTATCAAGCGGCTTTGCCTCATTAGTGATTTCGGCAGCTATGACCTTGATGTCGTGTTCTTTAGCATACTTGATGGCATCACTGGTATAGTCAAATTGTTTGAGACCAACATGATTTTCAGCTCCTAGTGAGGTTTTGCGAACCTTAGGGTGATCAATAGGTGATGGTGTATATCCAGTGATCCATACATTCCGTCCAAGTGCGTCTGCTGTTCTCACAACATTTCCAACGTTATAAGCCGAACGGATATTCTCTAAAATGATAATCTTTTGTCCCATTAATCACGAAAAAATAATAATAAAAAAGTCTGATGTAAAAGCAAGTTATTTTATTTTGATAGTTTTCGTGAGAGTATGATTTCTTGTCACGAAAAAATCTGCAATTCCTTGAGCTATGAGTACTGTGTATTTCTCCATATTTATATAAAGATCGAGATGTTTCAAAGTGCTGATAACCGGATAGGTCCTCTTGAAAAGAAGTTTTGCTTCTTTAGGATCTCAAAGATCATAGCCTCTCAGTGTAGTTTTCCCGTTTTCACGAGTTATAAGAGAGAGGATCTTTTGTTCACTATTCCAATATATGTTATCAAGTAATTCTGCATTATTTAGAGAAAGTAGCGTTTCTTCTTTTGATTGTCCTATTTCGGTGCTAGTTATCGTGATAGTATTGTTCGTATTTTGTATCTTGATGAGGTTATTCCCTAGAGGGAAAAGCTGGTTTTTTCTTCGTTCACTTGTTGGGAGTAAGTATTGATTATTGTTTTGAGTGATGATCAGTGTTGTTTCATCATTGGATAGTTGATAGGATCAGCTTTCTTTTATTATGCTTTGATAGTTGGATCCAGTTTCAGCTAAGATTGTTGTAGTAAAAGTGCTGAGCTTGTTGTCAGCTTGAAGTATGCGATATTGTTTCATTTTCCCGCTGGTTTGGTAGAGTGGGATTTCAAGCTTGAAGTCTTCTGTCAGGTAATTTTTTGATGAGAGGAGCGTTCAAGAAAGAATCGCATTGTTGCTCTGATAGAGTTTTGGATCAAGTGAAAATCACTGAATAAGTGTTTTTTCTCAGCTTCATTCAGCTTTTTGAGAACAATTTTTACAGGTGATGTCTGTATTGTTATGTGATTTGAGGAGGTAGAGATACTCTGGTCAGATGGCAATATGGTTGAGTTGTCCGAGGAAAAAATTGATTTCTGGCTCGGTATCTAGACTGTTTAGATTGAAAATTGCTAGTGAGGTCAAATTTGGTAATTCTCCATCAGTAATATTGTGAGCGATTTTTTGACAAGTTGCTTGCGAAATTATCGTGGTTTTGAGTCAGTATTTGATAGCTTGTTCAAGTTTTGGGAAAAAGTTCTTGTCTTCTCAATTTGCTTTGAGGAGTGCCTCTAAGCTGTCTTTGGTTGTTTGTTTTTGTGTGATCAGGTAGAACTTATCTCATACTAGTTGAGCTTGTTTAAATGGGCCGCTCATTTTATAGTATTTGAGTGGCTTAAATGATTTATCCTCAATAGTATAGATAGCGATCAGAGAGTTTTGATTTTCTTCTGCTGAGATAATCAGCTTTTTATCTTGATAAAAAAAAGTCTGAATATGTTTTCGTGATTTTGGTAGGTGGAATTTCGCTAAAAGTGCTGGGATTGCAATATTTACAGTATTGGTCTTTGATTCTTGAGCTCATTTGAAAAGATAGAGGAGCTGCTGATTTTTATCTAAATAAGAAAAATAGGTTTGCGAGGTGATTTGTTGGTTTATTAGAGGACTCTTGTCTGATTTCGCATAATTATTTTTCAATAATCGTGCAGATAGTTCAGGACTTGCGAGATATTTTTTGAGAGAAGTTGTTAGGTCAATACATGATCTATAGTTGGTCCATTCAATAGAGGAGTCTAGTCCCGTACTTGCGAAAGCTGGTGTTGTGAGAAATATGGCTCCTAGACCGATCCATCAATATTTTAATATTTGCATGTGGTTTTGTATGCAAAAGGTTAAAAAATTTGTTTATTTGTATGGTTTTGATCTGAATTTTCAAGTGATGATTATGCTGCTGTAGGGCAAGAAAAAAGTTTTTTATTTTTTGTGAACTGTAGTTATCTACTATGAAGTTATGCTAAAAAATACATAATATCATAAAAAACGAAAATGAGAAGTTGAAAAAGAAATAGGAAATCAGATTTTTTTGTTTTTTGTAAAAAGTCGTGTATAATTGAAGTGTTATATTTTATTCTCTATCAGAATCTAAAAATGAACGAATTAAACAGTCTCAATACCGTTGCAAGTACAACAACTAAAATGAACACTCTTTTGGATAAGATTGCTTCTACTTGTGATGCTTTGATTGGAGCTTTGGATTGTACTAGAGAAGCAACAAGCCAATATGGAGGAGGGATTGTTCAGGATTTTGATACTGAATATGTAGATGTGGTGATTAAAACGCTTGTTCAGCTTAGACTTTATACTGCTAGACTTCAAAAAGAAATTAAAAACTGACTTATTCGTTCTCAGTATGATTTGGAGTTGTTTTTGTCTGGAATGCAGGAATTGTCTGATAAGCTCAATACTTTGATGAGGGAAAATGGAATGATTAGAAATAATTTTGAATATGGATTGAGAGAAATAGATCAAAGCTTGCATATGATGATCGAGGAAATCGCAATTAAGTAAAACAATGCTCTGTGTAAAAACTCAAGATAAAAAAGGCAGGTTGTCTCCACCTGTTTTTTTGTTTTCTTGGATTGCTAGCTTGAGAATTTCGTTGTTTATGCAGATAAACAAGGGTTGCCTTTTTCAAGAAAATTCCTATTATCGGGTAAGTCTTTATCTATAAGAATGAGAATATGCGTATTTTCTTGGCTTTGGTGGTTATTTTGTGAGGTGTTGTATATTTTGGTAGAGGAGAGTATTATTGAGAGCTTGCAATGAGTTTTTTGCCATATTGGATGGTTGTATTTTTTATAGGACTTATAATTTCAATTTTTTCTTTTTTTAAGGTTGCTTCAGATAAGTTCTTTTCTACGATTGAATTTTGGATTATGATCTGATTTATTGGGCTTTTTTGGGGATTTTTGGCACAGTTTTTGCATTTTTATGGATTAGAAAGCAGGAATCCACATCAGACAGATAATCCGGTGAGAGTGATCTATTCGAATCTTTACAAGGAAAATAGTGAGTATCAGGAGATTTATGAGATTATAAAAGATAAGAAATCAGATTTAATTCTTTTTGTGGAATATAGTCAGCACCATCAGGATAATCTCTGAAAAATGCTTGAAAAAGACTATCCTTATAAAATTATGAATATGAGTGTAAAAGGTCAGATTTGAAGTGCTATATTTAGTAAATATCCACTGAGAAATGTCTCAAAGACCTTTGAAAAAGGGGAGCGAGGGTATTTGCATGCTCAAATGACGAGGTGAGATAATGTATATCAGGTATATTTGATACATACGACTTCTCCGACAAGCTTAGCACATTTCCAGAGAAGGAATGTACAGTTGAACTCTTTAGCAGAGGATCTTTCAAAGACTTATCATTCACAAACAAGAGAAAAGGTACTTGTTATTTGAGATTTTAATGTGAGTCCATGGTCAATATATTATCAGCAGTTTGCTCAAAAGATTGATGGAATTCTTAGAAATACTACAGCTCGTTTCCCATTTATGATGACACGAAGTGCCTCTAGACTTTTGAAAATGGAGAAAGAATTACCAACACTTTCCGCTCGTCTTAAGCGTATTTTAGCCTTTGCTTTGCCTATAGAAAGTCATATTGATCATGTATTTATCAGTCCGAAGGTTGCAGTAGATGGTATTCAAACTGTACAATTCCCAGGTTCTGATCATAAGGGATACAGTTTTGATATGCAGTAGGAGAGGTTAGAAAACGGTTTTTCAAGACGGACTTGCAATTTGAGTTCGGATAGCTATATTTGAACCGTAAGTTTAGAGTTTTTGTGAAATATATTCGGTTTTTTTATTCTTTTTATGTTGTTTGTCTAAAGATGGACCCCTTATCGCTTTTGCTCTTTGTGATTTTAATTTTCTTGTCAATGTTTTT
This sequence comes from uncultured bacterium, assembly GCA_963537415.1. Taxonomy (GTDB): domain Bacteria; phylum Patescibacteriota; class Gracilibacteria; order Absconditabacterales; family Absconditicoccaceae; genus HOT-345. Next base: position 29,087 of record CAUTDF010000009.1, on the reverse strand, counting down.
CTCTGCGAGTGAGACGGCTTTTACTTCAGTGCCAATGCACAAGGCTTCAGTCTTCTTGAAAGAGAAAAAAAGCTGAGCAAAGTCACTCTATAAGCTTAAACTCAAGCCAGAAAGGGTCCTAATAGCAATCTTGATCTGAAATAATATCGTAAATATTTTTGCTGCATCCTTGGCGACTGTGATTGCTATGGATATTGCAGCTAAAGTGCAGTTTGATCAGACATTAGTTATCTCTATTGCAACTGCTGTTGTGACGATTTTAGTGCTTTTGTTCTGAGAGATTTTCCCAAAAACCCTCGCAACGCGTCATGCAGAGAGAATATCGCTGAGTATTGCTCCTATCTATACGGTATTGATAAAGATTCTCTTCCCATTGATATTTGTTTTGGAGCGAATGATGAAGGGATTAACAAAGAAGGAGAGGAAAAATCTGATTAGTGAGTCAGATTTGGAGGCTTTTATTGAGCTTTCTAAAAAAGCTGGTGTCTTTACTGACTGAGAGGATCAAAAGATTAAGAAGCTTTTGACTTTGGATGAATTGACAGCAGAGGAGATTATGACTCCAAGAATCAAGATCAAGTCTATAGATGATCAGTGTAGCTTGGATGATGCAATAGAAAAACTCAGTGGATACCATTATTCTCGTATTCCTGTGTATCATGAGAGTATTGATACGATAGATAGGATTGTTACACTTAAGGAGCTTTTGAGGCTTAAAAAGGAACATTCTTGATCAACATTACTTTCACAATTGACGCTTAATCCAATTATTAAGGTGCCACGTAGTCAGCCTATTGATTCGCTTCTTCAAAAATTTCAAAAGACACATAAGCATATTGCTGTAGTATTAGATGAGTATGGGGGGGTTGATGGAATTGTGAGCTTGGAAGATATTATTGAGGAAGTATTTTGAGAGATTCAAGATGAGTCTGATGAAGAACTTACTCCAATCAAGAGAAATGAGGATTGAACTCTGATTTGTCAGTCGTATGTAAGAATGGATGAGCTATTGAATGTGCTTGGTCTCCATCCAGATGAGATTGAGCTGGATGATGAGTATGAGGCAGAAACTTTGAGTTACTTTATTACGAGTTCTTTTGAGAGATTTCCAAGTAGTTGAGAGAAAATTAGCTTGGATATTCATCTGCATGATGATTTGGAGAATAAAACGCATAGTACTCTTGAATTTAAGGTGCTTTGGGTTAAGAGGAATGTGATTTGAGAAGTGCAGGTTGTAGTTAAAAATCAGGAAGTTGAGCAGGAAAAGTAAATATATTTGATCCAAAAGAAGGAGAGAAATCTGAAATAAAACTCAGGCTTCTTTTTCTTTTCTAGCTTCATAACTAAGGAAAATTTTATCTCTAAAAAACTCTCATAAAAAATTGCAATCTTGACAAAAATCGATATAATGATATCGCAATATTTATCATCTAACAACAAACTGCAATGACAAAAACAAAAACGACAGAGGATTTATTGAAAGATTATCAGCAACTCCTCCAATTTACTCAGAATGCTTTGACTAAGGTATCACTAGAACTCAAGAGAGTGAAGGTTGCTGTAAGTCAGCTTGCAAACTTTGATCCTAATGATCCAAATTCTTTGGATCCATCAAGTCTTGGGCTTGGTGAAGCAGAAGCTAATGAGCTTAGAGAAGCGTATACTGATGAGGAAATGGAAGTAATTGAGGGAATTTTTGATGGATATTACATGGTTTGAGTAGATCAAAAAAAGTACCTTGTTCCGCTCAATTATTCAAGTAAAACTAAGTTGATCCCTGGGGATACACTTAAGCTAAAAATTACTCCGGAGGGAAAGATGATTTATAAATTGATTAAACCAGCAGGAAGAAAGCATTTGAAGGCGATTCTTTCAAAGACTGATGATCAAAAATTTACTGCTCACTCAGAGGAAGGTCAGATTTATTTCCTCAATCAAGCTGCTGTAAACTTCCATCATGGAAAGCCAGGTGATGAGGTATATATCATCATCAACGAGGATGGAGAAGGAATGTTTGCTGCGATTGAAGCGGTGATTAAGAAGTAAAATAGTATCTTTAAGATAAAGAAATAAAAAAACCTGAGGTAATATCAGGTTTTTCTTTTTATGTTGAATTTATTTAGATTTTACGAGTTGTCCATTATCTAATCTGATAATATGATCAGCGAACTGAAGGATATCTTCATCGTGTTCAATCATCAAGATGGTATCTCCCTTTTCAAGGAATCTCTTGATCACCTTCAATAGTTTTTCAATGTCTGCTGGGTGGAGTCCTACTGTTGGCTCATCAAGGAAGTATACGGTATTTCATCTATATTCTTTGAGGAGGTGTTTTACGAGTTTGAGTCTTTGGGATTCTCCTCCAGAAAGGGTATGTGCCGGTTGTCCCATTTTGAGATAACCGAGTCCGATTTCTACCATAAGCTCGAGTTCTTGTTTGATATGATCCATTTCTGAGAAAAAGTCTAATGCTTCATCAATATACATATCAAGAACTTGGCTAATCGTTTTTCCTCTCCAAGTAATTCATAGGATTTCAGGTTTATATCTTTTCCCCTGACAGAGTTCACATGGAACATAGGTATCAGGAAGGAATTGAAGTTCAATTTTTTTGTATCCGTATCCATTACAAGCAGGGCAGGCACCTTTGTCTGAGTTAAAACTGAAATGGGAATTGTTAAAACCAAGGTATTTGGCATCGCTGGTTCCAGCATAGAGGAGTCTAATTTTATCAAAGACATTTACAAAGGTGGCAGGACAGCTTCTTGGAGTTTTCCCAATGCTAGATTGGTCTACGTAGATGGTATTTTTAATTTCTTCTTGTCCGGTTACTCTTTCTACTCAGATATCTTGATAGAACTCTTGGAGTGCAAGGTTTTCAAAGTGGGCATATTCCTCAGCTCTCATTACAGGTGCGGCGAGGATTTCTTCCCAAGTGAGTCCTTTTTTCAAAAGCTGAAGTCTGATATAACTCTGAACAAATTTTTGTCTATCATTGAGAAATCTGAAGAGTGTGGTATACATTAATGTTGTTTTCCCAGCTCCAGAAGGTCAGGTAATCACTGTAAAACTTCAGAGATTGAATTTTACATCGATATTTTTGAGATTAAATTTGCTTGCCTTTCTGATATCAACTCGCTTCTTGCTTGGAGTATGAGAGAAATCTATGCTAACCTTTCTTTTTCAAGTGATAAAATCTGAGGTCAGTGTTCTTGTCTTGGTAAATTCTTCATAACTACCATTGAAGATGAGTTCTCAACCGAAATCTCATGCTCAAGGTCCGATTTCTACTATTCGGTCTGATGCTCTAATAAATTCCTCGTTATGCTCTACAACGATGATAGTATTTCCCATTTCTTTGAGTTTGTTGATGGAGACGATTGCTTTTTTGATTTCTCAGGTATCAAGCCCAATAGTTGGTTCATCTAAAACATAGATAATTCCTGTGAGCTTGTTTCAGAGCTGTTTTGCGAGTCTTAATCTCTGAATTTCTCCTCCAGAAAGGGTATCAACACCTCTAGTTAGCATGAGGTATCCGAGTCCAAGTTCTTGGATTGTTTTTGCTCTATCTAGGAGTGGATTGAGGATTCTTTCAAGGAGGTTGATCGGCTTTTCACTTGTGGATTTGTAGAGCTCTAGAAGGTTGATAAGTTCGTTAAGCTCAATTTTTTGAAGATCTCGGATATTAAATTTTATCAGATCTTGATCTTCTGGTTGAGCAAAGGGTAATCCTTCTTGTTGAGTGAAAAGTGTAGGTAAAAGGTTTGAAAAGTCAGATTTTTTTTCAATATCTTGCTTTTTAATTGTTAAGAAGCAATGGAGACTCTCTTTTTTTAGTCTTGAACCGAAACAGTGAGGACAGGTCTTCATATTGAGCATTGCCTGAAAGTCAACCGTCAAAAGTCCTTTCACATATTGGTCTTTGATGATTTCTTCGATTCCATTGTATTTAATACTGGTATATTTTCCTCAGGTGTTGATTCTTAAGAGTTCTTGATCTCCTTCGACCACCACATTGAGAAATCGCTCAGGCTGTTCTGCTCGTTTTTTTTCCGGATCCATACTATATTTTTCGCAGAGTTTTTTGAGGACTCACTGTCCTAGATTGCTATCTCTCCATGGAAGAATGGCATCTATTAATGGACTTGCAGGATCAATTACTTTATTATAGTCGACTTGCAGAATTTCTCAGATTCCAAGACAGTGGCTACATGCTCCCTCTTGTCTATTAGGAGAGAAGTGTTGTGTAGTAAACTCTGGATAGGTAATATTACAGTTTGGACAATACATCTTGTCAGTGAATCGCTGAATACGAGCTCATTGGGTGATTTCTTGGCCATCAGTTTTTGAATCAGCTTTTTTGCTTTTTTTGGCTTGTGTGATCTCAATTCCTGCTCAAAAATTAGCTTCTACTTGCTTTTGAGAAGTAGGCTCGTTTGTTGGATTTTTTTCTGCTAGATAGACTCCAAATTTCTTAGTCTCTGAGAGGATTTTGATGATATCCTCTTTGAGTCTTCAGACTTTTTGCTCTTCCAAGGTTACACGGTCAAAGATTCCATAGCTATTGATTGGAAAATAGTCAGTTGGAATTTGAGGATCTTCGAGGTAGAAATATTCGATAGGATCAGCTTTTTCTGGATTTTGAGAAACAAGGAGATATCTTGTAAACCCGCCTCCTTTTTCAACTTTTTGCTTGTTTGTTTTTACAAATTTGAGCAGATCAGCTTTTGTAGAGAAACTTCAGCTCTCCTTTAGGAGATAGATCCTTTGGTTGCTGTAGAGTTCTTTCATTGTGTGCAAAATTTGATCAACCGTTTGTGGTTTGATTTTGCTTCCACAGTTCCAGCAATAGGTATCTCCTAATTTTGCGAAAAGGAGTCTGATGTAATCATCAATTTCAGTGAGGGTCCCTACTGTAGATCTTGAATTTCAGACTCTTTTATTTTGTTCAATTGCAATAGCAGGGGAGAGTCCACTACAATAATCGATCTCTGGTCTATCTCAGAGATTAAAAAATTGTCTCAGGTAGCTGGAAAGTGATTCAATATATCTATATTGTCCCTCTTTATATATAGTTTGAAATGCTAGAGAGGATTTCCCTGATCAGCTCACTCAAGTAATGGTAATGAGTTTGTTTTTTGGGAGTGTGAGATCGATATTTTTGAGGTTATTTACTCTGATTCATTCAAAAACGAGAGATCCTTGATCAAAAAAATGAGAAGAATCTGATTTCTCTTTTGGTGTTTTTGGTGAAGTTTTTGTTGATTTTACTGTTTTTGTAGTAGATTTTGGCATAGTGACTTTCGTGTAATGAAAGCTAAAAAACATCTTACAGCATATTCAAGTCCTCTTAAATTGCAACCTTTAATCTATTTTGAATAGAAAAAGGCTGTTTAATAAAAACAGCCAATTTTTTCTTTTGCTTTTTCTAATTGTCTAATTTGTTCATTAATCCCTGAAATTTCCTCTTTTAGTTGGTCGAGATCGTTTTTCCACATTGCTATTTCATTATAGTGTGGATGTAATAATGAGTCTCTACTAAATTCATCAGGAATTTCTTTCAGCATTTGGCGTTCTACTTCTCCCAGTTTTTCCGTGTCATACTTATACTCTTTCACGATCTCATGCTCGATAATCCGATAATATAACCACCTTCTTTTTAGGCAGGCTTGAGTTTCTGAGATGAGTTTAATAGTTCCAGTCCTTAAAAGGGTTTGGTCCAAAGTAAGATAGCCAAGGAATAATAGTCCCAGTAAGGTTAGCATTTCTATCCTTTCAAGGTTTACTGAAGACTTGGAAATATAGCATGCGATAAGAAAACTCAGTATACAAAAGCATGCTATACCGAGAAGATGAGATATCTTATCGTGAAATTCGTTCGCAACTCCCATAAGGATTGGGAGCGTTGAAAGGAGCATCACGACAGGAAATATTCCACCTAAGACTGCATTAAATTTCCAGGACTCTAAAAATATGAGAAAAAAGGCAATTAGCGTGGCAGTCCACACACACATTCGAATTGCTCTAATCCAGAAATCTTCGTAGTTAGAGCTAAGTTTAATTTTTGTTTCCATGATAGTTTTGTTTATTGTTTTATTTGATTTATATTGGTACTATATTCTTTTATGGGTAAATGTCAAGGTAGCTTTCTCTATAGGGGGTATTAGTAAAAAAATAGATAACAAAAAAATCTGACTCGAAAGTCAGACTTTTGATCTTATTTTATAAGATAATTATTTAACAGCAGCCTTGAAGTCAGAACCAGCCTTGAAAGTAACAACCTTCATTGCAGGGATCTTAATCTTCTTTGAAGGATCTTGAGGATTAACTCCTTCTCTAGCCTTTCTCTTTGAAGCCTTGAAAGTTCCGAAACCTTGAACTCTAACTTCACCAGTCTTCTTAACACCAGTAATAACTGTTTCGATGAATGCGTTAACTAGTTCAGCAGCTAATTTCTTAGAAACTCCAAGTTCAGTAGCTAAGCTAGCAATAAGAGCTGTCTTTGTCATTGTTGTAGCAAAATAAGATATAAAAAGTACTTTGTACGTTTATTATAATAGTAGATATCTCCTGATTTTCAAGAGTAAAAAAGAGATTTTTTCAGATTTTTTAAGTATTTTTTGTGGATTGAAAAAGTCTTTTAAGAACTGATGTTTTTAGATTTTTTGTGATGAGAATTACTTTTCTGATATTGACATATATAAAATAAGATTTTTGGTATTATCTTCAAAATCGGCTTAGTGAAACAAGAAAAATGTAGGGAGCAGTGAATATCGCTAATCTAAGGGCGATTTTTCTCTTGTCTTGATCTGAGAGGTTTGTAACTGAGAAACTCCAGCGGTAATTAAAATAAAAGATCAAGAAACCTGAGATTAGGAGCGCGATAATTGTCCATAGCAGTGAGGCTCGATGTCCTCGAGGATTATAGTTTACTCCTACTAAAAATGCGTCAGGCAGTTCTAATCGATCTTTTATGTAGTTTGAGAGAAAGAGGAATATTGCACCTATGATATCCGCTAGGAATCCAAATCCTCGTATTTTCCAAATGCTTTTTTTGTAGATATTTTTTAGATTTGGGAGCTTGAGAGTCTTTGCTGCCAAGAGGAAGACTACTGAATCAATCAAGAAGTTTACAGGTAGACTAAGGAGAAAAAATGGGGGAAAGAGAAATAAACTCCGGAAAGGAAAGAAGATATTGTAGAGTTTGAGATTTTTCTGCATACTTATTATCGAATAAGAATAAAGATAATAAGAGTCTATTCTTTTTTATAGCAAAAGCAAAGTCAAATTTTTTCACTATAAGGGCTTGGATTTCGCTCTACATGAGTAAAGTGTGATTTTAAAAGTGAGATAAGGTCTGGGAATTTTTCTTCATAGGTTGGTCAGAGGAGGTGAATTTCACAGAGTATGGCCTCAATTTTTTCTCGGTTTTCTCTTTGAATATCAAAGAGGACCTCAAATTCCATCCCCTCGATATCCAGCTTAAGTAGATCAATCGCTCAGATTTTTTGATCTTTGAGGTAGTGATTGAGGTTTTTGCACTCTACTTTTTCAAGTTTTCCTTCGGGATTGAGAAATGATGAATACTGACTTGACTGCATTGTTTTTCTCTCGTTTAAGAGAAAATCATACGTTCAAGCAGTCTTTGCAATTCAAAATGGATTGAAAATAATCTTAGAAGAAAAAGATTGAAGTCTGATTTTTGCTTTTTTAATCAAACATTCAAATGGCTCGAAGTAATGAATATGGACTTTGGTATTGAGATGCAGACATCGTTCAGAGAAAAGTCAGATATGACCTCAGATATCCAAAATTGTTTTCGCCTTTTGGATAGCTGATTTTGCTGCAGCATATTCTTCTTTAATAAAGATTTCATGATATAGCGCATTCTCATATTTATCGAGATCAGTAGCGGCGACTGCCATTTTAGCATTTTCAAATAAATCCTCCAGACTGGATATCTCGAAGTTTTTTGTAGGTTCCATCCTTATTGAGTAGGAGTTCTTGATGAGAACCTTTTTCGATGATTTTTCACTGGTGCATGACAATTATTTTATCCATCTTCATAATTGTTGAGAGTCTGTGGGCAATGATCAGTACGGTTTTATTTTGCATGAGTTCATTGATAGCCTCTTGGATGAGGAATTCTGACTCACTATCAAGAGCTGAGGTTGCCTCATCCATTACGATGATTTGTCTATTTTCTAGGATTGCTCTTGCGATTGCAACTCTTTGTCTTTCTCCTCATGAGAGTTTGATACCTCTCTCTCAAACGAGCGTATCATATCCATCTTTGAGTGCTCAGATGAATTCATGGCATCTTGCCATCTTTGATGCAGCGATGATCTCTTGCTCGGTTGCATTCGGTTTACCGTAGGCGATATTTTCTCTGATGCTTCTGTGGAAGAGGACTGGTTCTTGCGGGATCATGGAAATATTTTCTCTGAGCGAATTTTGTGTAACATTCGCAATATTTTGATTATCAATCAGGATTTCTCCTCCTTGAAGATCATAAAATCTAAAAAGCAACTTGGTAATTGTTGTTTTTCAGCTACCAGATTCTCAGACGAGAGCTACTCTTTCTCCTGGCTTGATTGTGAGATCAAGAGCATTAAAAATCTGATTTTCTCCATAGCTAAAATCGACTTTTTCAAATCTGATTTCTCCCTCTTTTACTTTAAGTTTTTGGTCTGAGTTGTCGATGACTTCATGCGGAGTATCTAGAATCTCAACCATTTCTCAGATTTCACTAATATTTCTAAAGAAGCTTCTAAATGTCATTCCGATACCTCGTAGCTCCTCAATGATCTTGAGAACATAGGTTTGAATCAGTACGATTACTCCGATTTCAAAGATTCACATTCACCACAGGCGGATCGCTGCATACATAATTGCGATTTCTAGTACTAGTCCGAAAAAAGCTGAAAATCCCCAGATTTGCATTGACTTGTAATACTGTAGTTTCCTCGCCTGAACAGTTTCGTGATTGAGTGAAGAAAAGGCTTTTTGCTCTCTAGGAAGAGAAGCGAATAGTTTGATAGTTAAGTTGTTGGTTATAGTATCTGATAAGAGTCCTCCAAGTTCAGAATCAAGTTGGTTGGCTTTTTCTTGGTAGGGATGAAGCCAGTTATGAAGCTGATACTGGATGATTGAAAATACCGTAACTCAAATGAAGATACTGATTGCGATTCGAATATTTTGTACTGCGATGATTCCAACGACTAAAATTAGGTTTAAGATAAATGGTAGTACATTCCGTGAGAGCATATCTGTAAATCTTTCTAACCCGCTCACGCATTTTCTTACTTTACTAATAAGTGATCCAGAAAAGTTGTTTGCAAAGAATTGGAAAGAATGCTGATGTAGATAGCTGAAAATTTGATTGTAGAGCTTCTCTTGGATATTCATCTCGAAAGTAATGATAATATAATCATATACTCTATAAAATATGAATTGGACTAATTTTATCCAGAGGATGATGAGTAATATGCTGATTCCATGTTGAGCAATTTCACTCGTTGCGACTTGTGTTTTTGAGAGGATATTGATGATATCTTTATAATATAGAGCAGGTACAGTCGCTAGAGCGATCGTGAGTGTTCTGAAAAGTATCGCAAAAATTCATCGGATCGGATAGGCCTTGTAGTTTTCTCAGATAAAAGAGAGTATTCTTTTAGTTGAAACAGAGGATTTATTCGCTGACATCATTTAGTAGTCAAGGTATAAAAAAAGAAAACAAAATTCTGATTTTTGTCTTCTTTCTATAAGATTGAGTATATAAACTAGTGCTTATCTTCTTCTTGATATCTTTTGATAGAGGTTGTGAGCTCTTCAGCAACATCATCGAGATCTCCAAACCCTTTGATCTGAATTTTGTTGTATTTTTTGTGCTCAAGTCTCTTGATTTCTTTAAAGAAGATTTCTAGTTCTTCCTTTTTGTGTGCTCCGAGATCTTCGATAGTTTTTACCTCATCTCGTCTAGGGTCTACTTTGCTGATTGGCACTGCAATGATCTTTGGATCATCTCCAGCATCATCTGAGGTATAAAGGATACCAATAGGTCTTGCCTTTACTACGCAACCAGTGAAAAGAGGATTTGTAGTGTAGAGGCACACATCACAAGGATCTCCATCTTTAGAAAGAGTCTGTGGCAAGAATCCATAGTTGAATGGATAGAACATACTATGATGAACTACACGATCAAGTGTAAAACATCCTAAATCGTGATCATATTCGTATTTATTGTTTGACCCAGCGGGAATATCAATAACAACATTGAGAACTCCATTTTCTTGGTCTGCATAGGTAGCAATATCATGAATCATGTGCATGGTAATAACTCGGTAATAAATAAAATTATGCCTTATATATAGGATTTTTGAATGTGATTTCAATATAAAAAATGTAAAAAAAGAGAAAATCAGATTTTAGCTTCTTTATAATAATAGAGACTCTTTTTGAATATAAAAAACCGCTTTATGCGGTTTTGCTTTTTTCTTCAAAGGCTTGTGGATTTGCATTGACTTCCTTTTTAAATCATTCATAGAGCAGTTCTTCTTTGACTGATTTCTCAAGTCCCTTGAATTTTTCTAAGTATTGAGCGACATATCTCATCTTTCAAGCTTTATTAAGTTTTTCTGCAATCTGATTATGATTTACGCCCTTGAATTTCTCCATGTTTCCTGCTACATATTCAGCGTCTCCAGCTTGTATCAATTTATCAGCGAGTTCTTGATGATCGAGTCCTTCGAATTTTTCTAGATTCTGTGCGATATATCTTCATTTTCTATGTTCAAATAATTTCTCTGCAAACTTTTGATGATCAAGCCCCTTAAACTTTTCTAAGTTCTCAGTTAAGGCATGGAGATTTCCCTTTTCTACCAAGATATCAGCGAGCTGATTATAGTCGATTCCTTCGAATTTCTCCAGATTTTGAGCTAGATATTCTCATTTTTTATTTTCAAGGAGTTTTTTCGCGACTTCTCGGTGATTTAATCCTTGAAATTTCTCCAAGTTCTCGGCTACGGCACCTCAGAGCTTATTTTCAATGAGTGTTTCTGCGATTTTTTGGTGATCAAGTCCCTGAAATTTCTCTAGATTTTCTGCAACGAGTCTCCCTTGACCATATTTGATAAAAAAATCAGCGATTTTCCCGTGATCAAGTCCTTGAAATTTATCTAGCTTTTGAGCTACAGCCCATCATTTCCCACTTATGATGAGTGCTTTAGCTAGATTTTCATTTAGATCAGGCATTGCTTCTAGTTTTTTCAAAAATTCAGAATCTGACATATCATTTGAGGTTTTCAATAGTTCTGTGATGGCAGGGCTCATCTTTACTCCTTCCTCTGCAAAATGGTATTCATCGGTTTGCTTTGCTCCTTTTAGCATACGATATGCACTTCCATTTTCCCATGCATTCTTCTCTTTACGGGTTGCCGTAAGTGCTTTAGCGAGTTCGTCTCTGTATTGTTGCTGAAGCTCACTGCGTTTATTTATGCGAGGATGTTCAGGATTGATTTCTGCTCTTGAGTGTAGTCTATTCATGTTTTTACTATTCAAGAAATAAATTTACTATATTATATCTAGTTTTTGCAAAATGTCAATTTTCGGCGATAAGATTTTTTGCTTGTATTTTACTCAAAAAAAGGTATTTTAGGATCGTAGTTTTACTCTTATCAAGAGTAGTTTTATGGGTGAAAAGGAAAGAAAAATCAGATTTATTTTGTTTTTTGTAGATTAAATGTTTCATTATATCAAAGGAAAGATTAGGAGGAATCAATCTGACTGTTTTATTTTGACTGAAATGTTCGGAGTCCAAGTTGCATACGCAGGAGGGCAGTCAGAGGGGGAGTTTTTCTTGTATCCGTATTTGGATGAGGGGAAAAAGTCAGTTTTTTATTTTGCTTTTGATACTTTAGAGCAAAAACAAAATTTTGAGCAGATGCTCAAGGTTTCTGGAGTCGGTCCAAAGACGGCTTTCCAGATCGCGCAAATCCCAATTTGAGAGCTTTATGAGGCAATAGAAAACCTCGATACCAAACTTTTTCAGTCAATCCCATGAATTGGTCCAAAATTGGCGAAAAAGATTATCCTTGAACTTAAGGGGAACTTTCAGCTTTCGCAGGCTTCGAGTATTGATGTAAATCAAAAACTTTTTAAAGCGGTTGTAAAGTCTCTGAAAAATCTTGGTTATGATGGGCAGAATGTGAAGGCAATTTTGAGTCAGTATCAGTGAGATTTAGACAAGGCTGATTTGGCTGAGGTTGTAAAGTGGGTAATTTCTCAGTTGTAGTATGGTATTTTAAGATAAGGAAAAACCGCCATTGGCGGTTTTTTGTATTACTTGAATTTTCTCAAGTATTCATTGAATTAGTTTATGAGATCTTCGGTCTAATCATTTTTTCTTTGTTCTGCTTCTCTCACTTCCTTAATAAGAAGTTCTACAGTCTCTGAGTCAAGTTTTTCAAACTTTTTTAAGTTGTTTATGACAGCAGATCAATACCCCTTCTCAGTAAGTAGTCTTGCGATTTTAGAGTCAAGCTCCTTAAATTTTTCTAAATTTTTTGCGATAACATATCGATGCCCTTCCATAATAATAAGTTCCGCGATTTTTTTATGGTCAAGTCCCTCAAACTTTTCTAAATTTTTTACGAAAATACTGACATCAGAATACTCCCCTTTCTTAATAATAAGTTCTGCGATTTCTTTGTGATCAACTCCTTCAAACTTCTCTAAATTTTCTGTGACAGCCAAGCAATTCCCTTTCTCGATAATAAGTTCTGCGATTTCTTTGTGATCAACTCCCTCAAACTTCTCTAAGTTTTCTGCGACAGTGAATGACCGCCCGTTCTCAATAAGTAGTTTTGCTGTTTCAGAGTTAAGTCCTTCAAACTTCTCTAAATTTCTTGCGAGAGCGTAGACAGCATCCCTATTCCCTTTCTCAATAAGAAGTTTTGCGATTTTTTTATGACTAACTCCTTTGGATTTCTCTAAGATCCTATCAATTTTCAAATTCTCTGGCTCCTCTGAATGCGATATATATTCTAATATATCTTTTTCTAAATCTTCAGGAATATTTTCCTTTGCAGAGATATATTCTGGATTCTTGCTCTCATTTTCAAGTACCACTCTAGCAGCTCGTTTCCCCATGTCTCCTAGTTGGCGATTAGCTTTCAGAACTTGAGCGAGATCGTCTCTATACTTTTGCTGGTCTGGAGTACGATTTTTGATACGAGGATGTTCTTTATTGATCTCTGGTTTCATGTGTGCATGATTGTTCATCTTTTTATTTATTACAAATTAAAACAAATATATTATATATATTTTATTGTAAAAGTCAATAAAAGCGTATTTCATTTGCTTAAAAGAAATTAAAATCTGAGGAAAAGACTCTTACTATTTATGAATTTCTCTTCTTCTTTTAGATATTTTATTTTCTAGGTTGGAAAGAATATTTCAGAAAAATCTGATTTTTTCTGCTTGTATTTTATGGAGAAAATAGTATCTTTAAAGTATAGTTCTTTAGTTTTATGAGAATATGGTATGAAACTTGATTCTATACAGCTCCAGCACCTAGCTAAGCTTTCAAAGTTGCATCTTACTCCAGATGAGGAGAGGACTTTCCTAGGAAATATGGATGAGATTTTGGATTTTCTCTCTCGTTTGCCAGCAGAGGAGGTTTCAGAATTAGATATAAGTAGTGAAGCCGGAGTCCGTCTTTTTGAGGAGCAGGTGGAGTATCCAGAGCCAGAGAGCTTGTTTCATAATGTTAAGCATGAAATGGTAAATGATGCAATTAGCATTAGGACTTCTTTGAGTGCATAAATGGAGGAGAAGTCAGAATTTTTTTCTGCTTTAGATTGATTGTATTAGTTTTTTATTCTATTACCAAATATAAAGATGCCATGGATTGTATTAGCGGTAATTGTTGTTCTTTTGCTTATGATGGTAAGAATCGTAAATCAGTACGAGAGAAAAGTGGTCCTTACTTTCGGAAAGTATACGAGAGTTTTAACTCCGGGGCTTAATTTGATTATCCCTGTGATGGAGCAGACTATTGGAGTAGATATCAGAGAAAAAGCAGTTGATGTACCATCTCAGGAAGCAATGACCAAGGATAATATTTCATGTACAATTAATGCTGTTATCTACTATAGGATTAAGGAAGATCAGGTAGAAAGAGCAGTTTTGAATGTGAGAAATCTTGATTATGCGATGACACAGTTTGCTTTGACTACTATGAGAAATATTGTTGGACAGTTTGAGCTTGATGAGCTTTTGGCGAAAAGAGAGCAGGCTGCTATGAAAATTAAGGCGATTGTTGATGAAAAATCTGATAGTTGGGGAGTTGATGTGCTTTCTGTTGAGCTAAAAGATATCAATATCCCAGATGATCTTAAGAGAACAATTGGTAAGCAGGCTGAGGCAGAAAGAGAAAAGAGAGCAAAGATTATTACTTCGGAGGGAGAACTTGCAAGTGCTGAGAATCTTACTAAGGCTGCAACTATGCTTTCTGAGGCTCCAGGTGCGCTTCATTTGAGAACTTTACAATCAATCAATGATATTAGTTCTGATCAGTCAAATACTACTATTTGGATGATCCCAGTTGAGGTGCTTGAGGCAATGAAGGGACTTGCATCATTGGCAAAAAAATAATATCTTCATAATGTATGAAAAAAGAAAAACCTGACTTTTGATCAGGTTTTTTTGAATTTTAGTTTGAAAAAGAATTTTGTTTTAGCTATTTGGAAACCAAAGTTTGATTTCAAGTTCGGCTTCTTCCTCGTTTGCAGAAGCATGGATCACATTGTGGATTGGTCCATTAGGATCTTTTGCTCAGAAATCTCCTCTGATAGTTCCAGGAGCTGCTTCTCGAGGGCGAGTTTTCCCAGCCATAGCTCTTACGGCTTCTATCACATTCTCTCCTTCCAAAAGTAATGGAATAATCATATCAGAAGCCATATATTCTACAACTTCATTAAAAATTTCAGCATTTGTCCTAGTGAGAAGCTTCCCAATAGTTTCGTAGTGGCTTTCTAAGATTTCTTTAGACGCTTTGAGCGCATAGAGGTTTTTAACTTTGAAGCCTGCCTGTTCAAAACGAGAGATTACGGCTCCAATAAGGTTTTTTTGTACGGCATCTGGTTTTAGGATAATGAGTGTTTGTTGCATGTTTTTTTAAATAGAAGTAAAAGATGTTTACTTTCATATGTAGAAATCTTGGTTTGAAAAGCAAGTGGAATTTTCTTTGAGATATCTCTTGCATTTTTAGAGCAAGAAACAATAATAACAGGCAGAAAAATCAGATTTTTATCTTTTTTTGAGAGATGGGAAGTAGGCAGTTATCTCAAGATACCTCGAATTTACAGAAGTTTATGGCTGAGTATCCGCATGCTCAGGAACTGAATTTGAAACAGGCGAGAGCAAAATATCAGGAATTTATTGATGTGATTGGTGATCATAATCATTTGTATTATATTGATGCGAAGCCGATCATCTCTGATGTTGAATACGATCAGCTTTTTTCGTATCTGAAGCAGATTGAGGAATATTTTCCTCAGCTGATTTCTTCAAATTCTCCTACACAAGCTTTGATAGGTCAACTTTCTGAGGGATTTAAGAAAGCTGAACATCGTTTCCCTTTGCTTTCTCTTGAAAATAGCTATTCTCTTGCGGATATTAAGGCGTGGGCGCAGAGAGGAATAAAAATAGCTGAAAAAGCTGGATGTAAGAATCGAAAATACCTTTTAGAACCTAAGTTTGACTGACTTTCTGTGGAGATTGTTTACCAAAATGGGGAATTTGCCCAGGCGATTACAAGATGAGATGGGAAAATATGAGAAGATATCACGCAAAATGTAAAGACTATTAGAAATTTGCCCAAGCAAATCCCTTATTCTGGAGTCTTGAGAGTGAGAGGGGAAATTATGATGGGGAAAAAACAGCTTTCTGAGCTCAATCAACAGAGGGAGAAGTCAGGATTATCTCCATTTGCAAATACGAGAAATGCTGCAGCTGGAAGTATTAAACTTTTGGATAGTGCTGAAGTTGCTAGGAGAAACCTTGTTTGTTTCGTGTATGATATTTTGGAGTGAGATCAGCATTTGATTTTGAAAGAGTTTTGACTGCCAGTATTTGATCTGCCTTTTAGAGTAGTTGATCCACAGAATATTGATGAGATCTGAGCTTTAACGCAAGATTTTCAGCTTAAGCAATATTTGGATGAGCAGGACTATGATTTTGATGGGCTAGTGATAAAAATGACAGATGAGGAGCAGGTCTATAGAGAGCAGACATCTGAGATGAGTCTTTTTTGATCAGATTTTTCTGATACTTGAAAGGTGGCTTCTCAGGTTGGTATTCGTGAGGTATTAGGTGCTACAGAGCATCATCCGAGGCGAGCTATTGCCTATAAATTCCCAGCTCAGCAGGTGGCTAGTCAGATTCAGAGCGTAGATTTTCAGGTGGGGAGGACTGGAATTATCACGCCAGTTGCTAATATTCAGCCTGTTCAACTTTCTGGAGTTCAGATTTCTAGGGTAAGTCTGCACAATTTTGATTTTATTCAAAATAAGCAAATCAAAAAGTGAGATTTTGTCTGGGTGCAGAGGAGTTGAGAGGTTATCCCTTATATTGTATGAGTGATTAAAGAAAGGAGGGATGGGACAGAGGATTTTATCCGTCCTCCACTTTTTTGCCCAGCTTGTAATTGACCTATTAGTAATATTGATATCCACTACTATTGTACAAACCCAGCTTGTCCTGCTCAGATTAAGGAAAAGATTGTTCATTTTGTTTCTAGGGATGCAATGGATATCTGAGGAATCTGAGATTCTATGGTTGAGGTGCTGGTTCAACAGGGGATTTTACGTTCAGTTTCTGATATTTATGCTTTAGAAAAGATTGAAAATCAGATTTTGCTTCGTAAGTTTCCAAATTTTTGAGAAAAGAAAATTGCTGAACTTGCTGGGCAGCTTGAACTCTCGAAGAGAAAACCGTTGTGGAGACTTCTAAATGCGCTAGGAATCCCTAATGTGGGGAAAAAAATTGCTCAAGATTTAGCAGAGTATTTGCTGAGTAAAAAGGTGCAGCGCTTGAGCGATATTCCAAATATTTTGTGGGATAAAGAGGGACTTTCTGAGCTTTATGGAGTGTGAGGAAAGATCATTGAAGCGCTTCAGCTTTATTTTTCTAATCCTGAAAATCTAAAAGTTTTGTCTATTTTTGAGAGTGTTGGTATTAAGCCGATTTCAGAAGAGAAGGTGACGGAATCTATTTGATGAAGCCATTTTTCATTGACTGGAAGCTTCCCAATGAGCAGAGGAGTGCTTATCAGACACTTGCAAGATAAAGGTTATCAGTATGACGAAAATCCACTTCAGACGACTAATTTTATGCTTATTGGAGAGAAACCTGGCTCAAAGGCAGAAAAAGCAAAAAAACTCTGACTTGAAATATTTGATCGTTGGGAAGAAATTGTTGCTAAATTTGGACTTGAGTTTAGTGAATCTCAGCAGCCAAAGAAAGTTATTCAACAGTGAGGACTTTTTTAGATTATTTTATGAGTTTAAAAAATGCTTGAGACAAGGATTAGAGAACTTTTGGAGTTTCAATCTAAGCAAAAACTCTCTTGGAGTATGAGATTTCCTTTTTTAAGACCTTTGTTTGTCTTTGCTAAGAGATTCCTGGCTTCTTTCCAATATTTAAAATTGAAACTAGCTAGAGAGTATTGATCATATTTGCCTTTTGTTGCAGTGAGGCATCAGTCGCTTCTGATGAGAAAACTTGGCGAGAGCGATCCTCTTTTGCAAAAAAATAAGATTAAAAATATCCAAATTGCGATTGGACATTTAGATGGATTGATTATTCAGCCCTGAGAGGTATTTTCGTTTTGGGAGAGGATTTGAAAGCCTAGTTATAAAGAGTGATATTTAGATGGAATGCTAATTTCTGGAGGCGAGGTTATCCCTGGAGTTTGAGGAGGCTTATGTCAGCTTTCAAATCTTTTGTATTGGATGTTTATTCATCTAGATGTTGAGGTTTTAGAGAGGCATAGGCATTCTTTTGATGTGTTTCCTGATTCATGAAGAGTACTGCCTTTTGCTTCTGGAGCAACAGTTTTTTATAATTATGTGGATTTAAAAATTAAGAATACGCTTTCTGTACCTTTGCAGTTGAAGTTGCGAACGACTGATCAGCATTTGAAGGGGCAGATCTTAACTACTCAAGCTGGAATTAAAAAATATCATATTTGTGAGGAAAATCATACTTTTATCCTATATCAGGGGAAATATTGGAGGTATAATCAGATTTTTAAGGAAGAAAAAAATGGGGAATCTGATTTTAAGAGGATTTTTTTACTTGAAAATTTCTCTGAGGTAAAATACCCAATCACAGTTCAGAAAATCCAAGAACTTGGGTATAGCTGTATGGTGATTGATTAGAGATAAGTTCTATTTGTGATTGCTCGGTGGCTGAGTTGAATCTGAGCTTGATGTAGATATTAGAATAGCTATATTCTCCTTGGTTAATAAAAATGATTTTCTATGAAAAAGTTTCTTATTTATGCTGCAAAAATTCTTTTTTTGTTGCTGGCAATATTTGTGGTTTTTGTTTCTGTGTTGGGCGTGGAAAACTATGCAAAACTGATCTTTCTCCTTATGATGGGATTTTTTATAGCGGTCCTTTGTTTTGAGAGAGAGTGACTTGAGAACAAAAAAATGTTTCAATGATGAAAAAAATGAAGACTGATTTAAGTTTTTTAAATCAGTTTTTTTGATTTGAAAAATCTCTTGATAATTTCTTGAAAATTCCTAGAGTAATTTTGTCTTTACTTTTTACTGTTATATACAATGAAACACAGAAAATGTAGTGCTATTCTTTTGATTCGTATTATCGTAGGTGCTATCTTTATTATTCATGGATTGCCAAAGCTTATCAATGCAAATGAGGGGATGGCTGGATTTGTAGGTGGTGCTTTTCATAACCTTGGACTAACATTTTTGGATCCTGCTCAGTGGCTTTTTGTGCTCGGACTTGGAGAAGTAGTGCTTGGAGCATTGCTTATTCTTGGACTTTTCGTTTCTTTTGTGGCGCCAATTCTTGCTATTATTATGCTTGGAGCGATGAATGTGAAAGGATGGGATTGGGATAAGATTGAGCTAGATGCAGTTCTCTGCGGACTTGCAGTTGCACTTACAGTAAGTGGATCAGGAAGATTCGCTCTTCAGGCTCTTTTCTGCAAAAAATGCTGCGAGAAGAATGCTGATGGAAAGGCATGTTGCTCAAAAGAAAAGAAAGCTGAATAGTTTCAGGATTTTCTTTCTCTCTAATTAAGAAGATAAGAAAACTCTCTTCTCTATGAGAGAGTTTTTTTTGATAGTAGAGGAAAATTTTTTCTAAAAAATCTCTTGAAAATCTGATTTTTTTCTCTATTATAGCACTTGTTAAATATTGGTGCTATATTTTTATATTATTATCACAAAAAACAAATGGCAAAATTACCAAAGCAAGACCGTCTTGCACAGATAGAAAAAGAGCTTGTGGAGCTCAAGGAAAAATATATGATCAAAAAAGCTGAATGGGAGAGGCAAAAGGCACAAACTCAGCAGCTCAAGACTTTGAAGGAGACTATCAAGAATCTTGAGCATCAGGCAGAAGTAGCTGAGAAGCAAACAGATTACAATAGAGTTGCTCAGATCCGCTATGGAGAATTGCCTCAGGCTCAAAAGCAGCTTGAGGAGCTAGAAACTAAAGCACAGCAAAATGCCTCTCAGGATATTGTAGATAGTGAAGATGTTGCTCAAGTTATTGCTAAGTGGACAGGAATCCCTGTTGCTAAGCTTGTTTCTACTGAGATGCAAAAACTGGCAGATCTTGAGTGAATTTTGAAAAAGTCTGTTGTTGGACAAGAAAAGGCTGTTCATCTCGTAGCGAATGCTATTCGTCGTGCAAGGGCTGGACTTAAAGATCCGAATAGACCAATTGGATCCTTCCTTTTCCTTTGACCTACTGGAGTATGAAAGACTCAGCTTGCAAAAGCGCTTGCAAATACTTTGTTTGATGATGAGAATGCTTTGATCAGAATTGATATGTCAGAGTATATGGAGAAGCATTCTGTATCCAGATTGATTGGTTCTCCTCCAGGATATATTGGTTATGAGGAGAGAGGACAATTGACAGAGGCTGTTAGGAGAAAGCCGTATGCTGTCGTGCTTTTTGATGAAGTTGAAAAAGCGCATCCTGAGGTTTTTCATCTGCTTTTACAGGTATTAGATGATGGAAGATTGACAGATAGCACTGGAAAGACTGTAGATTTCAAGAATACTATTATTATCTTGACCTCAAATATTGGTTCTGAACTCTTGCTAGAGCAAGGAGAAAAAAATAAAAAATCAGATTTTTCTGATCTTTTATCTAAGATGATGCCATTGCTTCAGCAGCATTTCCGTCCTGAATTTTTGAATAGACTTGATGATATTGTACTTTTCAATTCGCTTTGAGAGCGTGAGATTCACGATATTGTCGATGTGCAGCTCAATGGCTATCTCAAGCAGATCTTTGAGGGAAAAGAACTTGAAGTTGAGCTTACTGAAAAGGCGAAAAGCTTTCTTGCGCAAAAAGGTCGAGATCCTCAATTTGGAGCAAGACCACTCAAGAGAGCTTTGCAGACCTATCTTTTAGATGAGTTAGCATTTGAGATTATTGAGTGAAAAATCCCTGCACAGTCTAAAGTTATCGTAGATGAAAAGTGAGGAAAGTTGAACTTTTCTACAAAATAATCAGATTTTAAGTAGATTGATAATCTTCTGAGAAAATCTTCTGAAAAAAATGAATTAGTGTATAAGCTCTTGAGAGGTCAGGCTTTTAATAAGTCTTTCGTAATCAATATGATTTGCGAGCATCTCAAGGGCTTTTTCTTTATCAAAATTTTGCGTTTCGATTCAGATTTTATCAAAAGGGACTTTGAGAAATAGACGAGGAATTCTGAATTTATCACATACGATCTCGATTCCTCGGCTTTCCATATCTACAAAAGAGTTTTCTTCTATGATTTGCTCGGTCATAACGGTTTCAGAAGATCGGATACTAGCGATTTGGTCAAACACGATGGGCAGTGGAGGTAGGAGTTCCTTTTGAGTAATCAGATTTTTTATTCTTCAGATTTGAATTGCTTTTGGTGGTGTTTGTAGGCAAGTATGTCAGCAGATTCCGATATTTATTAGGAAAAAATCTGATTCAGCATGTTCGGTCAAGAATTTTGTGAGAGTGTAGATTGTTTCATAATTTCCTATTCCTGTGCAGAGATAGGAGATTTTTAGGTTTGATTTGAGGTTTAGTGCTTTGATTTGAGTTTTAACAGTTTTGAGCTCTCAGGAAGTGGCACAACAAACGAGAAAATGCATAGTTATAAAGCAAAATAAAGGTTTAACACATTGATTTCAGAATTTTGTAGTCTATTTTCCCACTTCCGAGAAGAGGAAGCTCTCAAATTGGTTTTATATGGTCAATTTTGATAAGGTTATTGACTCATTTAGATTTGAGGTAGAGATTGACTTCTTTGAGCGATGGGGTGAAATCAACGCAGAAAAGGGTAATTTCAACATTGTCTTCAGTTTCCTTTCATTCAATAGCGAGATTTGCTCATGCATCACTACCATACTTTTCAAGTAATAAACTTTCGATAAATGGTAAAGAAATCATCTCTCATCAGAGTTTTAGAAACCTCTTTTTTCTTCCTGTGATATAAAGATATCCATTTTTATCCAGATACCCTAGATCTCAGGTTTTATACCATCTTTCTCAGTCGATCTCTAGAAATGGGCTTTCAATACTACTATCTAGATAACCATTGAATACACTTGGTGCAGAGAAGAGAATCATTCATTCTTGATTAGAAGCCATCTCTTGGTTTGTATCAATATTTACAATTTTGATTTTACCAGTTCAGATACTGATTCCCACAGATTGAGCTTTTTGTTTTTCAATAGGATTGATAGCGATGATCGGACTACATTCAGTGATTCAGTATCCTTCAAGAATTACTCAGTGAGGAACAGATTTTTTGAACTTTTCAAAAACCGCTTCACTACACTTTTCTCCTCCAGTGATCACATATCTTAATGAAGTTAGCTGATCTGGTGCGGCAATGTGTAATAGGTTTCTCAAAAAGGTCGGAGTTGTTGCTAAGAGTGTTGGTTTTGTATGATCGATCAACTTGGCAACAGTGAGAGAGTCGTTAGGATCTGGCGTATTTATAGATCTGAGTCCAGCAACGAGTGGAAGCACGGTATTGACTGTAAATCCAAAACTATGGAATGGAGGAAGGTAGCAGAAGAGTCTTTCATCATGTTTGATATGCATGATATCTAAAGCTCCCTGAAGATTGGTAATAAGGTTTTTGTGAGTAAGTTCAACCGCTTTTGGGAGGTTTTCGCTTCCTGAAGTATAGAGCACAACAGCTGTTGGATCTAATTTTTTTGGGAGAGGGAAAAACTTACTTTTGATGAGGGCTTTAATTTTGTGGAAGAGTGAAATATTTTTGAGGAGATCTTCAAGGAAAATAAAGTCATAGTCCTTTAATCGTGAGATATTGATCTTGTCAAAAAACTTTTTGGAAGTCAGGATTTTTTGTGTTTTTGAAAACTTTACACAATGATCAAAAGCGCCTTGTGGATGAGTTCGGTTCATCATGACTGGAATCTTCTCTGCAAGGTAGGTTGAAAGCAGGAGAATACTTGTGCTTCCGAGTGATGGGAGCATGATTCAGATATGTTTTCATGGAATGTTTTTCAGATAATCGCTGATGAGAAGCGATTTTAATACTATATCACTTCTTGTTTGTAGTCCAAAAAGTTGGTCGTAGATTTGAGTTGCTTGTTTATCTGTTTTTCGCTGAAGCTTGAAATGTTCAAGGATATTCAGCTTTTCATCTAATAATCGTTCTTGTTTTTTTGAGCTGATTTTCCAATCACAAGGCTTGAAATCAGAAGCTTCACTTTGGGTAAGCCCCATTGCCATTGCGACCAAATCAGCTACCGTTTTGAGTTCAAGTACTGGAGTATTTGAAGCTGATGGGTATTTTGCAAGGATGATGTTTTTGATTTCTGCCATATCTAATGAATCTAAGTATAGATCAAGAATAAGGTTTTGTTCAAGAGAAAGTGGTGTTTCTGTAGGGATTTGTTTTAGTGTTTTGAGTTCTGAAAAGATCGTTTCGATGATTTCAGGATTAAAATTTTGTGTATTGTAGGTTTTGGTTGTTTTTAGGCTTTTGATCGAGTCTTGGATAAAATCAGGTAATGCCCTATTTTTTACATCGTTATAGTAAAAATAATGGGGGAGAAAACTGACTTTTTCTTCTCCTTTTTTGTTATAAAAATTTTCTAAATTATGATTGAATGTTTCAGGTGAGGTGGTTGCTTGTTCCTTGAGAACGTCAGTCTGTTCTACGATCTCAATTGTGATCTTTCTCTTTGGGAGGAAGAATATGAGGTTCGCAAGAAGATATCGTATTGCTTTAGCAAAGCTTCGGAAGAGATTTGGACTTTCTCCTGTTCGAGCTTTGGATCGCATAGATCACCATAGTCCTTGGATGCGGACTGTAAGAATTTTTGTATTTTCAGGAGCTGCGTTTACTGCGAGAAGTGCTGACTTTTTTCCTCAGAGATATTCTAGTCCTTGTCCTGCAAGCTGTCCTGATGGGAATAAAAGAACTGAGTCAGATTTTTTGAGTGCGTTTTTGAGTTCTGAGAGGCTTGAGTTAATACTTTCAGAGAAATCTTTTTTTTGATTAGATGGATTTTCCTCAACACTAATTGCACCGATGAGGCGGAAAATCGGAGCCAAAATACGATTCTCTGCAAAGAAGCTTGTAACAACAGGCCTAATTTTGGTATATGGACGGAAAATACTCCAAATAAGCATAGGCTCTAGGAAAGAGATATGGTTTGGTAAAATAAGGAAAGTCTGATTCTGGGCTTTCTTTGGAAGTCAGGTGATTTGCACGGTATAGCGAAGTCTAATGATCCAAAGGAATAATTTTGCAAGTCGTTTCATAGGTTTTATTTTGATAGTGGTAAAGGGTATTTACTCAAGTATAAGGAGTTTTTCTTTTTTCACAAGATTTTATTGAGATTTTTGATGTCTTTTATACTTACTATTGTCAGCAAGTATCCGGGATCTCTGGTTAAGATCAGATTTGTATTTGCATTTGGATAGAGATTGTTTATATTTATCAGTGGAAATGGGAGTTTTTATTTGAATAAGAAGATGAAATGCAAATAGAACAACAGCCAATTCTTCGTGTCTTTTTAGTAGATCTCGTCGACAAACAGACTTCAAGGGAGATTCTAGAAGATAGAATGAGGGAACTCGAAAACCTTGTCAATACTTATGGAGGAGTTGTGGTCTTGCAAAAGTATCAGAAAAAAGATCAACCAGATTTGAGAACCTATGTTTGAAAAGGGAAGCTTGAGGAAATTGTAGAAGATATGCTTCGCTTGGAGGCAAATCTGCTTGTGATTGGAAATGCTTTAAAGCCTGCTCAGATTTATGCGATCAATGAAAAGTTGCGTTTGGTCAGTGAGGAACAAAATCTCAAAGAAAAGATGGTTGCTCGAGATAGGATTGATCTGATTTTGAAGATTTTTGAGAAACATGCAGAGTGAGGTGAAGCTAGACTTCAGATTGAGCTTGCTGCGATTAAGCATATGGGACCTAGAATTTATGGAATGGGTATGGAGCTCAGTAGGCAAGGAGGATCTTCTGGAAGTGGAAGCTGAGCAACGAGAGGAATCTGAGAAACCAATACAGAAAGAATGAAGAGGCATTTGAAGGAGAAGGTTTTGAAAATAGAGAAGAAGCTTGTTGAATACGAACAAATGAGAAAACTCCAGCGTGATGCTCGTAAAAAGAAGGGAATGCCAACGATTGGGATCGTTTGATATACTAATGCTGGGAAGTCCTCACTGCTCAATGCTTTGACCAATAAGGGCGTTTTGGCTGAGAATAAGCTTTTTGCGACGCTTGGGACGAATGTTGGAAAGTGTTATTTGATCACAAATCCAGAAACCTGACTTGGTAAGGAGGTTTTGCTTAATGATACGATTGGATTTATCAGAGATTTGCCTCCAAAGTTGGTAAAGTCTTTCTCTTCAACTTTGGAAGATAGTATTGAGTCAGATTTCTTGCTTCATGTTATTGATTCGAGTGATCCTTTTGTTGATGAGAGAATAGAGGTTGTTCATAAGGTTTTGAGCGATATTTGAGCGCATCAGGATAAGATTCTAGTCTTCAATAAGATTGATAAAGCTGATGAGGAGAGAGTTGTACAACTTAGGGAGAAATATTCGGACTTTAACTGTGTGTTTATCTCAGTTAAGGAGGGAAAAGGTTTTGAGGAATTGAGATGAAAGTTGATAGAAAAAGTAAAGTAAAATTTTTAAGATAGATTAGAAAAACCTGACTTTTGATCAGGTTTTTCTATTATTCTTCAATAATGCTCTCTGTATCGATCCAGTATTCGCTCGGATCTGTTGGGTTTATATATACGGTGATTTTTCAGCTGTTTATTGGGGAAAAGATTCCCTCATCACTTGTTAGTATTTCTCCTTTGTGTTCTACATCAATGAGATATTCCTTCCTTTCATTAATAATAACTCAACTTGCGTGAACCCCTGTTATATTCAGAGTTAATTGAATTCAAATTTCTTTTAATCTTTTCTTTTTAGCACTGATTTTAATAGCTTTTTTTAGCAAGATAATCCCAGAAATGCTTGTAGCTATTCCAATTACAGGTGAGAGAAACAATAAGAATGTAGATAGCTCCATCACTGTCATTTTCTCTGGATTTTGAGGATCACATTTGATGTTTACGATTTCATCAATACTATAAGAGGTATTTGACTTAATGTTAGACCATGTTTCGTGTAACTCCTCACTACCGCATTGATATTGAAATTTAGGCTTATACATCGTATCGCCATCTGAGTCAATGCTTTCTTCTACTTCTATAACTTTTGCTGTTGAGCTAAGTCCATTTAGCATGAGTTCCGTTGGTGTCCAGCAAATATAGATTCCAAATCCCGCAAATATTAAACCTACTAAAAGGGGAATAAAAGCTTTTGTATACATCGTTTTTTACTTATAGAAATAAAAATCTGATGTTAAGTATAATCATTTTTTAGATCTTAGCAAAAAATGGATGTTTTATTCTTCTTCAATAATGCTTTTAGTATCAATCCAGTATTCGCTTGGATCGATAGTATTGATATACACTGTGATTTTTCAGTTATTAGGCTGATAATAGATCGGTTCATCGCTTGTTAGGATTTCGCCTTTGTAGTTCACTTTGATAAGATATTCTCTTTTGTTGTTGATCACTGCTCAGGTTGCTTTTAGTGAGTCGATCTCAAGCAATATCGGGGTTCAGATTTCTTTTAACTTTTTCTTTTTAGCGCTGATTTTAATAGCTTTTTTGAGAAGGAAGATTCCTCAAATCACGATTAGAATACTAAAGATGAGAAAGGCGGCGAATCCATATACTGTTCCATCGATGATTGCGATGTCTTCAGGATCATTTGGATTGCAAAATGCTCGGAGCTCTGATCCTTCTTCATGATAAGTACTTGATGGTTTTGTCCAAGAAGTTCTTATGGTTGAGTCTCCGCATTGATATTCTAGTTTTAATGAATTTTTAGTGCTTTGACTTGTATAGTTAACATTGGTTTTCACTTCTAGAACGAGAGCTGTTGTCGAGATTCCATTTAGGACAGTTTTTGCTGTGGTAAGAGAGGCGAGGATACTCGCTGCTAAAAACAGGATTCCTATAGAAAGAGCAAGGAATGCTTTTTTGTACATTATTGCTATAAAAATATAAAAACATTTCGGTATCTATATCTTTTTTGTGATGATTAACAAGGTATTTTTTATAGTAAAAAACTGATTTTAAAGAATCTCTAGTAATTCATCAGGATTTTACTATAGTTATTTATAACTTCAAGGCTGTGGTAGAAAAATCTCTGAATCTTAACAAAAAACGGTGATTTCTTGGCCAGATTTGGCTTTGGGTTACCGTTTTTAGATTTTCAAAATCACAGATTATGACAACATTTAAGCAACTCGGACTTACCGAGAAGACTTTAGTAGCACTTGAAAAAAAGGGGTATAAAACGCCTTCTCCTATTCAGGAAAAGGTGATTCCATTGCTCTTGGCTGGGGAGGAGAATATTATCGGTCAGGCTGCTACAGGAACTGGGAAAACTGCGGCTTTTGGACTGCCATTGATCGAAAAGCTTCAGGGGACTCATCGTCCTCAGGCATTGATCCTTGCGCCGACTAGAGAGCTTGCAAACCAAGTAGCAGAGGAAATTGAATCCTTTCAAACAGGAAAAGACCTCAGAGTCCTTTCAATTTATGGCGGACAGTCTTATACTATTCAGATTTCAGCTTTGAAAAAGGGAGTAGATATTATTGTTGGAACCCCAGGTAGAGTGATTGATCATTTAGATCGTGGAAGTTTGAAGCTTGATAGTTTGGAATATTTCATTCTGGATGAAGCAGATGAGATGCTGAATATGGGATTTATTGATGATATTGAGACAATTTTCAAAAAAGCAAATCCTGATAAAAAGGTTCTCTTGTTTTCTGCGACAATGCCTAAAGAAATTCTCTCAGTTGCTAAAAAATATATGGGGAACTATCAACTCGTTTCTGTGAAAAATGATCAGATGACGACAACTCAGACTTCTCAGATTTATTTTGAGGTGCAGGAGGAGGATAAGCTGAATGCGCTTTGTAGAATCATTGATGTAGAACCAGATTTTTATGGGATTGTTTTTTGTAAGACAAAGTTAGATGTTGACTTTGTAACTGGGAAATTGATGGAAAGAGGGTATCAAGCTCATGGTTTGCATGGAGATATTTTGCAAAAGCAGAGAGAAACGATTCTAGACCAGTTTAAAAATAAGACTGCAAAAATCCTTGTTGCGACTGATGTGGCCGCTAGAGGAATTGATGTGAATGATATCACCCATGTGATCAATTATGCTCTGCCTCAGGAGATTGAAAGGTATGTGCATAGAGTTGGGAGAACAGGAAGAGCTTGAAAAACCTGAATTGCTATTAGTTTTGTCACTCCACAGGAATATAGAAAACTCATTTCTCTCCAAAAGATTACCAAGACTGATATTCAAAAGTGAGTAATCCCTTCAGCAGAGGAGATTATTGCGAAAAAGAAAGAACAGCTTTCTAGAGATGTTGATGCAGTGCTTGATGGACAAAAATATATGGACTATCTCCCTATTGTCAAAGAACTTACCAAAACTCATACTCCAGAAGAAGTGATTGCTGCGCTCTTGAGACTCAACTATGATGATAGTTTTAATCCGCAGATGTATAAGGAAATCAGTGAAGTGAAAATTGATACTACTGGTAAATCCAGACTTTTTATTGCTTTATGAAAGAAAGCTGGTTATAGTCCTCGTAGCTTAGTAGATATGTTGGTAACTGAAACTGGAGTAAAGGCAAGAATGATTGATGATGTGAGAGTAATGGAGGATTTCTCTTTTGTGACTGTACCGTATCTAGAGGCTGAGCATATTCTTCATGCTTTTAAATCTCGCAAGGTGAAAGGGAAATCACTGATTTCTAAGGCAAAAATGGATCGTGGTTCTTCTTCTGGTCAGGGGAAGAGAGGATTTTCTAGGAGGAAGAGGTAGGTTGTTTTGTTACTGGATGTCTTCAAACTGCTTTTATAAGTATTATTGTATATGATTATGAAGAGAATTAGGTTTGTTTTGATAACTCTTTCAATATTGAGTTTTGCTGGCTGTGGACTACAAAACACTTCTGAATTCCAGCCAAGTCTTCAAGATCAGATTTCTTTGTATTGTTTGGATCATGAGGGGAGTCTAGAGATGAGAGAGGAGGGCTGAAAGCTTCATGGGTATTGTATCTTTGCTGATGGAAGTGAGTGTGTAGAGGCAGATTTCTTTAATGGAGTATGTAGGGCTGGAGAGATTTTTGGTGAGGTAAGCAAAAGATGAGAAAGCTGAGCTTTGTCGGCTGATGAGGCTGTAGAAGTTGAG
>CAUTDF010000008.1:0-55306 GCA_963537415.1 uncultured bacterium | reverse complement strand
CTACAGAGCTCTTCTGCTCTTTGACGAGCAAGATTTATAACACCTGCGATTGAGTTATCAGTATTGAGAAGAAGTGAAGTTCCTGCTTGGTTTCCTTCGATACTTCCTCTACTGTTATTACTAAGCTCACTTGAAAGTCAGATAATACCTCTAATTCCAAGTTTAAAAAGCGTTGTCTGTGCAGAACCGAATCCGAAATCAAGTAGCCTATCAAGCTTATCAGAACTATGGTTAGGAATAGAACCATCATTATAACGAGGATTTTGTCCATCATGATCAAAGATATCAGAGACACACTTTCAGTTTTCTAACTGTCCAAGATATTCCTTATGGAAGGTATGAATATCTCTATACGTCTTAGCATCTCACTCTGTCGCGCGTTTCATTACTGAAGATTTAATACTTGCCCCTAGGATACCGATTCCCCCTGCTGAATCATAGATATATCCGAATGGAATTGCATTATTCAATCTCTGGAAATTACATCTCAGAGCCGGTGGCGTTGTAACTTTATTTTCTGCTACATTATAGGAAACTCCAGCGATCAAATCATAGGATTTATCCTTGTAAGTATGAGTAATTTTTCCATAGATATTGTTTTCATTTCCTTGACATCTTGTGTATCGTCCTCACTTCATTGTGAGATTACCATAGTTGGTATTCAGATTTCTTAGTTGATCCTGCGATTCTCCATCTAGTGGCCAAAGCCTCTCTCCTCTCTGAGAACTATAATAAAATCCTTTTACCTTACCATAACATTCAACATTTCCTGTACCGTTTGCACTAATAGTAACTGGTGTTTCAAGATCTTCTACCTCTCTCCAGAAGAAACCTCCTCCAATATCATTTCCTCAGAGACTATAGTGTACAGCTGAGAAATATTGTGCAAGATATTTTCCCTTGAGCTCAAAGGTGAGCCCAGTTCCAAACATCGTCTTTCAGGTAAGTACCTTACTATCAGGATTATTTTGATCTTGTAGTTTGTTTGGATCGTTCTCATCTTGGAAATCCTTTGCTGGTATGAGTTTTACAGAAAGCATAGGCTCATTTCAGAGTTCTGTTTTAATATTTAGTGTAGATACAAATCCATGAGTGAGAGCAACATCAAATCGAACCTGATTTCTCTTCTGAACATTCACATGAGATCCTGGCTGCTGAACAGCAATAAGCTCTAGTCCATCATTAAATGGTCTCACAATTCCTCCATCAACACTTGTAAGCTCCTGTTTTTTTACAGCAATATGAACTTTAGCATCAGATTTCATATCCTTAATCTCAGTAAGTGGTTTATTACCTCAGTTGGTCGCTACGAGTTTAAACTGAGCATATGACGAATCCAGATTTCTAAACTTTTTCTTAAATCTTTTGTAATTTCCTTCACTGAAAAGGGTATCAATATAGTTTTTCTCAAACTTAATCTGAGTTCCAGGTTTAAAGTTTGTATCCCAATCTGGGAATGGTCCAGTAATATAGTTCTCAGCAAAATCAATTTTCACAGGCTGAGAAGTCAGATTTTTAACCCATGGTGGAAGTTTTCCAGTAAGTTGATTATTTTTTAGATTGATTTCTTTGATCGTTGCAGTCGCAGGCAAGCTCGCGGGGATTGATCCTCTAAGCTTTGCATTCTGAACAATCAACTTCTCTAGCTTTGGACGATCAAACAATGGTTTTATATTACCCACTCCTGAAAGTAGTCCAAGACTGAGATCAATCTCCTTAAGATTTACAAGATCAGCAAATGGGAACTCTGTCAGAGTCAACTTCTGAGCATCGAGCTTCTCTAGACTTGCTGGGAGATTATTCAGATTTTTTGTATTTGTATATGAGAGATTGATTTTCTTTAGATTTGTGAGAGAAGTCTTGAATTCTGATTTAAACTCAGCATTGAAGTTTAGGTTCTCTGAGAGATTAAGAACTTCGAGATTCTTGAGCTTAACCAATGATCCTGTAAATGTCTTTTGTAGATTATTATTTGAAAGATTTAATCAAATAAGCTTATTATTTTGACAACTAATTCCATACCAAGAACAAATAGGAGGTACTGTCTCATTATACCGCTTTCTATTTTGATTCCTATCAGATCCGAGTCTCCATCCGTTAGAATTCTTCCAGAGTGCATTTGTTGATGATGATTCTCTATAAAAATCAAGCAATGCCTGACACTCATCAACTGAAACCCCTTGAGCGAGATTTTTATTTTTTGCCATCTGACAAAACTTATACTCTCAATCAAGAGTTGGCTTAAATCCAGATGGAACAAGTCTGAATCCGACTGTTCTACCAGGTTTTTGAACTCCTCCAACAGTATAAAAAGTATCAATATAGGTATTTTTATATGCCTGATCATCATCAAAGGTTGGAGCCTGGAAAACGACATTTATAATAGGACGATCCGTCGCTGCAAAAGTAGGTATCGTAATTTTTAGTAAAGTTGCATGTGCCTCTTGCGTTTCTGTATACGTAGCTCCTGTAGCACCAAGAATCTCTACTGATTTAATTGTAGGTTTCCACTCATTTTTTGTACCGTCTGTATTTGTGGTATTTACATTTGGAATTCTGAAGGTATAGGTATAATTATTAACTGTCGCACCTGCATTCCAAAGCGTTGTCTGCAAAAGTCCTGTTCCTCCTGATTTATAGTTGTAGATCGTATCAAGTTCCTCTGGATTAAAGGATCCTTTACATCAGAGAGAATCAACTGAAGTTTTTGAACAGACTCCGTTTCCAAGTTCAGTTGCAGTAATAATTGATGGTTCACCTCCTCACCGAATAATTGGATAATTTGTAACACTTCAAAATAATCAGTAAGTATCAGGCTTTACTCCTCTTGCCCATGCATATGCTAATTGATACTTTGGATTATTTGATGCTCCAAAAATATTATCCGATAAACTATAGGAACCTGGAGCCACACTATCAGTTACCTTGATCTCATAATCTGCGTTAAAGTTTGGAAGTCACTTATACATACCTGCATTAACATCTACCCTCCAAACAGTAAAATCTTTTGGTGGATTAACAACTTCTTTAGTTACATTACGAGGTTTTGATACGGTTCATGTTGGTCGCATATAAGCACTAAAAGTCTGTGTATCAAGCTCAAATCCTGGGGGTAACATAATAAAGAGTGATGGATTTGGGACAAAGAGACCATTACCATAATGCCAACCACCATCTGTATGCATTAAGGTATGAAGTTTAATTTTTTGTCCATGAGTAAAGTTTTTTCCATTGGTAGAATATGTGTCTACAATGAATGGAGACCTTGAAGTCATAGATACCACTATATTAGCAGGACCAAAAGCCTGATCTGGAAGTCCTTCTGCTTTAAACAATCCTGTCATTACAAGATGAGTATCTGAAGTTATCGGAACTCAGTTTTTTTTGATATGCCTTACAGTTCCATATGTTCTAATTCCAAGCCCATACATTCCATTCATATGTCCAATAATCTCTCATGGACTCATCTCTGGGAACTTGAAACGAAACTTTGTGATAAACTCTCCACTACCAAGCTGCAACATATTTTTATCATACCACACTCCATATCCACCATTGATAGAAGCAGATTTTCCCTTATTTGTCCAATAATCAAAATTGACAGTATGAGGCCAAAAGGTCTCTCCTCCGTTTCAGTCTGTTTCCTGTGCATTAGGTAAACGAACTCCATCTACTTCAATTCATTCTGGAACAGAAAATTCCGCACTAGCATTTTTTACTTTGGTATTCCCTCCATTCTGTATCCAAAGTCCGAAAAGTTCTTGTCTATCTTGATCATTTACCAAAGATCACTGAGGAACATGAAATCCTAAACTGATATTAGCATTTTCAGCTTCTACTGTTTGATTAAGCCAATTCAGACTTCCTGTATAGATTCTTCCTGTTGGACTAGCAAGATAACCTGTAAAAGTCATCGGTGCTGCAGTAATTACCTCTCCCGCTTGAAGCGCTGAATACTCAAGTTCTATCATTTGTCTATTATTCCAGAGTGTAAACATTCTAGGGTTCCCTCTAAAAATAATAGCATGTTTGTTTGCATCATATGTCATAGAAAGTTCTGGACTTCAGTGTCAGTTATTTACAGAGCTACCAATATATTTTGCCTTTGGAGGCAATGGAATAGTCGCAATAAAGTTATATAATGCCGGATTTTTACTATCAATAAATCTAAAATTAGCTGGACTTTCCCATGGGAAATAAGTCTCTGTATAAACATTTAGAGCATACTTGACTTTATAATTATTACCAGGCTTAGTATAGTGAATCCAGTGCATACTGAGTCTAAATGGAGCCCATGCTGTAAAAGTAAGTTCTTTTTTTACAAGTGACGTCTCCCCCTTAACAATTTCAGCGGTAATTTTTCCTAATGTTTGATGGTCTGTTACCGCCCAAGGGAAAAATACAGAAAAGTCAGCTTTAATCTGCCCTTTAATATTATCTTTTAGGTAATAAGTATAGACTCTCTTATCTGCAAGCTCAACCATATTTACATTACCAGATGTTACTGTCTCTCCATTAAGTAATGAGATTGAATTACTCTCTGGTTGAAGAGTCTTTGGGACAGTGATAACTAATTTCAAGTTCTTCCCTCCTCTATTTAGATCAATATTTGCACTGGCAACGACCTTCTCTCACACTATAAGTGTGGATCTTGGACTCGTAGTTGTAAGGTTAAGCTCTACTGGAGCTGCGGTTTCCTCCGCTGGAAAACTATCATAAAGTTCCTTAACTTTCTGAGGACTCAAAGCATAGTTATACACTCTAACATCATCAATTGATCATCTCTGTCGTAGAGTTCCAGCTCACTGATTCTTCCCTCCAATTGTAGCTCTCCTATCACTTCTTTGTCTATATACTCTAGGAAGCACCTTTTCTCAATCCTTTACACCATCTACATAACAAGTTACCTTTTTACCTGTTACATCAAAAACTCAAACAAGATGATGCCACTCTCCATTTGCAAGATCTCCTCTTGTACCACAAGAAGTTTCTTGATATCAAGCTCTTATTGTTGGATTCGAATGCTCATTATTCCCAATAAGAAAAGACACTGTTCAGCTCGACATTCAAAATCTAAAACCATCAGCACCTCATGCATTCGTGATAAAATAATTTTGATGAGTTTTATTATCAGTCTTAACCCAACCTGCAACTGTAAAAGCTGCTGAATCCCCAATTCAAATTCTTCTTTGCGTTTGGATAGCTGTATCAGTATACATTCCTCCTACTCTACCTCGTTCGCTTCGAGTTGGAGTTCCGATCACAGTACCAGGATTCTTAGTCTCAAGCTGCGAACTATCTGCAACTGTAGTCCCCCCCTCATCAAAAGTATAATGAAGTACAAGTCTTGGTCTCTTGTATACAAAAGTTACCTCCTTTACCCTATCAGTATCTGTAAAAGTCACATTCTGTGAATCAGGAGTATCAAATCTGGCTTTCAAACTTGGTTCATTAAGTTTTGCTGGATTAACAGTATATGTCTGATTGAGCTGGAATGTCGCTCCTCAAGGATTAGTTGTATGCATTGTCGGAGGGATCAACTGCTCACCATTCTCATCTTCATAATGAATAATAAGTGCTGGCTTTGCCTCTTGTTCATAATCAGCTTTGATTTGAGCAGCAGTACGCGCATAATTATAAATTTTAAATTCATCAATAGCTCACTTCATTCCAGCCCCCATGGCTTGATGATGCTCGGTAGTTGATCGTCAGATAAAAACCTTTCCGTTGTTATGGGATAGAAAAAAAGGAATTAAATTTTGTCAATTATCATGGATTGTTTGAGGAATTCCATCAATATAAAGTCAAAGATTTTTTGCACTATCCATAGTAATTGTATAGGCATGCCATTTCCCATCTTTATAAAAACTATCTGGTCTTGTTACCTTTGCAAAAACCTGCCAATTTCCACCTCATACTTTATATCCATTTACAAAACTTAATAACTCATCTGGGTATCCTGCAGTCATATTCCCAAGAGAGATATATCCTCCATCAAAACTTGAGGCATCAGCTGGAGCAACTCACCAAGAGAGAACAGAAGAAAAATCTGCAGCATCTGAATCCGCCTTAGCCCAAAAACTTACGGTTCCCTCAGTAAGATTAAGCTTTGAAGCATGAGCACTTAGATCCAAAAAAGCTGTATTTGCATTAAAATATGCAGCCTTTCCAACTTTTCCAAGCGTTTGCGTTATTCCGTTATTAGTTGCATTATTCCCAGCTGATGAACTATCTTTTCCGAGATTGCTAGCATCCTCAAAGCTATACTGCACTAATGGACCGTCTCCAGGAGCGGCAAAAGTCTTCGTCTGAAGTAGTAAAACTCCCCCAAGCAGCAAAGCTCCTGCTGTCCCCAGCATCACTTTACTCAAAGGTCAAAAAAATCTGAATTTTGTAGTTGTTGTTTTGGTTTTTGTCATTTGCATCATCTATACGCAAAGAGAATAAAATACTCACCTAAAAGTATACTCGCTTTTGCATTTTGTGCAAGCCTGTTGAATTATTGTTATGATTTTCTCTTGCGTTTTTCTATTTTTGGTTTTTAGTATATATTATAAGCAAGGATTTTTCTCCCCACTGATAAAGCAATGTCCGCAAAGCGGTTTCTTCAAAATCAAAATTAAAATAAAACTGGTTTGACTTCTATCTGGATCGCTACGGCTTCGCCTCGCGCTGACAGGCTGTACATCATTGCTAACGAAGTAACGAAGTAAAGCAATGTCTGCAAAAACGATTTCTTCCAAATTGTGATCACAATTACCCTCTCTGTTTTTCGTCTAAGAATAAAGCAAAAAACTGAGAAATCAGACTTCCCAGCTTTTTTTATCCGTCAATTCCTACGGTAATTTTTCCATAAATGCCTTTTTGATTGATTGATGCTTTTTGTCTTCCTGAAGTGCAAAAAAACTTTTTCTCATCAGCTCACGAATATCTTCATAATAGAGCAAGCCTAACACCTCTTCAATACTTGCCCATTTGTATACTCAGATATATCACTCTCCATCAGTGATCTTTACAGCTGATGGATCTCCAGTATAGAGCATCAAAAAGTACGTCACATCTTTATCCAAATGTCCTCTTTTTGTCTCAGAACTTCTGAGTGAAGTCATGCCGATCTTTTGTTTGAGTTTTAGGTGCTGGATATTGATTCAGCACTCTTCTGAAACCTCTCTAAGTGCTGCTTCTTCAGTTTTTTCTCCTGCTTGGATTTTTCCCTTTGGAGCCACTCGCTCGATTTTCCCAGAAAGCGCTAGTCTTTTGATCAAAAGGTATCTTGGTTGTCACTCTTTAGTTAGGTAATATACGATACCACCTGCACTTTGCACAACTTCCGCCATTATAAAACGCTATATACAAGTAAATAAAAATTAAGAAATCAGATTTTGAATTCGTTTTGCAGCCCAGTTACTAATCGCTGATTCGCCCTCTTGTGGTCTGATATTTTCTATCCTCTCAGCGGACAAAACCCTCTGTTGATTTGCTACTGGATCATGTCCCGGCAATTGTTTGTTCAAAAGCTGAACTTTCTGATTTCTCGAAAGTGAGTTTAATACTCTCTTTTTTAATTCTAAAGTTTGAGAAAATACCTTCTCAAGCTCGGTTAATTGTTCATTGATTTTTGTGACTTCTTGGTTGTATTTGAGCTGATCAAGCTCAGAAAAACGCTGAATTCTCTCTTCTAAATCTCCCAAAAGGACCTCTGGTAGAATTGTTTCAGAAGAAGACTGTTCAGTATTTTCTAGTTTTTCTTGGTGTTCTTTTTGTGACCTTAAAACATCAGTTTCAAGCTGTTTGAGGCTATTTATACGCTCTTGAAGCTGTTTCTGCTGCTCTTGTCTTTCGTTATTAGAATGCTGATGTTCCTTTTCTGGAGAGTTTAAACTCATCTTATCATCCAAGTGATTCTAAAACTTTTTTGAGAATAGTGATGTTTTTTTTGTAATTAACCCTCAGCGGACCTACAATACTTAGTACCATATCATATCCATCTAGACTGATTTTTACATACACACAGGAAATTAAAGTATCTTGATCATTGACAAAAGTATAGTATACCTCTCTTTGTTTGAGGATCTTTTTATCAATAAAAGCAACGATCTTTTTCTCCTCGATAAAACGGATAATCGTTCTAGTTGCCGAATATTCATCAATCATATCATCACGGAGCAAGTTATTAATTCCAAGATAGTAGTACTCATCATTTCTGATAAATCCAACCACTACGCCATCTGCCACCTCTCCTAAAGTTTCTACGAGAGACTTTAGTTCCTGTCTAGCAGAATCTAGATGCAAATCAATATCATCAGGTTTCTGAGCCAGTGTTGAATCTAAGTAGGCAGAGAGTCACTGGAGTGTTGGGATTCTCCCAGAGGAATTATAGGGTTGATATACCATCCCTTGCTTTTCTAGGATGTTGAGATATTTTCTGAGTGTAGAAGGTGCATAATCCACCACTTCCAAAGAATTGAGAAATTTAGAACCTACTGGTTCCCCTTTGTCTAGATAGCATTCTATCACAGTATCCAAAAGTGCTAGTAATTTAGTATTTGTAGGCATTTTCATAACTAGCAGATAAAACTTTCTCAAGAAAACTCCAAAAAATCTCCACACTTTCCAAAAAGAAATTCACACTTTTTCAGTATACGAAAAGTAGTCCTCATTTTCAAGAGATAAAAATCAGACTTTTCTTATTTTTTCTCTAAGCTTAGATATACCTCTTGCAATCCTAAAAAAAATCTGTATTTTATGGATACGATTTACTCATTAATACTATATTGATTATGCTTAGTATAAAAAATCTTTCAGTACAAGTAGAAGAGAAAAAAATCCTGAATCAGATTTCTTTTGACTTTAAAGATGGGAAAAACTACTGTATCCTTGGGAAAAATTGATCAGGAAAATCGTCTCTTGCTATGGCAATTACTGGAAATCCTAAATATGAGATTTCAGGTGGAGAAATTCTTTTGGATGGACAACTCCTCAATGATATGAGTCCAGATGAGAGAAGCAAAGCTGGAATCTTCCTTACCTTCCAAAATATTCCAGAGATTCCTGGGGTAAAACTTTTTGACTTTCTTAAATCTATTTATGATAGTAGACAAGAAGCTCCAACGACATTTATTGGATTCAAAAAGATTATAGAGCCGTTAATGCAGGAGCTAGAAATCAGCAAAGATTTTCTTTGGAGAGATCTGAATGTTGGATTCTCAGGAGGAGAAAAAAGGAAAATCGAAGTTCTTCAGATCAAACTTCTTAAGCCAAAATACATTATCCTTGATGAGATAGATAGCGGACTAGATGTAAACGCTGTAAGGCAAGTTGCCGAGCTCCTTCAAACGACTGATACTGAAGAAAATAGTTTTATCATCATTACTCATCTCTTTGAGATGCTTCAAAACTTACCACTTGAGCAGATTGTTATCTTGGATCATGGAGAGATTAGAGAAATTGGAGGGCAAGAACTAATAGAAAAAGTAAGAAAAGACTGATTTTAGTCTTTGTAGATATATAAAAAAGTCTTGAGAGATACTCACAAGACTTCTTTTGTTTTCTTACTACTTCTCCTCTCTAAAATACAAAGAGTGGCTCAAAACCGTACTTAGATACTCTTTTTGTTTTACAACTAGAGGTAGGGAGCTCAGTTTTTTTCTTCACTATGTGATTTTTTGCAATACTCTCAAGTGAAAGATAAAACTCTTCTTCTGTAAAGAGATAACCAAATCGCCTGAGCATTACTAGAGCACATTCGCGTTTAAGATGTGAGAAAAATCTTTTTGGGTCTGCTTTATCTGAGTCCTGAGAAGTATAAGAAGATTTGTCTGTTTTCCCAAAGAAATCATCAACAAATCGTTTAAGATTAGTAATTCCTGCTACTTCCATATTATTTATATTTTTATATTTATCTACCACCAATATAGATATTTTAATTAAAAAGTCAAGTATTCATTTGGCTGATTTTTTTAAGACTTATT
The DNA here is from genome assembly GCA_963537415.1 of uncultured bacterium. Taxonomy (GTDB): domain Bacteria; phylum Patescibacteriota; class Gracilibacteria; order Absconditabacterales; family Absconditicoccaceae; genus HOT-345. The sequence continues at coordinate 45,335 of CAUTDF010000008.1, read as the reverse complement.
ATATGATGAAAAAAAGAACAAAAAAGGAATTAGATCAGATTTTTGGATTTATGATGGAGAAATTTCCTAATGCAGATACTGAACTGATTTATCATAATGGCTTCCAGTTGCTTGTTGCGGTCATACTTTCTGCACAGACAACCGATAAACAGGTTAATAAAGTTACTGACAAACTCTGGAAAAAAATCAAAAAACCTGAAGATATCTTGGCTCTCGGATTTGAATCTTTTGAGAAATCCATTAGATCCATTGGACTTTATAGATCAAAGGCAAAGCATATTCGAGCGACAAGTCAGATTTTATCTCAAAACTGATGCAATATCCCAGCTACTCAGCAAGAGCTTATGAAGCTTCCCTGAGTCTGAGAAAAAACTGCTAAGGTAATTTTATACGTACTTTATGGGCAGCCAGTTGTCGCGGTAGATACTCATGTTCATAGGATATGTAATAGGCTTGGGATCGTTGAAACTACTACTCCACTACAAACCTCAAAACTCCTTGAAACTCGCATCCCAAATGAATATAAACAGAAAGCACATCACTGTATGATTCTTTTTTGAAGATATATCTGTACAGCAAGAAACCCTAAATGCCAAGAGTGTAAACTTCAAAATCTCTGCAACTACTTTATTTCTCAACAGAAAAAATAATGTTTAAAATCCTAATGAATGAACCTCAGTGGGGATATGACTTTCTCAAATTTCTTGTAGCGCAACAAAACGAACATCCATGGATTACGCAGTTTTATGCCGTAGGAGCTGATATATTTGTCTTTGTATATCCGATTTTTCTGAGCTTTTGGTATATTAAAGGGATTGTAAAAAAGGAGCTTGAAACTAAAAAAGAAGCACTTTTTGTCTTTTTCTCTTGCTTTTTTACTGTCACATTCAATATTTTAATTCAGCAGTTTTTTGATAAACAGAGACCAATTTATGAATTCTGAATTCAAAGCGTAGATAATGAAACACTACTGCATAGCTGGCTTCCAACAACCTCATTCCCATCAGATCACGCGGTTGTAACCTTCTCAATCGCAATTGCAACGCTGTTGATTGGGATCAAATATCACAAGCGTTCACTCAAAATTTGGTCAGTATTTTTGTTTATTTTTGCTATTTTGACTGGAATTTGCAGAATAGGAACAACAGTTCACTGGACGACAGATATTATCGCTGGGACAATCGTTGGATTATTGATCCCAATTATTCTTGTCCTACCAGTTTGCTATTCAAGACTTGAAAAATGGATTTTTGAACCAGTGATTAGATTAGAAGAGCGAATCATTTCAAAGCTTTTTTGAGCAAGAAAAACACTTGGATAGCAGAGTTTCATAGTATTAAAAAGAGAAAAAATCAGATTTTTTATCTTTAGTATATAAAAATGAAAAAACAGTTAGGGATTCTATTGGCTTTCATAGGACTCTTTGGAGGCTGAAGTTTTGCAAATGAGTATGATGATGCCATAAAACGAATGCACCAAGAGTGACTCACAATCCATTCAACCACTCAGGCCTATAAGCTTGATGGAAATTTAAGGAGAGATGAAGCTGCAAAGCTCTTTGTTAAGTTTTTATCGCTACAGACTGGCGCAAAGCTTGAGAATGGATTTATAGTTCCAGAGTCTTGTGAGTTTCAGGATCTAGATAAAGCGCGGTCGGATCTTAAAGATTCAATAAAATCTGCCTGTTTTCAGTGAATTATCTTGTGAAAAAATGGGAAATTTTCTCCAGATCAAACCCTAACAAAAGCGCAAGGAATCACGATTTTAATGAGAATTCTAGAAGGAAAACAATCGGAACCAAATCCGAAAGAATGGTGGCTTAATTATTATAAACTCGCAAGAAAAAAGAAGCTTTTGACTACGGAACAAAGAAATAATCCTACCTCTCCAATGAAAAGAGGTGAGCTTGCCCTTTTGCTGCATAAAGCTTGGAATCTTCAGTGAAGATCAGAACAATCTCTAAACAGTAATGTCAAGTCACAGCTTTTAACAGGAGAAACTAACAATCAGAATTCACTCTCTTTAACCTGAAAGTCGCTCCCAGTAAATACTTGTTCTGAGCTACCAAAAAGTCTTAATACTTGTTCTCAATATGCATGTGAGACAAATGATAAAGGTCTCGGCATGAAAATGCATTTCTCTGTCTCGCCACTCAGTACTTGAAAATGCTCATTTTCTCAGGAGCTACCAGAACCTTCTCTCTCAGCAAAAATTGATTGTATCTTAGATGAGAAAGAGCAAAAGCAGCTAGCGCTCTACTGGGAAAAATATCTAAAATCAAGCTGAAACTTCTCTACTTCAGCTACAGTAAGTACTTCTGGGACACATATTAGTGAAACTATTGATGAGGAGCTCGTTGAAAATCCAATGAACACGTGGATATCAAATCAGGTATGTCAATATACGTTTACTGGTAGTGATATCGAACATTCGAGCACAAAAACCTCAGATAATGTTCCTTTTTGTGATGAGATCACAGATCCAACCACACAATGTAAAAAAAGATAAAAAAATCTGGTTTTTATTCTCTTAATTACCTCAAAAATGTCAATTTTTTCTCGTATTATCGCTGGAGAAATCCCTTGCTACAAGATTTATGAAAATGAGAAGGTCTTTGCGTTTTTGGATATTCATCCGCTTACCAAAGGGCATACCCTACTTGTTCCTAAGATTGAAGTTGATTATTTTGCTCAAGTTCCTGCTGATTATGCACAAGAGCTCTTCCTTGTTGCTCAGAAGATTGCGCTCGCTTTGGATAGATCAATGTGAAGCAAGAGAACTCAACTGGTAATCGCTGGATGGGATGTTCCGCATACGCATTTACATCTCGTGCCTTCTGAAAGCATGGAAGATATTAGAAAAACGCAGACTCTAGAACTCAGTGAAAGCGAAATGCTAGAAATTCAGCAGAAAATCCTCGCAGAGCTCGAGAGATAAAGAGTGGAAAATAGACAAACAAAAGAGAAACCTGACTTTTCTCTTTTTTTGTAAAAATATGCAATAGACTTGATTTTACTAGAAGGATAGCTAGACTTGAAGATGGTCTTTTAGAGAAGCAAAAGAATCTCTGAAAGCCACAAAAAAAGAGGTATCACCTCATATATTTATTCTTTTTTATGCATAGTATATGACAGTAACACACATTAGTTCAAAAGCTGAATTTGATCAGATTTTATCTAGTTTTTCAGGAGTGATTATTGCTGACTTCTTCGCTACTTGGTGTGGACCTTGCAAGATGCTTTCTCCTATTATGGAAGAGTTGGCTGCTGAGGTAAATCCAGAACAAGTAAAGATCCTTAAAATTGATATTGATGAAGTGGGAGAACTCGCTCAGGAATACGCTATCACTTCAGTTCCTACAGTTTTTATTGGTATAAATCATGAAATCAAAGAAGGATTCCTCGGAGCGAACAAAAAGGAATTCTACCAAGAAAAAATCAATCAATATCTTGGAGAACTTGCCTAATCTGTAAGTTATTAATAAATAATAAGAAATCTGATCAAGAACATTGATCAGATTTTTCTTCTTGACATTTTTTTGAAAAAAGATATATTATCCCCATAATACAAAAATCACATAACAATGAAAAAGTATAAAAAAGAAAAGCTTGAGCTACTTATGTATGCTCAAGATGTAAACATGTATGCTGAATCATTTTCCGCTCTCTACGAAGAAGTAAAAAAAGATACAAGTACGGATTTGGAGGTTCAAGATAAAAATAGAGCTCGAGCCAACGCATATTTAGACTACTACATGTATCCTGATGATCCTCTCACTAGGCTTCGTGGATTATGTAAATTCTTTGAAGCGGGTCCTCATTTGATGGGAAGGATAAATGAAATCAAGCAAGCTCAGGACTTTGATATCTTTGTAAATGAGACTGAAAGCTCAGTTTTTCAGAGAGAAATTTTAGCAACTTTGAAGGCAATAAGAAATTATGTTTAACTGTTGCCATAAGAGAACTCAGAGGGTTTTTACTCTGAGTTTTTTGATATTTTATTTTTTGTCATCATCGAATAGGGAAGAAACCAATTGTTATTATGTTACTATCTCTCAATTGAATAGTATATTACAAGAAAAGTCCTAGATAAACTAGGACTTTTTTGAATAAAATAATTAGACACGTTTGGATTCTACTAATGGAATCCGACCAACTTTTAATCCCTCAAGACAGCAATCATCAGAATAGTATTTCCCATCTACATTAATCTTACTATACTCAACTGGACGCTCAAAATGACTTCTTCTCAAAGTAAGGTCATTTTCGATACGTAGATTAGAAAATCTACATTGACCTGCTACTTTGCAGGCAATAAAGCTGAAATTTTTGCTAAAAGAGGTATCTCTAATGTTTAGCTGTTTTTTAAAAGAGCAGCGACGAAGTGTGATATCTTGTTGAAAAATAGTATCTTCAATAACTAGATCATCTAGGAAGATAATATCTTCTAGACACACAGCCTTATCCAGATTTGTTGGAAGATAAACTTCACCAGCAACCACAATATCCATCTTGATCCGATTTGATGTTGTTGAAGTATCATGCAAATCAAAGTCATTTTGCTCTAAAATCTGAAGGAATTCTTCAGCCTTACAAGAAAGATAGCCGTCTACAAAATTTTTTTCCATATAAAATATTTTTTTTATTTATATGTCAAGTAGTATATTTATCTAGTCAAAGAAATCAAGGGAAAAGATAGCTTGTTTTTTGATTAGAAGAATAGCAACAACTTATACTTCAAAAAAGAAAATCCCTGAGAAAACTCAGGGATTTACGACAAATCATAAATGCACAAAGGACTAGTTATGCATACGACTCCCATAATACATAAATCCTACATAAATACAAGCACAAATAAAAAAACTTCTCTAGGGAAAACCATAGAGAAGTTTTACAATAATTAAATTAACCATGAAACTAGGGCTTTAGCATACCTATTTCAGTCAAGGAATCAATCAAAACACCTATTGACATTTTTCGCTGAATAAGTAATATCTTATTATCAATAATAAAAAAAAGATATATAAATCATGAAAACACAAAAGACCAAAAAAACACAAATCATTTCAGATTTCTTTAATTTTTTAGAGAATTTTTCTGCTTATATTTTTATTCTAGAGAGTATTAAGCACCAATACATTTACTCAAGTACACGATCTAAAATCAGAGAAAAAATCCTAATTATGCTTACCTTAAAAAGCTATGCTGGTGAGGAAAAATTAATTTCTTCTGGCAGAGTAACAGTAGGAACATTAGCACATTTGATTGCTGATTTTCTTAGTATTAAGAAGAAGGATATCACTCTCCTTTGCAATAAGCTTTCTGAATGTAAGGAACTATCAGACCTCTCCCTAATTCCTTTTTCTGAAGATGAGTATACCTTGATGTTTGATATTATGAAGCCCTTTATGAATCAGATGTTTGCATATCGCCTGATAAAATATCATGATAAAAAAAGAGATCCTCATTTTACAACTGAACTAGAACAGGAGAAACAGGATTTACTCGATTTTGCGAATAGGTGGTATATTAAGTTTGATATTGATCATATCCCCAAAGCATTGCAGTATAATAATGGCGAAATCTGATAGATAGACTCTAAAAAAAGTCCGATGGTTTTCTCGGACTTTTTCTAAGTATAAAAAAACACTGATTACCTCTGATTACTCTTTTCCCAATCCTGAGCAAATGATTTCTTAAATTCTCAGATAAGGTCTGGATCATTAATTAAGATTCAGATTTCTCTATTATTATCTAGACTATTAGCAGAGAGATTCATACTCCCAAGGAGCAAGATTTCATCGTCAATCAAAATCATTTTGGTATGTAGATAGGGCTTTTTCATCAGTCTTACCTTGTTATTTCAAAAGTAGCTTGGTAAGTCAGAAACACTCTCAGTATTGGAAAAAATCATCTTAAGATCAAGTTTTTCTGATTGGTTAGCGAGAATATCAAAGAGCTGAGGATCAGTTAAATACTGGGTTTCAATAGCAATGGAATGCTGAGCTCAACTCAGTAAATGTGTAATCACCTCACGACAATTAATATTGCAGACCACCAGGTTTGGATGAAGATCTGAACGAGAAAGCATTTTCCCAGACCGATCTTTTTCAAAAAGTTGAGTCAGATTTTTGAGAATTTTAGGATTTTCACTTCGGAATAAATGCTCACGATTTTTGGCAAAAGTTGAATGGGTAAGATTTGAACTCTGAATCCAGAAGCTCTTGTCCATCAGTGTGATTTTACTGTGAAGATACATTGTTTTCATATGCTGATCAGACTTTATAACAATATTTGGCGTCTCAGCATACTCTTTTTGGAGTTGCTTAAAGGTATTTTGATATTGCTGATATTTTTGATTTTCGATCATAATGCGAATTTGTATTCCTGCCTCAGCTAGCTTTTTAAGATACTTTTTAATATTTTTTTCTGTGAGTTCATAAGTTTGGATATTGATAGTACTTGTTCATGAGAGAGAATCTAGGTAGGAATCTACAAATTTAGGATTAGGCATTTGAATAATTTTTCCCGTGATAGATTCAATTTTCCTTTTTAAATCGTCAAAATCAGAAAAAGAAGTCTGATTTTGGTCAGTTTTTTGATTTTCTTGTTCAGAATTAAGATTTCAAAACTTAAAACGGACGCTCGGACTCAGCAATAAAGCAACAAGTGCAGCAAGTAGCCCAAGAAGCACCTTTTGTAGCATATATTGACAAATTATAAGATGAAATGCTGGATTTTTTCTATGACTTTTTCTATCCCGCTATTGCCGTTTTCCTTGGTGATTTCAGAGAGCTTCTTCCACTCGGCAGATGAGACCTCTTCTAGCTGTAGCGAAATATCTTGCCCCTGATCCAAGAAAAACACATATCTAAAGTCATGATGAACATGAGCATCTTCCTGCTTTTTAGGATTTTCTGGGATCGGATGCGTATCAATATCTATCGGTAGTAACTGTTTTTTCAGATGCCAATCAGCAAGACGAATATGCGAAATCCCTGTTTCTTCTAGAACTTCTCTTTTTGCAGTATCCAAAAGCTCATTATCTCAGTTTTCCCAGTGTCCACCTGGTGCAAGCCGTTTATCCAAATTCACATGATGGATCATCAAAAGCTCATCTCACCTGAGAACATACGCACTTGCTGTCAAATGCCCGTTAAAATTCTTTCTCGTCCAGAGATTTTCCGAGTTTTGAAGTTGATTTTTTAAGTGAGCCAATCTCTGCTCTTCCTCTGGGAAAAGTTTTAAATACTGATCGATTTGAGTAATCATTTTTAGATGTTGTTCCATATATTATATAATCTTAAGAATTAAAAAACTTTAATCGGATTGATGCGATAATCTTTTTTTCGTTTGAAGGAATCTCAAAGATGCATCCATCTCATTATACTTATATAGTATAAATAGAAAAAATCTTATCTAATTCATTATACAACTCTTCCTCAGTTCAATTATTATTAAGCTGGATATCAGCAAGTTTTTGACAAGCAATGATATTTTGCTTACTTGGATCAGAGTTCTCAGCTTCAAGTCTCTCTTGTTCAAGAAATTGTTCCCAAGAAATCTGGTCTTTCTCAGACTTTCTGAGTAGAGCTCTTTCGTATCTAGTTCTCTGGTCAGCATCAATGGAAAGTAAGATAAAGTCAGTATTCTCTTTTAATTTTTCTACCTCTCAGAGCGCACGAATAGACTCAATGATTGCATTTTGCCCGTTTTCTTGAGCCTGAGCAAAAAGTTGTTCGACAATATATGAACTTCCATATTCAGACCTCAGATGATTTGCCATATATCTCATGGTGTCCCTATTGACCTCAAGTCCAGCTTCCTTGATCTTTTCGGTCAGATAACCACTGACAGAATAATGCCTAAAACCGCATTTCTTAACTAAATAATCAACAATAGTTCACTTTCCAGCAGCGGCTGGTCCTGTAAGTCCAATAATCTTCATCGTTTCTTTGAGATAAAAGAATAAAAAAAAGTCGCTGAGATCAGAGTTCTTCTTTTTTCAAAGATGGCTCTGTTAAGTCAGCGAATTTTAGGGGTCTGGATTGAGAAGGGTTCTAAGCTTTTTCAGGGCTCTAGAGATTCTTTGTCTGATCAGATCTTGAGAAATCATAAGCGTATCTTCGATTTCCGTATTGCTTTTGTGCTCAATATACTTCAGAAACAGGATCTCTCTACTCAGGGCATCTAGCTCCTGCATTGCAGATTGGATTTGCTCAAGTTCAAAATCTTGCTGAAGCACCGCTTCGTAGTCTGCCTCATCAACAAGTCCTTCCTCAAATTTTTCAGATTCCTCGTCATCACTATCTAGCAGTGAGAAAGGAAGATCTTTATTTTTTTTGAAAGCATCTTTGAGGGTATTTTTAAAAATTGTCCAAACATAAGCAGAAAAAGGCTGATTGATGTCGTATTTTGCCACTGCATTTCGGAATTTTACATAGAAATCAGCGATGATATCTTCACAATCTTGCTGAGAAAGAAAATAGCTACTCTGAAGGTAGCGAAAAAATATATCTACAGTTTTTAGATAGAAGGTATTAAATGCTCAAGCGTCCTGCTGGATCAAAAGCAATAAAAAGGTCCTTTCAAAGTCTATAATTGTCATATCAAAAAACCAAATGAAAAATCAGATTTTTTTGTTTTTTCTATTGAGTTTATTCTAGGTAGTTAGTACATTTTCTTGAGTACGACTACATGCTCTTGATCATCATCAAAATATTCAGATTTGATCCCACCAACACAAGCAAGGATTTGTTTCGGATTATTATTTTCATCAAACGGGAGTTCGAAGGTATGTTCTCCCATTTTATCAATGCTCAGAGTATTGGTCTCTCCGCTACAGTCACACAAACATACTCCACAGAATCCAGTATTACATGAGGCGAGGATCTCGATCCCATGCATTGCAGCCATCTCTACAAAACCTTTATTGTCCTCAGCTGTAAAGCTTCATATTTCAGTTCCAGAGCTATCTTCTATTTTTACAAGTACGGTCATATTTTTCTCTATCGTGTTAAAAATTAGTTGTAAGTCTAGCAATATGCTGACTATTATCAAGCAAAAATCTCAAAAAAAGGAGATGATCAATTTTAAACTCATTGTTCAGTTGATACTCTGAATGAGAAGTTAGGCATATTTTTTGCTAGTCTTTTGAAAAAATTTAGATAAAAAAATCCCCTCTTGAATTAGAGGGGAGGAATTTAATTTTTCTAAAGTTTATTTAAGTTGTTTATGCAGACGGAGCACATAACAGTAGGAAACCGCCATGAGAATAAGCATAATCATTCAGATTTCTATGATTCCTGTAGCTAGAAGCTCAAAAATCACTGTTGCGATATGATTGAGCAATGAGAAGCTAAAGAGAACCTGCAAATAATGCTCTAGAGGCAAGGTTGTTGCAACCAAGAGTAAAGCTGCGATAATAAATGCAAAGAGTAAGGTTTTAAAGATCACTTGCAAGAATGGTTGTGCAATTTGATGGGCAGTCGCTCCAAGAAGCTTTTTAGCTTGAATATCTCTCTTGAAATGAGAGAAGATTGCATTTAGGAAGAAGATTGCAAATCAGATCACTGCAGCAAGCATTACAAGTACGACTAGATATCCGAATGATTGCATAAAGTTTGAAAGATTGATGATATTTAGAACTCTCTTTTCTTGCGTTTTGATTGCATTTTCTGAGAGATCGTTCATATTAAGAATCAGATTTTTATTTTTTTCTAATAGTGTTTTCATACTAGTAAACTGCTCTTGATCATTGTACATAATGTAGAGCGTAGAAGGAAGTGGATTTTTAAGCTGATATTTTTTGAGTGTAGTAGTCAAATCTGGAACTCTCTTTTCAACGAATCCCAAAGCATCTTGCTGAGAAGAATATTGCACTCTCAATCCTTTTGCTTCAAGGTCCTCTTTGAGTGTAAAGATTTGCTTTTCATCTTGAGCTACAGCATCATTGATATAAATATATACTCAAAGCTTATCTTTCATACTTGAATTGAACTGGTGACCATAGATTGCTCCAGCAAAAAATACATTCATAATAAAGATCAAGAAGCCCATCAAAACACTTACGATCACAAGTGGCCATCTATAGGCAGAGATCAGGGTTTGCGTATCCTTTTTGATCAGATTAAATTTAAAATCTTTTATTTTCATTTGTTTGAGATAAGGACTAAAGGTAAAAAAGATGAAAAGTCAGAATTTTTTTTATTTTCTGATTTGAAAAAGCTTTTTAGCTTTGATAAACTTCTCAAAAAGAGAAATTTTATTTTGATAGAAAGCGAGCTGCTTGTCTACAAATTTGAGTGAATCTTGGTATTTATTGAAGTATGAGATCAGCTGCTGAGCTTCCTTATATTCCTGCTCAAGAATATAAATCTGAATGAGGTTGTAGATCACCTCTGCATCTTTATTGTCAATACTAAAGGCATCTTTGAGGTATCCAACACCTTTTGATCTGTTTCCATACCAGTATTCACAGAGTCCGTAGCATCTGAGAATTTCGTGGTTGGTAGCATTCGTCATCTCCATAGCTTTTGAAAGGTACTTTCTGGCTTCTTTCCAGTTATTCTTTTCCATTTCTAAAAGCCCTTTGATATAGAGTCAAAGTGGATCATTATTTTTTTTCTGAGCATTGAGAAAATCAACGGCTTTATCAGCTTTTCCGATCTCTCCTCTACGATACTGAATATCAGCAATCTGCAAAATTGCATCTTCATTACTGGGATCACGAGAGAGAATTTTATTTACGAGCTGAATTGCTTCATCAAATTTACCGAGATCTTTGAGCTCTTCGATCTCTTCAATCAATGCTTCTGGGATATATACCATAGCTATAATGTATAAAATAAATCGTTATCTAATCATACCGGAAAAAATCAAAAAACTCAAATTTTTAGATGAGATTATTTTTGATTGCTCTTTACATTTTTAGAAAAAGATTTAAAGTTATTTCTACAGCAAATAGATTATAGCAGAAAATCGCTTGCATTCTCTGAATATATCTTTACACTACAAGCGACCACAGGAATTCAGCTTTTTGTTTTTTTGTCTGTAAAAAGAATATCCATTTTCTAAAAAAGAAAAAGAAAGCTGACTTTTGATTTTATTAGCATTTAACATAGTGATATGTTTCATTTTCATTTATTATCTCAATTAGCAAAACATCATACTGACTTGACTGAGGTACTTAGAACTTCAGATTTTTTCTTGGTTTGAGGATGTATTAGAGATGTATTACTCGGTATCGTGCAGGATCCTGATGATATCGACCTAACAATGGGAGGACAACCAAGTGAAATTTATGAAAATCTGAATACTTCTGGATTTTCAACTTTTATTACTGAGAAATTTGGCACAATTACCTTGATTCCAAAGCTAGAAGATGGTTCGCATGCGAATATTAAGTATGAATTAACACCGTTTCGTGCAGAAAGTGGATATGCAGATGCCCGCCATCCTGATCAGATTTTTTGGTCTGATAGCTTGGTTTTGGATGCTCAGAGGAGAGACTTTAGGATTAATGCTTTGTATTATTCCCAGCAGTTTATCAAGGCTCCATCCTATGAAACAGAAAAAAATATTGACGATGAGCTTTTGGTTAAAATCCTTGAGAGAGAGGGCTTTATCTACCTTGAAAATCAGCAGGTCTTGATCGTACAAAAGGAGAGTTATCTAGAGCAGTTGATTGTAAAAGGAAAGATTGACTTAGATTTCTTATATTATTTACTAGATATTCAGCCAATCGGGTATCAGTATTGAGAAGTGCAGAAACAATTTTCAGAAAAAATCAGAATTCATCTTTTGATTGATCCAACAAAGGGATTACAGTCAATGATTTCAAGAAAGCTACAGACTGTTTGAGAAGCAGATAAGAGATTTCAGGAAGATGCCTTGAGACTCCTAAGAGCACTAAGATTTGTGAATGTAATCAATGAAAAACTGCTTGAGCTCTGAAGAAAAGAAGAAAAATCTGATCCCAAAAATAAAATCAGACTTTTTGACTTTGAAACCGAGACTCGAAAAGCGATCAAGAGAAATCATGCACTCCTCTCCTCTATCGCAAAAGAAAGAATCTATCAGGAACTGGTAAAATCCTTTTCTCAAGGAAACCCTTTCGGACTGATTGGACTAATTGATGAAGCGGAAATGCTTCCAATCCTCTTTCCTGCGCTAGCAAAGACCAAGCATTATGATCAGCCGATTAGATATCATCCCTTTGATATTTATGCTCATATTATTCTGACACTGTATCATCTTCAGCAGATCAATAAAAATTATCTTGTTAGATTTGCTATGCTCTATCATGATGTTGGGAAGGTTTGACAATACGAGCAGTACTGACTCAATCTTTCAAAAGAAGAAATCAGAAAAGTGCTTGCTGGACCCATGAATCATAGATTTAGTTCAGGAGAACTAATGAAAGAAGACTTTAGAAATCTAGGTTTTTCAAATAAAGAGATTGAAGAGATCAAACGATATATCAAAGAACATCATACTCCATGAGAGATCCTGCTTTCTAGTCCTAGTAGCCGAGCAAAAAAACTCAAAAAACTCCTGTCTGAAGCAGGATATGAAAAAGTTCAAAACCTTCTTGATATCAACATTGCTGATAGACTAGGAATGTACAATCCTCTACAAAATTCAAGTGATCTCTCAGACTCCTACTATCTCAAGGAGCTTCTGGATGAAATCCAAAATTCTGAGGGGCAGTTTAAGAAATCTGATCTGGCGATCTCTTGAGCTGATATCATGAAAGAATTTGAGTTTAAGCCTGGGAAAATTATTTGAGAGCTGCTTGATATTGCATTTGACTGGGTGATCTGAGATGTAAAAAATAGGAATATACCTGATCAGATCTTTGCAAACTTGAGGAATTATCTGAAACATAGAAAAGAAAAGTAGTTTTTTAAAAAAGAAGAGAAATCTGATTTTTCTTCTTTTTTTATTGTAGCGATCTAGATTAAAATCAAAAAAGGAATATATATTATCCTGGATTGCTTCGCTATCACTCGCAATGACGAGGCTGCTTTTGAAAACCCTTCAGGCTCACAACGTGAGCCAGCTTCCCTAGCAGGGAGCAAAATTTACAATGACTTGTTTTCTCCCCTGATAGGGGGAGATGTCCGAAGGACAGAGGGGGTTGAGTACTAAAGTCCCATTAAAGTAAATCAAGATTGAAGCGTATCTGGATTGCTTCGCTATCGCTCGCAATGACGAGGCTGCTTTTGAAAGCCCCTCAGTCTCGCTAACGCTCGCCAGCTCCCCTAGCAGGGAGCAAAAATTATAGTCACGCTGAAGACACTTTCATACTATAGCACTCTATAATAGATCTACAACATCCTAGAAGTTATAAAAAAGCCTGTTTGTCAAGAGAAAGATAAGGAAATAAAATCAAATAATTTGCAAAATGTGAAAAATTAGCTATACTTGGGTGATAAGTACTTTTTGTACAGTATCTTTATATCCACTTAAAACAAAATGAAACTATCAAAGCATGCTAAGTTTTGGGCTTTAGGAGCACTCGGAGGAGTTTGACTCTTTGCCCTAGGAGTATTTGCTCAACAGAATGGAGCGCTTGATATTGACTCCACCAATCAGGATTTATTTTCAGATCTAAAAGCGGTTTTTTTCCTTGAAAGAAAGGATAATGAAATCGACTCAAATGAAATCGACTCAATCGTCAGACTTAATGTCTCTAACGGAACGGTTGTGTCAGCACCAACCTCTGATCTTGCTGGAGGAGAAGCAACAAATACACTACAAAATAATGCGTCTATTATTGGAAGTACTAATAGTGTAAATACTTCTTCTGGAGCGTTTTTGATTGCGACAAATAGCGGTCGCGTGGAAGGAGAAAGTATGCAATCCTTTGTCTGAGGAGCAAGCAATACTACTCTCAGTGGATATAATGCTATTGCTGTAGCTACAAAAAATACCAATCTAAAAGCAGATAATACCCTCGCCCTTGCTGCTAAAGATTCTACGGTTTCAGCAAGAGACTCTGTTGTTTTAGGAGGTGAAAGTATCACAATCAATCCTGCTGGTCAGGCTTCTCTTGCTGTTTGATCAAAGATCAATGTACTAGGGGCAAGTGGAGCTTTAGTTTTTAATGGAAAGCCTAGCCTACTACAGGTTGATACCGCATCAGCTCATACTATGGTTGTTAATGCTGATAATGGTCTTATTATCAATACCAACAATTCAAATAATCAAAAAATTCAGCTTACAGTAAGCGGAGCAATTAAACTCTGAGAAGTAAATAATGCTCCTGCTCAAGCTTCCCCTTATATTTCTGTAAAAACAAAAGGTAGTGTAACTTGTGTATGTGGTAGAGTAAGTAATCAGAATTCAGCTCTTTCAAAATATACGAGAGGAAACAAACAAATCGCAGATCTCTGTCAAAAGGTATGTGATGATCAAAATACAACACTCACTGCACAATGTGGTGCTGCAGCAACCAACTACCCTCTTACTCAAACACAGTGGTCTACTGATGATTTCTGTCAATGAGGACTTGGACATGCAGGTGCTAAACCAACTTTCCCAGCACTTGGAGGACAGGTTAGCTGGACTTGTGAATCTTTTCCATCAGGAGGTCCAACCTGTACTGCAACCAGAAAAGGATGTTGAGATGGTATAAGGACTGCTGGTGAACAATGTGATCTTGGTACAAATAATGGAAAACCTGACTCAAATTGTTCTGTTAGCTGTGAAAATGTAAAAGCTCCAAAATGCTGAGCAAATGCAAAGACTTATCTTGGTTCTGATGTGGCTTGGGCTCAGCCAAATGGATTCTGTACTGATGATTCAGTACTTGGAGAAGCGACTCCAGCATTCTGGAATGGTTCTACTTCAGGACAAAAGACTTGGACTTGTAAAAATAAGAATAATAAAACTCTGACTTGTTCAGCTAATAGACTACCTCCAGCTGTTGCTGGAGCATGTGGGACAGCTCTAAATACTTGTTCTGCAGGAACTCTCTCAGGACAGACAACTATACCTCATGGCGACAGATGGTCATGTGATGGACTCTATGGTGGATCAAATAAAACTTGTTCAAGGTGTGAGAGTGGATATAAGTATAATACTACTACTAATATCTGTGAAATTGACTGTCCAAACCCAATCTATAGACATACTAATGGAGTAACTATCAAAGCTGCTGCCTGTGCAGAATCTGGAAAAGAATATATGTTTGAAGGTCAGAAATACTATGTTGCTAGAGATAAAGATGATATTAAAGAAAAGATTGCTGCAAATGCTTATCCTGCTAATAGGATTGTAACTACGAGGGTAACTGAATTAAATAATCTTTTTGAGAATAATCATACCTTTAATCAAGATATCTGAAATTGGGATACGAGCAATGTAACAAGTATGATACATACCTTTAAAGAAGCTTATGCATTTAATCAAGATATCAATTATTGGGATGTAAGTAAAGTTATCCGCATGGATGGAATGTTCCTTGTAGCAAGCTCCTTTAATAAACCACTCAATAAATGGAATACTAGCAATGTTGAGAGTATGGCAGATATGTTTGCTGTAACATATAATTTCAATCAAGATATCAGTAACTGGAATGTAAGTAAAGTAAATACAATGCGACATATGTTTGCCTATACAACAAGCTATAACCAGCCTCTAACTAACTGGAATACTAGCAACGTTAGGAATATGGATGCCATGTTCTGAGAGTCAAAAGCCTTCAATCAACCAATTGCTCATCTTAATATATCAAATGTTACAACAATGGTTGGAATGTTCTCTAACAATCCAGTGTTTAACCAACCACTTAATGGATGGGGAAACAAGCTTCATAATAATGTAAACCTAACCAATACATTCCGAGGAACAACTGCATTCAATCAACCATTAGATCAATGGAAAATCTGAATCAAATCAGATGCTCATCTTACTACAATGTTCTCTGGTGCTACAGCTTTCAAAGCAAATCAACCGTACTGTAATTGGGCGAATTGGTCTGCTAAAAAATGAAACTTTGTAAATATGGGATTGAATGCATGTATCAACGGACAATGTAAAGCTTATCCATGAAATCATGCTTCTCAACCGGCTACTTCTACAGCTAATGGTTGTGTAGGTGGTGACTATCAAGATATTGCTGATGATGCTAACAACTGGAAGTGGAAGTGTAACGGTAAATATTGAGCAACTTCAACTGAATGTTCGGCTTCTAAGCAGCCTGCTCCAGTAAATGCACAATGTAAGGTTTATCCATGAAATCACGCTTCTCAGCCAGCTACTGATACAGCTAATGCTTGTGTAGCTGGAGATTATCAAGATATTGCCGATGATACTAATAACTGGAAGTGGAAGTGTAATGGTAAATATTCAGGAACTTCAACTGAATGTTCGGCAACTAAACAACCAACATGTCCATCTGGATTTACATCAAGTAATGGAAAGTGTGTAAAGTGGGAATGTAAGAAAATCGCATCTTCTTATACTCCAGGACAATGCGGTGGAGGAACTTATACAGAAACAGCATTATCAGCTCCTTATTGTACGTTGCGTAGTATGGGACTTCTCTGGAATGGGAATCCTACGGCTATTCCAGAGCTATGTAAAAAACTAAGCAATGCAGAGTGTTCTAATCCAAAATCTAGTGGAGTTGAAGCTCAAGCATACTATTGTGGAATTCCTAATAGATTATTATCTTCTTTCACGAGTGAACTTAATACGCTATGAGGTTATAATGGAGTAGTTCTTGAGGAATGTAAGGGAAAGAATGCAGAATACTCTATATGTCAAATTTCTCAGGGATCAACTACCTCAACTCATCCTTGTTCATCACTTTCTCATGAATCTGAGTGTACTGCTAAAAACTGTACCCGAACACCATGAACTTGAGCTCCAGCTAGTGCAAAAGTTAATTGTATAGATAATCTGTGAAATACTCTTCCAGATTCTCAATGTGCTAGTCTATGAAGTAAGCCAACTTGTTCTCCAGATGTAGAGCAAAATATTACAATTACAAAAGTTGATTGTAGCTGAATACACTTCCACCTTAATGGTAATCCAAATCTATGAACTACTGACCTAACATTTTCTACTGATGGAAAAACATGGTGAGCTCCGAAAAATGCGTGACAATGAAATTCTCCAAGAGAAATGCGTAGCACTTATCCAAAAAAATGATGGCTGAGATTGCTATATATCAAATCTGGATCATGGATATGAACTGGAATTGCCGAGTATGATATTAGTTCGTGTGATAAAACAAGCCAAAAAATCAATGGACAATGTAAAGCTTATCCATGAAATCATCCTGCTCAACCTGCAGGCTCTACAGGCAATGGATGTGTAGCTGGAGATTATGAAGATACACCAGATGATAGTAGTAACCGGAAATGGAAATGTAATGGTAGGAATGGTTGAGATTATGAGATCTGTTCTAGTACTAAAAAAGAATATATTCCCGAAATAACACTTAAAGAGAGGAACGATTGAAATGAGTATTGTTGAGGTAATAAGAGAGTTCATGTTACGATTAAAAATCCTGAATGAAAAAATATAAGAATAGAGCATACTCACACAGTTTCTTCTGTTGCTGATTGAAAGAAATCTGACTTCTCTCGACAAGAATATTCTAAAAGGCTGGAGAAACAAACATCCGATCAACAGTATGAATTTGATCTACCTCAAATTCCTAAGAATCCATTATGTAATAGAAATATTAAAGGTTTGTTTCAGGTATATGTAACAGTTGATTGAAGAGAACATGTAAAGACCTACAATTATGAAAATATAACAATAGATGATCCTTTCTTTGCATGCTGTCTAAATAATGGAACTGAGTCTAGTACATCTGAGCGATGAGGTACACAGTGTATTCCACATAGTTATTGATCAATAGAAGCTCGAAATTCTGCAAATCCTCATTTAAAGGTAGAACCAAAGAAAAAAAGAGGCGAACTTCAATGACTAGAATCGGAAAAAGAACAAAAATGGATTCGATGTGACTAAGGATTATATAGAAAATCCACCCAATGGGTGGTTTTTTCTATCAAGAAGATAAATAAACAATTGCTTTTTATAAAACTTTTACTGTAATTTACAGTAAACATTTATCTAAAAGTAAGAAAAAATAAATATAACATATGATCTTCTCTAGGCAATTCGTTCACTACTACAAGATGGAGGGAAAGAAAAGTTTTCTCAAATTGCTGAAGCACTCAATATCAGCAACCCAACTGCTAACAAATGTCTCAAAGAGCTTTTTTTCAAAATTGAGAAATCAGTAAGATCTGATCAGGGGCACATAGCACTTATCCTATTCCTCAAGTGGATAAGAAAGAAAAAAAAAGATTTTTCATCTATCTATAAAAATCCATTTCCCTATGATGAAGACGAACTTCTTAATATTTTTTTAAGCATAATAATGATGACCGCCTACTAAAACGAGTGACGAGTTTTCTCCTTTGATTTCAAAAAAGAGATCTCAATCCCAAAGATAAGATAAGAGCTCTTTTGAAGCCATAAATCAACAAATTAATCATTATCACACTCAATGTCGTTTACTAAACATCGCAAATCAGTTTAAAATAAAACATCAATATTCTGGCTTAGATGAGCTTTTTTATGCTGATGCCTATACTCGAGCTGAATTTGGGAAATATTCTCTATCCAAATAAATGTTTTTCTAAAATAATATCAAGATAGACAACAATTAAAAAATCTGATTTCTCTTTTTTGTCGTAATCTTGAATTCTTTTTAACAACCTTTGATATTTATTCAATACTACATGCTACGTAAAGTACACATCTTAGAGCTTGTAGCAGAACTCTTAGGTCCCTCAATTCCTTGTATTTCTCTAGTAAAAAATTCTCCAGGTAAAATTCTCATTCCACTACAATCTATGAGGAGACCTGAAGAGAGAATACAAAATGCAAAAAACACTATTTTCATCAGAGGGGGAGATATTGACTACAATACCGTTCTTTTAATAGATGACTTTGTTGGTTCTGGTCCTACCCTACATGAAATAGCAATGAAACTCAAAACAGCTTCCGCAAAAAAGATTATTGATTTTTCATTTTTCGGAAATCTAGATATCAAATATGAAGTTATCAATGAAATGTAGTATACTATACTCAAGTAAATAAAAAAAACCACCCAATGGGTGGTTTTTTATGAATTTCACATACCTTATAGAGGAGAATTTTTTTAGAAGTTTTACTCACAAGGATCTGATTTTCCATTCCACAAATTAAGTCTTCTTACCAATTCTCATCCAGCATCTTTATTCCATGGATATCATGGTAAAGCTCATTGGAATGTCTTTCAATCAAAACACTCACAAGTATCTCTTGTTGTCTCATCAACCACAGCAGCTGGTCCACAATAGACACTTTCTCACCTATAATTACATGTCATATCATGATTTCATGAGTGAGGATTTCTACATGGTCCTCGAGTTCTATCAGGCCTACATGTTTGAGTAAAGTGGCATGGATCCTCACCTGAGTCGTATCAGCATTTTTGAGTAGTTCATGGAGTACATCCAGAAGATGCTGGCTGCTTCGCTGCAGAACAGTAGGCAACTAATCCTCCATTCTTTCCTTTACATCTCCATTTCCAAGCACTATCATCAGGGATATCCTCATAATCTCCAGCTAGACAACCTGTAACCTTAGAAGTTGCAGGTTGAGAAGTATGGGATCAAGCATAAGTCTTACATTGACCGTTTAACGGAGGAACTGGTGGTTTTTTAGGCGGAACTGGTGGTCTTGGAGGGACTGTCGATGATGGCGGCACTATAGGATCACAAACATCGTCCTCTTCAGGTTTTGGCGAGATACAATTTTGATCAGGAAGTATAGTACCAGAGGCACTTTTACAGACAACTATCTGTTCTTTTTCTCACCATTGACAAGGTCCAACTTTTGCTGCATAAGCAGGGTTCTTAAGGCTTCAACCATATCCTAAATATCAGTTCGCACCGTAATATTCTCCTATCATCCATTTAGAAGGATCATAACCAATACCTACTGAGCTTCAATTCGGGAAGGTCGCTGCTCTTTCTTTTGTAATAAATATTTCAGGACCAATACCAATACATGGTAAACCGATAGATGTACAAATTTCCCTCATCTCATATGAATTTTCACAAAGACTTTCTTGTGTAATTTTCTTACATTCAGAGGAAGGCGCCGATCCAATACATCAATGCGCTCCAGGTTTTGTTCTATTATGACAGACCCATTGAACACATTTGCCATTATTAAGTACAAATCCAGTAGGACAGGTAAGAGGAGAAGGGGCTGGTCTTTTCCTTGCAGAACAAGTTTCATCTATTCCTCAAGACTTTCCTTTACACTTCCATTTATGGAGCCCATCATCAGCTATATCTTCAAACTCTCCAGCTACACACCCATTAGCTGTAGAAGTAGCTGGCTGAGAGATATATACTCATGAGTAAATCTTACATTGCCCATTTACGGGAACTGTACAACTTTTAGCTTCAGCATTTGCACAGAAGCTATCAGGTCTCGTATTTCACTGATCATCTATACAGATCTTTTGTGTCGTTCCAGGAGTAGTAGTTCAATTTCTTCGATAACATCAGCTTTTTGATCCACATTCTGTCTGATTAAGTGATGAGCAAGATTTTTGCTCTGTATTAGGTCACCAGTAGCAGAATGGTTCTTGAATTACAGTACCTTTACAGTTTGCCCACACAGGAGCATCATGGTAAAAGCCATAATAATTGCATATAGGATCCCATCCATAATGCTCATCAAAAGGTGTTTGGAATCACTTGACTAATCGATAGTGTCCTCCAGCAGATCATCGTCGCTGTTCAATACTCTCATCATTTCTCCTAAAACGGATCACACTCCTACATAAATCTTCTGTTGATGCATACAGACAATTATCCTCAACATCAAGAGTAAATTCACTAGGCTCAGTCTTTGTCTTTCCATAATCTATAAAATAACATTTTCCACCTTCAGAATAACTTCCCTCACACCTTCATGGAGTACTTGAAGCAGGGGTAGTTTCACACTTCCACTTTACACAAATTCCATTATGCAAGGTATATCCAGCTCCACACTTTGGCTTACAACTATCCGATACTGAATCATAGATATATCAGTTATCGCAAAGAGAACATGTCGTATCTGTAGATCCTCCATGAAGTCCCTGACATGACCATCTCTTTCCATTGGCAATATTTCTCTGATCCTTAACAGTTCCTACCATACAAGTATTTAGCGCTTGAGCACATCTTCCAGCTTGTGGAGCAGGCTTATGAGCAATACAGTTTGCATCTTGATTGTGAGCACCACTGTCTCCTCTACATTTCCAGCTCCATCTGTTGGTATACAGAGCACCATTCTCATTAAAGCTGATCACTGATCCATAATTACAAAGGTTTGCCGAACCAGCATTTAATGCATTATGGTTGATATTATGACTAGATCCACAGCTACCAGCTTGGAGAGGAATCTTAGTAGCACTACAGCTTTTAGCACCATCAAGTTGAGCACATGTCCATGACCAGATGCTTGGATTACCTCCTAGAGCTGACGCTGTACCTGCTGCACAGAGTGCAGTTGGTTGATATTTTGTAGCGACACCGTTTGCACTTCCACAGGCTGCTGTTTCACATGCTCTTGTACATGCCTTTTGCTGGACTTGAGTTCTCGTTTCATGAATAGTTCCAGCTCTATCTTTCTTGTATTGTGTACAAGTTACTGCCTCAGTTGCTCCTCCACATTTTCCAGCGATTCTTGAGAGATTACAGTTTGGAGTCGGACAATCCCAATTTGTGTCCCATTGAGGAGTATTACAGCTTGCTTCTCATTTTACTACAGTTGTTGTAGCTGGCTTTGCTCTCCAATGATTACAGATATGTTCAGGAGCTGCAATCGCTTTATTCTCTTCTAGTCCACAATGATAAGTTGTTACTACCTTATCATCCTTCCACTTTCCACTTGCAGTATTACAAGTATAGGCATCAGTTCATTGCCACACTGCCTTTTTACATACTCATCCCATATTGTGGTATCCTGGATCACACAAAGAACAATTTGTATCTGTAGTTCCTCCATAGAGTCCTTGACACGACCACTTTCTTCCATTTGGTATTGGTACTGGATCTTTTAGCGTTCCTACCGTACAAGTATTTGCCGCTTGTGCACATCTTCCAGCTTGTGGAACAGGTTTATGAGCAATACAGTTTACTTCTTGATTATGAGCTCAATTATCGCCTCTACATTTCCAGCTCCATCTATTGCTATAGAGTGCAGCATTTTCATTAAACCCGATTACTGATCCATACCCACATAGATTTGCACTACCTGCAGCTAGCGACATATGCATAATATTATGTGAACTTCCACATACTCCAGCTTGTAGTGGAATCTTAGTAGCGCTACAGTTTTTAGCACCATCAAGCTCAGTACATGTCCATGACCAAACACTTGGATTACCTCCTACAGCTGAGGCTGTACCTGCTGCACAGAGTGCAGTTGGTTGATATTTGGTAGCTACATCGTTTGCTCCTCCACATAGTGCAGTTTCACATGCTCTTGTACATGCCTTTTGCTGAGATTGAGTCCTTCTTTCATGGATATTTCCAGCTCTATCTTTCTTGTATTGCGTACACGTTACAGATTCTGTTACTCCTCCACATTTTCCAGCAATTCTAGAAGTATTACAGCTTGGATTTGGACAATCCCATGTAGTCTCCCACTGAGGGGGATTACAGTTTTCATCTGATTTTTTCACTTCTGTGCTATTAGGTTTTACTCACCAGTGACTACAGATAAGTTCAGGGACTGAAACTCCTCTATTTTCTTCTAGGGCACAATGATAGGTTGTTACTATTTTATCATCTTTCCATATTCCCCCTGCAACATTACAAGTATAGGTATCAGTCTTTTGCCAAATAGCTTTTTTACATGCTCATCCGACATTGTGATATCCAGCATCACATGCCCACTGACAAGCATTAGCATTTGTTCCATTAGTTGTATAATGAGCATTAGCAGGCTTATTTGTACAACTTGCACAGCTATTTGCTACCGTACCATCTGTTGTATAAGTACCAACCTCACATGCTATACAGGTTCTTCCGACTTTTTTAAACCCTGCTTTACAGCTAAAGTCACAATCATCATTTTTACCATTACTTCTCCAATCTCGCTGATTTGTGATAGGAGAACAGGCTTTACAGTCAGTATTTTTCATTCCATCTGGAGTAGGATTTCCCATGTGAAATCCTATACCACATCTGTAGTCTCCATTATCAAGAGGTCCTGTATGCTTATAGGTCCAAGGATGAGTCAGCCATCCTCCATGATTATTATTCATACCACCAGACCATACCTGATGAAGGAGTGTTGTTCCGTTAGTTATTACTGGTTGCCCTGAAAATTGCACCGCACCAGATATTGTGCTCGTTGCATGTTTTGGAGGTGTAGACTGCGTACTTGCTGTACAAAGTCCTTCTCTCTCAGCATTCAGCGTAAGTGGAACCCAAGTTGATCCATTATATCCACAGACTCCCTGCTTTCCATCTTTTTGAACTACGGTATGTACACCTGCAATATTTACATCAGAAATTTCAGAAAGCTGATACACTTTATTGAACGCTAGTCCTCCATTTGAAATATCAAGTGCTGCTTGTGGATTATTAGTATTGAGACCGAAACCAGCAGTTGAGTTTACGTAAAAAGCGCTTCCCTTTTGAGGAGTTAGCTCTGTATTTCCATCTGACCAAACAAAGATATTACTCTGATTTGAACGAATTTTTTTTCCAATAAGCACATTATTTTGAGCATTTTGATCAGTTTGAATATTTTCTGATCCAGCGATAAAGTTGGTATTTCTTCCTCTCGCTACATGTCCCTTTCCTCAGACGATAAACATTGTATCTGTTGTATTATCAGAGCCAATGATAGTTCCCTCAGCAGAGAAGATAGCACTGTCTTGAACATTTGTGATATGACTTCCTGTTGCTCCAGCAA
Organism: uncultured bacterium; assembly: GCA_963537415.1. GTDB lineage: Bacteria > Patescibacteriota > Gracilibacteria > Absconditabacterales > Absconditicoccaceae > HOT-345. The sequence continues at coordinate 21,333 of CAUTDF010000008.1, read as the reverse complement.
TAATTGAGGTCGTAGTATCTGTTACGGTATTTTTATTACCACCGATAATGGCTGCATTTTGTCAGTTTCACTTTACAACATTATTATTTCCTCCGATAACTGTTGATCCTGTAGCTCCTTGGTTCGTACTACCGATCACAAGGGCATGCAGATTCATTGCTCCATTAAAATTTAGAGCATTCGTATCCTCTTTATATTCAAACTTGATACGATCGCTGTTTGCTCAGCTGAGCGTCATTCCAGTCAGGTATTGCACTCTACTTTGGATACCTCATACCTGAACTTTCTCATTATTTGAGCTAGCAGTGTCTTGAAGCAATAGGGCAAGGGCCATACTACTCATCACCACACCTCCAGTCACCAAAAGCGAAAGAGAAAGTACCTTTTTTACAGAGGCTGATATAAAATTTGTTTTTGTTTTATTGCTCATCGTCTTGGAAAAAAAGACTAAAAAATCAGATTTCTTTGAACATTAGCTTAAACTATAGTCATTTCATCAATTTTGTCAAATTTTTATAGTTTTTGATCAGAGTTTTCTACTAGACATATTTGATTATTGGTTTCATGTTGTAGTTTTTTTGCTTGCTACAGGAATTCCAGCAAGCTTTGTCTGAGTAGCCCCACTCATGAGCGTATTTCTCTCAGTCTTGAGTGGCTCTGCTCAAGCATTTGCTTTTGTATTAGGATTTACTCCAGTTCTAAATGGGAAATCCTCAGGCACATAGTAAGCTTTAATCTTTGAGAGACATTTTTGAACATTACTCTGCCAATTGATTGGACTAGAGGCATAAATTTTTCCATCACTGTTTCCATATCTTGAGAGCTGTTTAATCGTATGGTAGTTTCCAAGATACTGGTTATTGAGTGTAAAAGGAATCAATCTTGCTCCATTATATGGGTTTTCATAAGCAATACGATCTCCTCTATCGTTATTTCCCACATTTCCGATATTGTTGTCTGTTGCGAGGAATTTTCCCAGTGTTGATTCAGCAAAACCAATACAGATCACCATATCTCTATCAATATTTGTTCCTGCTACTACTTGATCCCAAAATGCTAGGTCTTTATACACTCCTACCGCATAATTATTCAAAAAAGTCTGAGCTCTTTGATCTACTGTATCCCCTTTAATAAAGGTCAGATTTTCTACATTGATTGGTCTGACATAGTGATCATTAAAATATTTGAGTCTATATTCCTCAGGCAATACTTTTTCTTTGTCCTGAACTACACTGAGATCAAGAACCGTTAGCGGATCTATTGCAACCCCATCTTTGAAAAGTTGGAAGGTCAGATTTGCAGATTTTGAGAGGAATCCTGCACCTTCTGTACCAGGTTCACCTCCACTGGTTCCGATAAATTGTCCTCTACGAACGATATCCCCTTTTTTCACAGCGATAGAACTCATATATGCATATGTTGAAATATACCCATCTGAATGCATAATCATTAGCCAACTAATCGCTCCAGAACCAGTATCAGTATGATATACTACACCATCTCTCATTGAGTATACAGGCGTTCACTGTTCAACCGCCAACTCAATACCTAGATTTTTATACCCATTTTCCTTCTCAAAACTTGGATCCTTGAAAATAGTCAAAATCTGACGAACAGGATAACTTGGCCATGCTACTGGAGATTTTTCATTTTCAGAGGAGTCTGTTTTTTCATTGAGAGTTTTGATTGCTTCTGGAATTCCACTTGTCTGATCAATATTTTTTGAAACTATTGTAGAGACCATTTCATTGATCGCCTCGTGGAGTCACTTACTTTCAGCAGCTGCTCAGGTAAGAAGAGCAATCGCTAGTTTTTTTTCTTTATACAGTTGCATAAATGTTGCAAGATATTCCTTTTTTTGTTTAAGTTTTTGAATCTCGGAACTATAGTGAAGTAGCGCCTTTTGTGAATCAGTTTTGAGTTTTACAAGAGAAGAAATAAGTTCAGTTTTTTCTTTTTCTTTTACTGTCGCTTGCTTGAGGAGTTCGTTGATCTGAACGAGCAAGATTTGAAGCGTATCATTTCCAGCCAAGAGCTGAGGAATTTGACTAGTCTTTGCAAAAACCTTGAGTTCATCAATGTGATCTCAGCTTTCATCATAAATCTCTCTCTGCATCTTGTACGCAATGTACAAAAGCTGATTGAGATATTGCTTTCAAACTTCCAAGTGTCCTTTGGTTTCAGTGAGCTGTTGAATCTGCTCTGTTAATTTTAACTTGTATTCATACAGACGCTGAAGCAGCTTAGTAATTCTCAAACTTGAATTATCCAAATCATGAATCACTTTAATCATCTCAACTCTGGCTTCTTTATATTGCTGATCAAGTTTTCCCTGATTTTTTTCTCTCTCAGCGGCATCCATTTGTTTGAGACTCTGCCTAAAATCAAAAAGACTTAGTCTCAAATAAGTGACTTCATCTACCGCAGATTTGAATGCAGCATCCTGACTGAGCTCTGAACCGAGCAATGCAACATCTCCTGAAAGGGATTGCTCCTCCTGTGCAAAGGTTCCTCCTCAAAAAAGCGGAGTTCCTCATAGGACGATCAAAGTTCCAAGTAAAAATTTCTGAATATTCATAGTTTTTTCTCTTTATATAAAGATAAAAATCATCTCTAAGTATAGCCATTTTTGGATAAAAAAGGAAAAATCTGGTTTATTTTCATTCTTTTTTATCCTGACATTTTCATTTTTTGTGATGTGAGATGTATTTTCAAAGAGCTCTTAGTCATCTTTGGAGAGAATGAGATGATTTTCAGGACTATAAACTAGTTTCCCCTAGCTCAAAACACAAGTTAAGTACTAGCGAAAATCAAAAATCCTTTTAGGGGTTGATTTTTGGAAAAATATTTTTATTATTAAGATAACTTTCCCCACTCAAAAATATTGAGAAACGCAATTACCAATTCAGTTTTTTATATTCTATTTCTAATATTATGAAAAAACTCGTTTCTATGGTTGCATTTGCTGTTGGAACATCACTTGTTCTCGCAGGATGTGGACCTACAACACAAAACACTCCAGATGTAGCTCAAACTTCTGGAACAACATCTTCACAGTATAATGAAGACAGTTGGAAAACACTAATTCCAGAAAGTTGTCAGAGCTTTTCTGATGGATGTAACACTTGTACAAGAGCTTTAGGTGGAGAACCTGCTTGTACGAAAATGTTCTGTGAGACTTATGCAGAACCTAAGTGTCTTGATAATGAAAACACTAACACTCAAACAGGAACTGAGACAGAAGCTCAGATTGCAAACCCAGCAAGCGAATACTGTGTAGCACAGTGAGGAACTAGCGAGATCAAAAAGGATGAAGACTGATCTGAATACGGAGTTTGTAAACTCGCAAACGGAGAAGAAAAAGACGAATGGGAATTTTATAGAGCATCTCAAGGAGCTGGATACGTAGGTCTTAGCGTTGCAGAGGCTCAGGCTAAAGCAAAAGAAAATGGAGTAGATTTCCGTATTGCTGAAGAAGACGGTAAAGCTAATGCACTAACTGCAGACCTTAGACCTGGTCGTGTAAATGCAACAGTTAAAAACGGTAAAGTGACTAGTGTAGATATTGAATAAGAAAAAAGACAAAAAATCTGAAAGCAGATCTCCTGATGAGGTCTGTTTTTTTATTTTATCCCTTTTAGATAGAGACAGACTTTTGCTTGATTTTCTAATCAGAAAAGATACGATAAGAGCGTTTTACTCATTTAGATGAAAGTGCTGATGGCAATCCTCTTTCAAATATTAAGACGAGTTTTCTATTTTACCACGCTGATTATGGGAGTATTTCTCATTAGATGAGAACTATTCTTTGGAGAGTATCTGTTTACGACAATTGGAATGATTTTGATGCCTGGATACTTATTATTTTGTGGGTGTATGGTAGGATATTTGATCTCATTGATTTGGGCTGGGAAAAGTATTGATGCACAGATGAGTGAGGTAAAGGAAAATATCTTAAAAAAATCATTTCTCATTGGGATTATCGTTGGACTTGCACTAGCAATGCTCTTCATCTTTATCTAAAAGAGCAGAAAAGATGTGGAAAACTTTGAAATGAACACTCATCACAGTAATAAGTCTGTTTTTGATCTGATGTGGAGTTACCACCCATCAATTATCTATCAAAACACTAGATTTTAGCTGGGAGGCAGAGTTGGTTCCAGAAATGAGAAGAATCAAAACCTTGGATCAGCGCGCTACCTATCAGGAAATCAACCAGGATAAAAATGCAATTCTTGATAGTATGATTATTGATCAGTTTAGTATTGAGGTTCCGCTTGTCTCCTATATGCAACAATCACTCAATCAGCTCAGACTCTACGGATATACCATCAGCCAAGAAACAACAAAAAAATCTGGAATTCAGGCTCCGAATTCTCGTTATTCAACTATTCTAAAAACCTATTCTGTCACGGATCCTAGAGGACTTGGACTGTATGCAGCACAATACGCTATTGATATGCAGGGGAAAATTCTCCTCATCTCCTATACCAGCACCAATAAAGGAAATAGGTTGACCTTTATCCAAAGTTTAGAAAAAATCAGTTTTATTCGCTAGTTATTAGTTTTGATGAATGAACTTACACCAGGAATGCAATTTGAGATTCCATGAATTGATGGCGGGAAAATGAATTTTCGTCCACAGAATATCGCTCAAGAAGAAAGGAGCAAGCTTGATAAAATTATAAACACTCCGTCAAATATTTCTGGACGAAGTTTGCTTGGGAAGACGCTTCTTGGAGTTGTAGTTGGGGCGATGATGAGCATTATCTTGCTCGTTGTAATGTCGGCTTTTGGAGTTGCGGTAAAGACTGATACCGTATCAACTGGAGTTGCGATGACAGCTGAGGCTCATCCGTTAGCATGGCTGATTCTCCTCTTTCTTGGTTTTATGATTACCTTTTTTGGAAGTCAGATTTTAGTGCTTTTATACTGAGTTTTCTTTTCACAAAAATATATTCATCAGTGAAAAGTGAGTGGACTCCTTCTCCTCACAAACGGAATCCTCTTCGCTATTATGATGGGGCTTTTCGTAATTTTGAAGGATACGGCAGGTGCTGATGTGGTACTTTTTGCACTCTATGTTGCAATCGCTGTTTTCATCTCGTTTTGTCAGATAGAATTTGCTGTAAATCCTAACTATGCTGCATCATCACTAGCTGGGTGCACAGTGGGATTAGCTGTTGCACTTGTGGTTCTAGGGATTATTTGGAAGTGAACTTTTGGTAGTGTTGATGTTTCAGCTCGTTATATGCTGGCATATCAGTCGACTTTGGTTGTATTTCCGATTATGATTTTTGGACAAGGACTTTGGGAGATTATTTATCATAAGATTTATGAAACCTGAGCAAACCCATTCTATCTCCCTTCTCAAGCGGAACTTGATACTCAGACTATCCTAGAAAATCAAAAACAAGCTGCTGAAAAAGAAACTGTAAATGTTGAGTTTTAATCGTTAGCTTTATACTATTCTTTTAATTTTCCCTCCTAACTCCCCTACTCATGCGTATTCTAAAACTCTGATCAGTAAATATGTATGCTCTTGCCTCTGGGATCAAGATTATTTTTTGAGGAGTTATTTTGGCTATTACCCTTACTCAACTTAATATCAAGGAAGACCCTGAGATTGCTTTAGCATTATTGCTAATTGGGATTTTTGTGTGTGCATGGGGGATTTCGTATTTCCTTTTTTATGGATGAGAGGTCCTCTTTGGACTCAATATCCCTGAGGAAAAAATGCAGAAAGATGCATATAAAAGCTCATTTCTCTTTTGACTCTATGCATTGATCAATGTCCTCTTGATCATAGGAGAGCTGTGGAATAAAGCGATTTGAATTCTGTTTTTAGGACTTTTTGTCTTGATGCAGCGATTTATTTTTACCTGACAGAAAAAACCTCAGCATGACGAATAATCCAGTACTTCTTGAAAAAATAGAGCAAGCACTCCAGACCGTTTATGATCCAGACTTCCCTCTTGTAGATATCTATACACTAGGTCTTATCTATGAAGTAAAAGTTGATGAGGAAGAGGAAAGAGTTGATATCTTGATGAGTTTTACCACGCCAGCATGTCCTATGGCGGACTATATTATTGAAAGCACAAGGAATGCAGTCTTGCTTGTAGTGCCTGACTATGAGGTCAAGATTGAGGTTACCTTTGATCCGATGCGAGGACCACAGATGATTAGAGATGAAGATCTCCAAAGAATGTTTGAATAAATTTCATGAAAATAAGTTAAAGTCTGACTTTTAGTGTTTTTATATTGAAAGATGAGAGTTAGTATTGATATTTCCTCAGATCATATTGCTATTTATCACTGAACGAGTGAAAAGATTCTCCTAGAAAGAAGCTGAGTAGATAGAGAACTAGGTAAGGTCTTGGTAAATCTTGACCGCGAACAAGCGATCTGAGAATGTCTAGTGCTAAACTGACCTTGAGGATTCACAAATCTAAGGGTATGAACCTTAGCTCTCAATCTTTTGAAAACCCTCAAGGATAATCAGATTTCTTTTTTTTCTTTATCAAAACTTGAACTTTACACTCTTTTTTATCAGAAAGGCTGGATTGGAAGCAAGATATTAATTTATATTGGGCAGAGATTAAATGTTTGGCTCTGGGATTTAGAATCATGAAGACTCATTTCAACAGTTAAGAAATCTGAAATCGATCAACTATCATCTCAGTATCCAGATCTTACGCTTGATCAGGTATATGATACGACATATTTTGAGCCTACAATATCACAACTCAGCTATGAATTTAGAATAGATTGATGCTACCTAAAAAGCGGTAATATTGAACATTTTTTGAGCCGAGATGAACTGACAATTCATCCTGTTGAGAGACTAGAACCCAACTATATGATCGAGCCAAATGTAAGTTAAGAGCGTGATTGATTCACATTTGAATAAACAAAAAAACCTGAATTACATTCAGGTTTTTTCTATTTTTTACTCTCAGATGTATTGATAAAGTCCTTTATCTACTCTCTTAAAGAGTTTTTTATGCTTTTGAAGATTGAGAACTACAGTATTTGGATTGATCATTTTTTCCTTGAGCACTTCTTTGATAAGATCCTGGATTTTCATTGGCTTATCAAATTTTTTGAATACTCTAGTGATAATCTCCTTAACACTTCCTCACTGATATCCCCACTCCTTGAGCCCATAGATACCAAGCCCAAGATTTACGAACATATCTCCATTTTTTACTAACTCATTGTGAACAGTATTGAGTTTAATATTTTCATTAGGGAACCACTCAAGAATCTTGCTTGGCAAATCCTGAAAGTGCATTGGTTTATTGAGTCTTCTCATAGTATAAAGCACCTTGAGCTTCATTGTCTTTGGATTGATATCTGAGAAGTCTCTTAGTCAGATTTTTCAGTCTAGAACTGTGATTGACCTCACAACTTGGAAGAAGTTGATATAGAAGAGATCATTTCTAAGGAAACTAATATCTCTGAAATCATCAAGGAATTCTTCCTTGAGGAGACTGATAAACTCGTACAAGTCCTGACTTGTTCCTCTCTGCTTGAAATGATCCAAGGTAAAGAGTACGATCTTTGTTAGAAGATCCTCGTAGAGTGGCTCTACATAGAAAGCCTTATCGATATATTTATTTCTCTTGAGGTAAGTGATATCAAAATCTGATACAAGAATCAGTTTTAATTCTGATTTTGAGAATTTGAAAAGATTTTTATTGATTACCTTTGCAATAAGCGCATCTTCACCCAGTATTCCCCCATGCACCTCAAGGATTTTCTTGCACTCCTCTAGAACATTGGTATAAAGTTCATTTCCAATGATAAGTCTTCTAAATCTCATCAAAGCCTGCGTTTCTATTTGCCTTACTCTCTCTCTAGTTAGAGAATATTCTTTACCAATCTTTTGGAGAGCGAGCTCTTTACTTCCATCAAGTCCGTACTTTTTCATGAGGATAAGCCTCTCTTTTGGCTTACAATAGATCAAGATATCCTTGAGATTTGTTCACTCCAAATCTACCTTAATCTTTTTATCGTCCATCTTTACAGAAAATCCCATCTTGCTGTTTGATTAGTTGAGAATTAAATTTTTGAGAGTATTTTCATCTCTTCTAGCATCTATAATATAATGAAGAGTAAGACAATGTCAAGTACTTTATCAATAAAAATATACTTTATTTTTTACCAGAGATGAAAGCTAATTTTTTATGTTTTTCTAGGGTTGTCAGCTGATTATCCAATATCGTTTTAAGTTGAGATAGTTCAATAGAAAGATTTACTCCCTGTAAATGGAGAAATTAACAAGATTTTCTTGCTGATTTTTTGACAAATAAAAAAATCTGACTATACTTAAAGGGATTTATTTATTCCAGAGTGTGAGAAAAGGATGCTAGAAAAGCTTCAGAATATCGTATACGACATCAACTATACAGCTCAAGTTCCTTGAGGAGGTTTTGTCGTTGCTGGAGTTTCTCCGACTAATAGCCAATTTTCAATCTGAAGTCAGATTTCTCCTTCTATTCAAACCCCAATTACTTCCCAGGATAATCCTCAAAAAAAGAAGTCATGGATTGATAAGTTACTAGAAAAACTCTGACTTGCACCTACTCCTAAGAATACTTCTGAGGAAAAAGAGCTTCCCAACAATCTATGAGATGATGAAAACTCTCCTGCCAAGCAACATCCAAGCCTTGCAGAACAGGTAAGAGCAATGCTCCAGCTCCCAGATAGTGAATATTCTGATAAAAAACTGACTTCTGAGCTGAGGCAATATATCAAGGAAGTTGATACTCACTATACTTCACTTTTATCAGACTACAAGTCACATATTGCTCCATCATACTGGGAGTTTTCTATGCAACAGTTCAATGTTTCTGGGATCTTAGGTAAGACCTACTATACTCAGGATTATCCAAGTTATATTGATATGCTCTGGACCAGAGATATTATGGGACTTCACTGCAAGTGGGACATGAGTTTTTATATTTATCCAGAAGACGATAGCGCGATTCAGTCTATGCTGAAGCAGAAAACTACGCAGCTTAAGGCAGAGCTTTCAGATGCTATGCAAAAAGGGATCACTATTGATAAAGAGGTGGAACAGCAATATCGTGATGTAGAAATGATCAGAGAAAAGCTGACTACCAAGGAGGAAAGATACTTTGAACTCTGAAATTATACAACAATATACGATACTTCTGATGAAAAACTTAGAGAAACTGGAAAAAAATTTGAACAAAAAATCGCTGGATATGGGATCAGAGTTAAAAACGCGATCCATAGAATGGATGAAGGATTCTGAGCAAATCTACCGATTTGTCAGGATAATTTAGGGATCGTTAGAAGTGCTGTGACCTCTTCACTTGCAGCCAGCTTTCCTTTTATTTCTAGTGATTTGATTACCAATACAGGAATTATGTATGGAATCAACTCTCATACTTGAGGGTTAGTGATTTTTGATAGATTCAACTCTCAGCTTCCAAATATGAATAGTGTGATTTTAGCGACATCCGGAGCCGGAAAATCGTTTACCGTAAAGCTTGAGATCTTGAGATATTTGCTCAATGGTGTAGATATTATCGTCATTGATCCAGAAAACGAATATCAAGCATTATGTGAAAAAGTAGGTGGAACCTATGTAAATATCGCCACTTCATCACAACAGTTTTTGAATCCATTTGATATGCCGCCATTGATTGAGGATATTGAATATGGGAAGGGAGATCTTTTGAGAAGTCAGATTATGAATCTCGTAAGTTTGATTCAGATTTTGATTGGTAAGTTGAGCCCTGAGGAAGAAGCTTTGCTAGACAAAGCCCTCCAAAACACTTATGCACTCAAGGGATTTAGCTTTGAAATGGATGATTATACAGGAAAACAGCCACCATTGATGGAAGACCTCATGAATGTACTCAATGGAATGCATGGTTGAGAACAAATTGCACTTAAACTCAGCAAATATGTAACTGGAACCTTTGGAAAACTCTTTAATAACTATACTAATATTGATATCAATAATGCGATCACAGTTTTCAGTATTAGAGATGTAGAAGAAGCGCTCAAAACACCAGCGATGTTCAATGTTCTGAATTTTATCTGGTCTAAGGTCAGATCTGTAAAGAAACAAAGACTTCTTGTCTGTGATGAAGCCTGGATTATGCTTCAGAATGATATTTCAGCGAACTTCCTTTTTGGTCTGATAAAAAGAGCAAGAAAATACTGACTAGGAATCACGACAATCTCACAGGATATTGAAGATTTTATCCGTAGTCCATATGGAAAACCTATTGTCTCCAACTCATCAATGCAACTCTTGCTCAAGCAATCAGTTACTTCCATCGCTTCACTCAATCAACTTTTGTGACTATCAGAGGCTGAGCAACAGAGACTGATCTCAGTTTGAGTGTGAGAAGGGCTGATGTTTGTTGGAAATCAGCATGTTTGAGTTCAGATATTGGCTTCTCCTTATGAAAAACAGTTTATCACAACTGATGTAAAAAAGAGAAACTAACATACTCAAAAATCTGACTTTTACCTTTTATTTTACAAGCAAGGATGCAAGAAAAAACCCACTACAAAAATAATGTGATGGTGGCGGCCTATTCTGGACTGATGTTTTTCTGATTGCTTGTAGAAAAGCAACTCTCCTCTGATACCTATACCCAAGAGGAGCAAAATTTTATCCGCTGATGGTGCCAAGTTGGGAACTTCTCACTTGGACTCCTCATATTTATCCTCATATTGACTGGTATATTGGTAGCAGGAGAAGTCCAGCGAATACAAGGATTGCTGATTTTGATGAGCGGAATATTGATCAGTATTCAGATCCTAGGAATGGGACTGATTGGCTATGAAATCCCTTTTGAAAGTACAAAACTCTCACTCACTAACGGACAAAAGATTCAGCTTTTTAAGGCTTTTTTGCCATGAGTTGCGAGTTTTGCGTGGTTTCGTAAGCATAACTATCAGGCTCCAACCTGGCGATACAAAGAGGGACAGCTACGGTGGGCTTTGATCTTCATTGCTCTTGTGATTGGCAATACACGATACATTCCTGGGGTAATGCTTGGACTCTTGGCTATTAGGGTTTGACTCCTGATGATAGGTCAAGACTGTATTTCACAGAGATGGAAACAAAGTCTTCACCTGACTTACAAGATTTATGTAGAAGAAATCCTCTTGAGCATTCCCCTTTTATACCAAAAGATGAAGAATCCTCAGATAAATAGTAAAGAAGCGCTCTCTCTGAGCCAAAATTCTATGATCTCATGAGGTTTCTTTAGGTCTTGGAAGTGGAGATGAGTCGTACTAATTGGGCTCTGATTGGTAGGTCGATGGTGACGAAGCTATGTACTACGATGGAAGGGACTTACGGTCCTCTGAGGGATTTGGAGGATGCTACTCATTGGCTCCTCACCCCTTGTTTTAAACAGTTCTAAGGTATAATTTTTATCTTTATGCATAAAAATAAAATGAAAAAACTGATCAGATTTCTTTTTGGTTGATTAGTCGGTGGTGGACTACTGTTTTTACTCTTTAGTGGGAATCCAACATCTGCAAATAATGATGTGGTGACTAATAACTTTTGACAGGCAATCTCTCAGTCAACAACTAGCATAAGTAAGCATCTTGATGAGGGACCAACCAATGCTGATATGAAAGCTGGAGCAAGTGATTATATCATCAATAAGGTGATCAATATTCTTTTTCCTGTGATCATTGTAATCTGAATCTTGATTGCGATGGTTGGGCTGTACACAATACTTACCAATCCAGACAAGATGAAGGAAGGGATAACAATGATTATTTCTGGTATGATTGGAATTGTATTTATGTATAGTGCCAGATATATTAGTTATGAAGTTTTTAATACGCTGTGGAAGACTGGCTCTCCTGATCCTCAAGGCATAAAGGTGATGGAGCTGATCAAAAATATGTATGATAAGATTCTCTATCCATTTATTAAAATTGCAGTCTATTTTTCACTGGGGATTTTGGTTATTATTATGATGTCCCGTGTGTTTACTTACATTACCTCACAAGATGAGGGAGTGAAAAAAAAGGCGATTGGAGTGATTTCTTGGACAACAATTGGGATTGTTATCATCTCTGCTGCCAAGCAAATCGTAGAAGCTGTCTATGGTAAACAGGAACAAGTACTCAAGGATGGAACTACTGTACAAAACCTCTCTCAGGTTGGATCAAATATTCTCAATCCAAAGTCCATTCCAATTCTCTTTCAGGTTATCAACTGGTCACTGTGAATCATCTCACTTGTATTGCTGATTATCATTATTATGCAGACCTATACTATGCTGACTAAACCTGATGATGAAGCGACATTCAAAAATCTCAAACAAACTATCGTATACGCACTACTCGGATTATTGCTGATTGGAGCTGCATATTTGATAGCAAATCTTCTGATCTTGAACTAAAAATAGAGAGAAAAATTGACAAAATTCAGATTTTTGATTATACTTAAACTGAAACTTTAATTTGTAGTAGCTAAAAATACAAATGAATAATAAAATCCTCCTTAGTACTGATACTATGAGTAGTTATGGACTAGATATGATCTTTGAAATGGCAAAAAAATGCTGATTTGATGGAATCGATCTAGCGGTATGGAAATGATTTGATGCATGGAATGAAGGTTATGTCCGCTCTCTTGTGAAAAAACATGAACTACCAGTCTACTCTATCCAGACTTCATCCTCTTTGAATAGCAAAGAACTGAATAAGGTTTTGGATATCTGTATGGCTACGGACTGTGATCTGATTACTATCAATGCACCAAAGTATTTTGACTTTAAGTCGTATTCCTTTATCAAATACAATATCTGAGAATATCAGGCCCAAAATCCTGCACTCAACTTTGCTATTATCAATCCAGAAGACAATAATATTTTCGCATTGCCAATTCCAGCATATCGCTTTAGCAATGTCGTTGATATTGTCAAAAAGTATAACTGTGCCTTAGCGCTTGACGTCGCGAATATGGATACAGAAGACTTGGAAGGGAACTTTACTAATAAGCTTGATGATTTCTCAGCATATTTTGCTCTCGTATATATCTCTGATAAGTCAAAAGGAGGAAAACCTCACCTCCTCCCAGGAGAATGAATCCTCAAACTCCCAAGCTTTATCAAAAAACTAAAAAAGGCTGGATATACTCGCCCATTTAGTGTAAAGCTTGATCTGACAAAAGAGGAACTCGCAGATGCAGACAAGATTGAGATTTTGCTCACAAAGGCTAGAGAATTTATCGAGAAATATATGCTCGAGTGAGAATAAGAAATTGAGCATAAGAAATAACAAAAAAGAAAACTGACAATTGAGGTCAGTTTTTTTATTTTGTCTGACTAAGAAGAGTATTTATCATCTCAGGCGAACAAGCTCCCAACATAAGAACTCTTGAAAAAAACTTGTGCTTTCCTATACTCAAGGCAGTTTTATCCCGATCAGAGACTATGCTCCTTGCCTGCAAAAAACCTTGTTGAATTTCTAGTTTTGATGTTGTGAAGATTATTAGAACCCACTTCCAAGAGAAGGTCTGACATAGTGGAACTCTAGACCCTATGGCAAGTGGACTTATGCTTTTGTGAGTTGGGAAGGGGACTAAAAAACTGACTTCGCTGATTGGACTGGATAAGAGCTATGAAACTACGATAGATTTTTCACTGCTCACTGATACGCGAGATGCCAGCTACCGAGAAAAGGAAGAAAGATTTGAGGTTATTACTGATCAAGCTACAGGGGCACTTTTTCTCAAAAAAGATGGGAAACTAATTCCAGCACCAGGATTAGATCAGATTTCTGCTCTTTTGGATTGAATTATCTATACTGATGAGGACTGCCCTCTTCTACCATTACCGACTTTTAGTGCGAAAAAGCAAAATGGGAAGAGACTCTATAAAGATGCAAGAAAAGGGAAGGCTGAAATACAAGAAAAACCAATGAAAATCTATAGCTACAAGATACTTGAGTATAATTTTCCACTACTCAAGCTAGACCTCCATGTATGATCTGGGACCTATATTAGGAGTATTGGGTATCGACTGGGAAGAGAGCTCTGAGTTTGAGGGAGCTTGATTCAACTAGAAAGGACAGCAATTGAAAAGATTCAGATTTCTGATATATCGCAGGATCAGTTTGCTCAGGGGAATATCAAAGGAGAACTGAGAACCATATTTTTCAAAGAAGTTTGACTTGAGGAGGTTTCCGAGAAACTTTTATCAGCTGAGGAGAAAAAAGATGATTAGACTGGATAAATATTTGGCGAATCTCGGACTGGTCAGTAGAAGAGAGGCCTCTGAAGCCTGCAAATCTGGGGCGATCCTCGTAAATGGAGAAGTGATCAAAAAATCAGACTTCAGACTTTTTGGCCATGAAATACTAAGGATTTATGATCAAGAGATTGAGGTTCTGGAGAAGGTATATGCTATTCTCTATAAATCTGCCGGCTATATTTCTTCTGATGAGGATGAATTTTGATATCTGAGCTACAAAAAGCAAATGCTTGACTGCCCTTATGTAAATTTATTGCATGTGGCTGGGAGGCTCGATACCGATACTGAGGGGCTTTTGCTCCTTTCCAATGATGGACAGTTTATTCATCAGACCATCAGTCCAAAACGAGAAAAAGAAAAAGAGTATGAAGTCTGGTTAAGATCCCCGATTTCTCCTGAGGAGTGTGAGTCCCTTAGACAAGGAGTGAAACTTGATGATGGCTACCTGACAAAACCAGCAAAAGTTGAACACATCGAGGAGAAAAAAATTCTTTTGACAATTACTGAGGGTAAATATCATCAGGTGAAAAGGATGCTCCAAGCGGTTGGGAATGAGGTGATTTACCTCAAGAGGCTCAGGATCTGAGCATGGACGCTTGATGGGTTAGAAAAATGAGAGTGGAAGCTAATCAATATTGATTGATAAGAAAACAATTCAGAATTGAGCTCTATAGCGTACTTTGGGATGAGTGAGATGAATACTATGCCCTTCTCTGCAACTTAACTTGACAAATAGTAGAATATAGTTATAGTATATCTGTTTTATTTTTCATACCAAGAAAAATCATGAACAGCACAAGAAATTTCACAAACTCATCAAACACACAAAACAGCTCATCATTTAAGGATAAAATCAAGGAACTTACTACCGGAGTAGCTCTAGCTGGGACATTACTCATGGGAACTGCATGCGGAAATCAAAACTCAACTACAGCAGATCAGCAAAAGGACAAGATTGAAAATGTGGAAGTAAAGGCTGATGAACAAACTACTGATTCTATAACCGATATGGATGAGTTCTATAAGAAGGCAGCATTAGAAGTAGCAATAGCAGAGCAAGAGGGAATTGCTGAGGAATTAGATATGGAGATAGAAGAAAACAAGGCAGTAATCAACGAAAATAAGGCAGTAATCAACGAAAATAAGGCAGTAATCAACGAAAATAAGGCAGCAATACGCTGATATGAAGCATCAAATTATGCCTCAATGGAGAGACAGGCGAAAGATCGAGAAACAGTTACACCTGAAGAACTTAACTCTAATAAAGATCTCCAGAAGGCGCTCTTAGGCTATCTAAAAGACTGTAAAGAAGTCGGATACGAACCATCGGCACACTGTAAAAAACTGCTTGCATCAATCAAAAAATAAGTATTCTCTATGAGAATATCAAATAAAAAAAACTCTGACCCTTCTCAGAGTTTTTATCTTTTTTCGAGTAAGCCTGCCACACCAATCATCGCTCCATTGTCTGTTGAATAGAGTTTTTTGACTGGGGAAAGAAAGGAGATTTTGAGCTTTTTTTTATCAAGAAGCTGGCGGATGACTTCTGATATTCTCTCATTTGCTGAGACTCCACCTGCTAGACCGAGGGTTTGTGCTCAGTATTCTTCTGCTGCTTGGACTAGTTTTTTTGCCAAAACCTCAACTACAGCCTCCTGAAAATCATAGGCGATATCGCAAATCAGCTCCTCAGTAAGCTCTACTCAGTCTTTTTTGAGCTTTTCCAAAAGAAAAGAAACCTGACTCTTCATCCCTGAAAAGCTGAATTCATATTTTTCATGAGCGAGGAATATCCTTTTGAAATTTACAAGCGGATTTGGCTTTCACAAGCGGGCTTTTTCAGATATCCAAACTCCTCATGGGTAAGGACCTCAGAGCATTCTTGATACCTTATCAAAGCACTCCCCTGCTGCATCATCTAGCGTCCATCAGAGTTTTGTGATCTTGAACCCTGCATACTCCCACTGAGGGAAATCAGATTTTTTTGGTGTTTGAGAGGACTGATCTTCTATCAAGTAAATATCATTATGCCCTCCTGATGCGGTTAATATTACCATAGGTAGCTTGAGATCCTGGATATTTCTCTCAAGCAAAATCGAAAATACATGCCCCCAAATATGATAAACAGGAACCACCTCCTTCTGATAAAACTCTCCAAGCAAGGAAGCAACAGTTTTCCCAACGACTAATGATCCTGGGAGTCCAGGCTCAGTTGTCACTGAGATAAAGTCAACATCTTTGATATGCTCTAACCCTAAACTCTGGAGGATTGCGATAATTTTTTCACTATGGAGCCTGGAAGCCAGTTCAGGAACTACTCCTCCAAATTTTTGGTGCTCCTGGATCTGAGAATAGGCAAGAATATCTTCCACCTGAAAATTTCCATTTTCCTCGGATACAATCGCTAAAGAAGTATCATCACAACTCGTTTCTATCGCCAAGGTTTTCATCAGTTATCTTTAAAATAAAGCACTTAGAATATAGTTTTTTAATCTCTAAAAGAAAGAAAAAATCTGATTTTTTATTTTTTGAATAAGGTAATTTCGTAAGGTTTATGCACGATAATGCGCAGATCTGCTCAAGAGCTTGGAAGATGTTCATAGAGCCACTTTTGATAGATTCCAGGCACCCTAACGCATCCATGAGAGCGGTAGGTTCCATCACTCTCCCCTCGATGAAGAAAATATGGTCCAGAATAACGCAACGCATACGGCATTGGCTCACCATTAAACATGCGTGAACGATAAAAGATACTATCGTGCCTGAGTGAGAAGATTCCTTCTTTTGATCTCATATTTTTCTTGCCTATTGAGATGAAGGTTGCAAGCGTGAGTTTTCCATCATAGTAAAATCCTAGTGCAGTCCTCTCTAAATCCGTATGCGCAATGACAAGCAAATACTGACTCTTGAGCACATTTTGTTCCTTTTGAGTGAGATCAAGGCGAGTTGGAAGTTCTATCGCAGTATGTGGAAAATACTCCTCCAGCTCTGGATAAATCAGTGGGAAACGGAAACTCTCGATCTCATTAAAGTTCCCTGTCTGGGTTAAAGCTAGATCAGGATTATATTTTTTGAGAATAGTAGCCGCCTGATACTCACCAAAGAGTGTAGTAAACGTTGAAGGGACACCTTTCATTTTCACATAGGGAGAAGATTGCAACTCTGCAGAATACACTTGCTCAACTGATGCCTGATTTGGCTCCAGCAATGAGAGTTTAAGCTCCTGGAATCCCAGTATCCCATAGAGTAAAAATGAAAGCATTGATTCCACCTAATAAAATTAAAAAAAATCAGATTTTTTGTGTTTTAGTTTATTTGAAAAGCATAAGTTCTACATCATCTGGTTTAGCCCAGAAGATGATTTTATCATAAAAATGCTTGAGCAAGTACATCAGCAAGAAAAAACCAAGACAAGCAAAGCCTAGAACCAGTATTTTCGCTTGTTTATCTTGAAAAAAATAGAGCAGAAATACAACAACTGAAGCTAATAAAGAAAGATTAGAAACAAAGTTAAAGACTAGAAAGAAAATCCCTCTAAACGCCAAGAACAGATGATAAATTACTTTTTTCAAAAATCTCATAAGTCTCACTACTGATATACTAAAACTCCTATCCAATCAAAAAATAGATTCCTAAAGTAGAGATTCCTAGAATCCACTTGAGAACAGTTCAAAATGCTGATGTGAAGTGATAGCTTTTCACCTCTTTTGCAAGAGCCTGTTCACTTTCTAGCGAAATTACCTTTCTTCAGAGGACTTGTTCAACCTTGTGAATATTCATAAGGATCACCTCCCAGCTCTGGATATAGTCGTATTTTCCTTCTCAGAAGATCGTTTTCATCAAAGCAATATTTGGATTTCATCAGAGTTTCCCAAGATCAAGATTGAGCAAATGCTGATGCTTTGCCAAAAGATAGATCATCTCATCAATCTGCATTACCAAAGATTTTTGGAGTCAGAGTTTTTTTCTAGTAAAATAGCGATGTAGCGGTAAGACTAGTAAAAAAAGCACAGCATAAGCGAGAAGAACCCAACCAATAATCTGCAAGGTTTCAGCAGGAAGTCCAGTAAAAGTCAGTATCTCTGCAAAGGCCTTAGTCTGAAAAGAGAGATACTGCGCCCAATAGTTTTGGAGTTGCTCCATTAGTTAGAATATTAAAAGCTAAAGCTTAAAGAATCAAAAACAACTATAATGTTTCCGCCCTTTTCTACAAGAGGAACTGAATTTCTAAAAAAAATTGGAATTTTCCTATTGATCATTCGTTTTTTGAGCGTTTTCCCTCTAAAATGATCATTTTCCCTAGGGAATCTTAACATTCCTCATAGCATATCTTCCT
Organism: uncultured bacterium; assembly: GCA_963537415.1. Lineage (GTDB taxonomy): Bacteria > Patescibacteriota > Gracilibacteria > Absconditabacterales > Absconditicoccaceae > HOT-345. The sequence continues at coordinate 2,721 of CAUTDF010000008.1, read as the reverse complement.
TGATCTCAAGAGAAAAAGGTCAAAAATTCTGAATTCAAACTTTTGTAAGTTCTCGCTCTTGATTCAGCATTTTTTCCCAGAACTTTGTTTCTACTTGGAAAAAATACATATCTCCATAGCTGAGAAAAACTCTCCATCACGGATATTCACGATAACCTTGAACCTTATCGACATATCGCTTCTCTCGAAGTTCTAGTTCTCATTTGGAAACATGAATTTGTAATGAAGCAAATAGCTGAGCAATTTCGGATTTTTCAACCTTCCCCACTTTTTCTCTCTGCCAAAGAAAGGCTTTTTTAACCTGTAAAAGTGGATTGAGAGCAAGAGGGATCAATTTAGATTTTTGATTTCTCTCTTCTAATGCTGCATAGATTTGTCTTCGACTCTGAAAAAACTGATTCTCTCTCTCTTTCCCATTTTTTTTATCTTCAAATTTCAGCTCTCAAAGTGGGAAAAGAAATTGATTTCTAACTAAATTTCTCAGGCTCATATCTGGGTCAAAATTACTCTTGTCGAGAAAATAGGGAATTGATAACTCAGTGCAAAGCCTGAGAATCTCTTGCTTCGTAATATCTAAAAGTGGCCTCACAACGGTTTTTCATCAAAGGAGATGATGAGAACTTATCTTTTGCATACTCAGAAATCATTTAATTCCACAGCCACGGATCATATTTAGCAGGCTCGACTCTATTCTATCAGTGAGATTATGTCAAAGAAACAGGACTTCTAGCTCCTTTTCTTCCATCTTTTTTTGAAAAACAGCATATCTTCGGTTCCTCAAATTTTGCTCGGTTGAATCAGCTTTTTCTTGTCTTTTGATGATTTCAAACTGCCATCAGTGGAAGAGTTTTTGGAGCTCCTGAGCTTCATATTCACTTTCTGGTCTCACCGCATGATTGCAGTGCAAAAAATATAAAAAATCTGGATTCCGACCTTTTTTCACAAAGAAGCTCACTAAAAGATAGCTCAAAAGCATACTATCGCTCCCTCCTGATACAGAGACTCCAGCCTTTTTAGGATACGGGAAAATCTGCTCGAGCTCTAAGAAAAGCTGATCAATCTCTGGCGAAGAAGATACCAAAGGACAAAGCTGTTGTAGCATACCTTGAGGAAAATAAAACATTTAAGTTGTTATATTCAAAATACCTGTATTGTAAAGGCTTTTTTTAAATTTTTTGGTCAGGATAAAATCCTTATCATAAAATATTAAATATTTCCTCTTGACTTATAAAGTGTTTTCTGTATATTATATATACGATGATTTTTTCATGTAAAATGTGATTTTTTTAATGATTCCATTCAATGAAAAAGCCCTGGTTTGTATTTAAATCAGGGTTCTTTTTTTATTTTAGATTATTCACTTTTAAAAAAATCTCTTGCATTTTTTTAAAAAAAGAATACAACTATTACACCATCACCTATGGTAGTGGTGTATTTATATTTTATAGACTACATCAATGACAGGAAAAACAAATTGTTCATGTAACTGTGGGAACACTTGCTCTTGCGGATCTAACTGCACATGTGTACACTGCAAAACAGACAATTCTCAAACTTGCTCTTGCAATAAGTAGCAGTAACTATAGACTCTCTTTAAACTCTTAAAGAGAGTCTTTTAATATTTTTGCGTCTAAAATGCTCCATAGTGATCCATCCACTCATCATACACTTACACTCAATCTCAAAAAGGTCCAGTGAATGATCAGAAAAATTGATACCCTGATCAAGGAAGACACTTATTGCTGAGATATCGTCCAACAGATTAATGCAACCATTGGACTTTTGAAAAAGATGAATACTACATTACTTGGCTCTCATCTCATGACATGTGGGAAAGACAAACTCTCCTCTCCTAGTGAAGCCGAAGCGTTTGTTCAAGAATTCTTAAGACTAACCGATTTAAATAAAAAATAAAAATCTGATCCCAAAATAAAATCAGATTTCCTCTTCTTTTCCTTCAAATAAAAAACTCAATAAGTAATACTTATTGAGTTTTTATTTCACATTTTAGCAAGCTGATGGACTATTCCCCATAAAAGCGATGATCTACTCCTCCAACTCCGAAAACTCGAAACTCTGATTCTTCCTCATCTTCATCATCAGAGAACCAAAGCATAATTTCTCTCTCAGCCTCTTCAGGTGTAGCTGAGGAGTGAACAACATTCAGAAGTGGACCATTTGGATCTTTGGATCCAAAATCAGCACGGATCGTGCCCTTTTCTGCCTCCCAAGGCTTTGTCGCACCATTTATCTTACGAACCACCTCAACAGCATTTGAACCACCAACGATCGCCTTAATCAGAAACCCAGACCTCATATAACGCAAGGTCTCCTCAAAGACTTTCTCACCCTTTCTAGTCTTCAGCTTATCAATCGTCTCGTAGTGCTCAACAAGCTGCTCACGAGTAGCCTTTATAGGTTCCCACTTGTAAAGCATTGTAAGACCAGCAGCTGCATATCGAGAAAATATCTGGCGGGCTAACAATCTTTTTACGCCGTCTGGCTTAATCAGGACAAGCGTACATTGAAAATCATTATTCATTGTATATTCTTTTTATTTAGTGAGTATACTATACTTTTTTCAAAGAGAAAAGCAAGTTTAAAAGCCAGAAATTAAAAAAATCTGAATAGTAATATTCTTTTCAACATCTTCCCTTGACTTTTAGTAGCATATATTTATTATAGCAACACAAGTAAAATAAAAATTTAATTAACAGTCTT